>CANHSO010000020.1 GCA_947463705.1 Bacteriovoracaceae bacterium
AAGTTGATTTACCTGCGCCGTTGACTCCAACAACCGCAATTTTGTCCAGTCTTCTGACGACGCCGCTGACTCCTTGGAATACCGATTTGGCCTTTCCATTTTCGAGCTGAAAGGTTTTTCCCACGTTTTCAAGTTTGACGACGTCATTTCCGCTGCGGGGCGGAGTTGGAAAGTCAAACTGCATCGTTTTTTCTTCAGGGGGAATTTCGATGCGGTCAATTTTATCTAGTTTTTTGACTCGGGACTGAACCTGAGCGGCGTGGGAGGCCCTTGCAGCAAATCGAGCGATGAATTCTTCTTCTTTTGCTAGCATGTCTTGCTGCTTTTGATGAGCTGCGAGGAGCTGATCCTTTCGGATATCGCGCTCCCGGAGGTAAAATTCGTAGTCGCCAGTGTAGCTGGTGATGGTCTTGTTTGCGACCTCAACAATGCGGGAGACAATTCGGTTCATGAAGTCACGATCGTGGCTGGTCATGACGAGAGCACCCTTAAAAGCTACGAGCCATTCTTCGAGCCAAACAATGGATTCGAGATCGAGATGGTTAGTCGGCTCGTCCATCAGGAGGACGTCTGGATTGAGTGCGAGAATGCGGGCTAGGGCGATTCTCATTTTCCAGCCCCCGCTGAAGCTTTCTACTGGGCGATCATAATCGTCCGGGCCGATGCCTAGACCTGTTAGAATCGCTTTGGCTCGCGAGTCGAGATCGTAGCCACCTCGTTGTTCAAATTCGAGCTGAGCGTCGCCGTATTTTTCGAGTAAGTCAGACATCTCGTCATCAGAGATTGGGTTTTCGGCTGTGTCTTGGAGTTTTTGCTCCATTTGAGCTACTTTTTCTGCGAGGTCGGAGATTCGGCCTGCTCCGGCCTTAACTTCTTCCAGAGCAGAGCGTCCGTGCATTTCTCCGACATTTTGAGAGAAGTAGCCAATGATGATCTTATCGGCAATATTGATATCGCCTGAATCGATGCCTTCTTCCCGGATCATGAGGCGGAAAATGGTAGATTTTCCAGCTCCATTGGCTCCGACGAGGCCGATCTTATCCCCAGGGCGGACCTGAAAACTGGCATCTTTAAATAGAATTCGTGAACCGTACTGCTTGGAAACATTGGTAATATGAATCATTTTTAGTGTCCTGGTTATAGCTTTTGCCGACGTTTGAGTCAAATTTGGAGTGGAGTGATCATCTGCTGGCGGCCAAAAACCCCTGGTATTCGAGAAGGTCGGCGTGCTAACATTAAAAACTTAAGTTAAGTAATCAAAACAATTAAGTTTTTTGTCAGTAAAGTAGACTCAATTGTGGGAAGTGATTTGGGCATAAACAGAGTTTGAGCCCCTTCCTTACTTGAAATGGGCAGCAAAAAGTAGAGACGATGACCAAAAAAGATTCTTTTTACGATCTGAATGAAGCTGACGTAGATCCTCAGCGAATCAAGCGTGAGCGAGAAAAGGCACGAAAGTTAAGAAAGTCGCAGTGGTGGCTGAGTCAGGTCAATGCTGGGATTTGCTACTACTGTCAGCAAAAGTTCTCACCCTCTCAGTTGACCTTGGATCATGTGGTCCCTCTGGCGCGAGGGGGGAGGAGCCAGCCTGGAAATGTCGTTCCGTCCTGCAAGTCTTGTAATCGAGAAAAGAGTCTGGATACGCCGGTCGATCAAATCCTTAAAAAGTTAAAACTCAGCAGTTCTTCAGAGAACGGGTCTGAATAGACGGAGTAGAAGTGAATCAAAACGAGCGGAGTAAAGGATTTTTCTTTGATTTGACGCCTGAGCGGGTTTTGGCAGCTGTGGAGTCCTCGGGGTTAATGTGTACCGGGCGCTGTATCACCCTGAACAGCTTTGAGAACCGCGTTTATGACGTAGAGTTGGAATCGGAGACTTTCCCTGAAGAACTGGAGGGGCAATCTCGGGATGGACAAAGTTCTGCTTCTTTTTTGAAACTGGATCGCCGAATTGTGAAATTTTATCGGCCAGGTCGATGGACTGAAGCTCAGATTTTAGAGGAGCATCAATTCCTAAAGGATCTCAATGAGCAGGAAATTCCGGCGATTGCCCCACTGACCTTTTCTGATGGTAGAACGTTGCATCAAATTCCTGATGCTGAGATTTATTACGCCATTTTTCCTAAGGTTGGGGGGCGTGCGCCGGATGAGATGACGGATGATCAGCTGAGACGGGTAGGTCGTCTTTTGGCGCGGATTCACGCCGTAGGTTCGACTCGAGTTGCAGAACATCGGCTTGATCTGACGCCGGACCTATATGGGCGGAATAATCTTGATTTTCTTTTGAAGGGCCGATTCATTTCCATGGAGTTTGAAAGCCGCTACCAGCTAGTGGTGGAATCCATTTGTGAGCGGGTTGAGTCCTGGTTTAGTCAAGCCGCCTATCAGCGGGTTCATGGGGATTGCCATCTTGGTAATTTATTGTGGAATCCCTCAGGCCCATTTTTCCTCGATTTTGACGATATGGTGAATGCGCCCCCTGTGCAGGACCTCTGGCTGCTGGTGCCTGGTCGGGATCCTGAATCCTTTTGTCAGAGGGATGTTTTTTTGGAAGGTTATGAGGAGTTTCGGACCTTTGACCGAGCGAGTTTGAGGTTGATTGAGCCTTTGAGGGCTTTGCGGATTATTAATTATACAGCCTGGATTGCAAGACGTTGGGATGATCCAGTATTTCCCAGGGTTTTTCCAGATTTTGGCTCTCATCAGTACTGGTCTAAGGAGTTAGAAAACCTCGAAGAATGCTTGAGATTAATTCAACAGAATCTTGACTCGGGCCTGAATTTTATTTAAGGTTTTTAAGTGAGATCCCATTTAAAACTTCGCTTTTTTGGCCGACTCGGAGCAGGGTCCTTGCTGTTGATTCAGTTTCTGACTTTTTCGCATCAAGAAGGGCTTGCTTCAACTCCAGTTGAGTCGTACCAGCCTCAGTTTTCTGCCTGCGACCCAGTCTCCGATCCGATTAAGACATCATCAAGTGAGCCCTCTCATCAGTTTTGCTCTGTCTGGAACCCTGATTTTTTTCATAATCATCAACAGTGTTGCGGTGCCATGCCGTTGCACGGCAGGCGGAAAAAATTTAGTGCCTGTTCGCAAGAACGGGTTTCTCGTGGATTTTGTCAGGAAATGACCCAGGAGCAAAGGGACTACGTCGAGTCGGCTTCTTCCGGAAAGTTGGGGGATGTGCTTTCGTTTTTGAACGATCAAATTGCTCGCAAATCTGAGCAAGCCTTTTGCACTGTTAACAATGGGTTTTTGGCAAGTGGGCGTCCCGTAATTCCTAGTGTTCACAATCGGCTCTATGTTCAACTTCCAAGTCGGTGTACCTACTTTGGCACGGATGCGATGGCAGGGCTTTTGGAGTGGCTAGGTCGTGAAGTTTCAAAAACTTACTCGGGCGAAGAGTATTCTAAAAATTATATAGTTCTTGGGGATATCGCTGGTCCCCGGGGTGGGTGTCTTTTTGGTCGGACAGGGTCACGGAGGCACGCCTCTCATACGACCGGACAAGACGCTGACGTCGGATTTCTAACTTTGCATCCTGGACAATCCTCTCCACTAGTTTTTCATCGTAAATTCGATGTAGATAAGAATTGGTGGTTTTTGAAAAAAATTCTCAAGAACCCAATGGCTTGTGTGAAGGTTGTTTTTCTGGGTAAAGAACATATCGCTAAATTGAGTCGTCACTTTGCTCACTTGGACCCAGAGTGGAACACCCTGCATCGTTTTGTTCGTCACATGCCCGGGCACTCGAATCACTTTCACATTCGAATTGGATCTGGTCCTGGCCCTCTTGGGTGCAAGCCCGAAGCTCATCCGGAATTAGAATATGAAGAGGATGCCGATTCTTTTGAGGCTCACGAACAAACCATCTTAGGGGAAATCGACCGCCTTAAAACCCGTCAGAGTTCGAGCATTGAGCAGTGAGCGCAACTCCATTTCACTGAGAAGTTTCTTTTTCCTGACTAGTTCGACAACTGAAATTCCAAGTTTGAGTGCTTCTTTCACGAGGGCAGCTGTCTGCTGGTATCCTAGTTTAGGACTGAGAGCTGTTGCGATTTGAGGTGTATTTTCAAAATAACTTCGAAGTCGCGGTAAATTGGGTTCTAAGCCATCGATGCAGCGAGTTCTTAGTGTGTACAAAGCGCGAGTCGCAATCTGGGTTGCTTCTAGCATCGAATACGCCATCATCGGCATCATCACGTTCAGCTCGAGTTGTCCGGCTTGAGCAGTCCAGGCGATGGTTTGATCGTAACCTAGAACCGAGTACCAGGTTTGATTCGCCATCTCGAGGATCGATGGGTTGACTTTGCCAGGCATAATGCTGCTACCCGGTTGGACAGCTGGAAGAAAAATTTCAGAGAGCCCAGTGAGCGGACCTGAGGCGAGTAGACGCAGATCGTTACAGATTCGGGTGAGTTCTAATGCTGCGAGCCTCAATGCAGATGAATAGTAGGTGATGGGCGCCTGAGATTGCATCGCTTCACAGAGGTTGGGGGCGATTCGCAACTTTTCGCCGCAGAGGGTCTCTAATTCTCGACAGATTTTTCGACTGTAACCCTTTGGCACAGTAATTCCCGTCCCTGCAGCGCTACCTCCGATTCCAAGCTCCCTCAGAGGGTCTCTTGCAGTTTCGATCCACTGAGCACATTTTGTCAGTGTGGTGCTGTAGGCCAAAAACTCTTGGCCCAACATCATGGGTACTGCGTCTTGAAGGTGAGTTCGAGCTGATTTTGGAATGAGTTGCCAAGCCTTCGCCTTTCTTGCAAACGATCTAGAAAGCTCTTGGAGCTCCTTTGCTAGGGGTTGTGAACATTCAAGGAGTGCAAGTCGCATTGCAGTAGGAAAGGAATCATTTGTCGACTGAGAACGATTGACGTGATCATTGGGGTGGATGGGTACATATTCTCCCAAGGGTTTCCCTGCCTTGCGATTTGCAAGATTCGCAATGACTTCGTTGACGGCCATGTTCTGGCTTGTGCCGGCACCCGCCTGGTAGGGATCGATTGGAAACAGGTGGGACCACTCTTTTTCATTCATTCCTAAGATTTCAAGAGCGGACTTTTGAATCAGGTCTGCTTGACTCGAGGTGATGACTTTGCAGGAGCGGTTCGCAGTGGCAGCTGCAGATTTAATCCTCACATAGGCTCGGATGAGGGCTGGGTGAGCGGTTCTACCTGAAATTTGATAATTTTCGAGAGCGCGTTGAGTTTGAGATCCGTAGAGAGCCTTGACAGGAATTTTTATTGGGCCGAGGGCGTCGATTTCTATTCTGAAGGTTTTTGACTGATTTTCTGTCGGTTTGATGCTTTTTCTCATTTTGGCCTCATAAGTTGGCAAATAGGTTGGAATTCTGGCGCTAAATATGCAAGAACGGCTGCCCGATGTCGTTCTGATTTACCCAGCTATGAATAAACAACGCCTACACCGGAGCTTGCATGAGGATTTTAGTTGTAGAAGATGATGCTTCCATTCGTGAAACACTTGGAATGGTTCTAGCTTCCTTTAATTATCAATCCGACTTGGTAGAGTCAGGAGATCAGGTACTGGAGTACCTATCGCGCACTTGGCCTGATGTGATGCTATTAGATCTTACCCTGCCGGGAATGACGGGGGAGGAAGTTTATCAAAATATCCTCATGCGTTTCGGTCGCGTGCCACCGACGGTAGTCTTTTCTGCAGCACAACAAGGCGCTATCCGAGCCAGTCATCTACCGGGGGCTTGGTTCTTGGGAAAACCTTACACTCTCGATCAACTCGAGGAAGTGATTGTGCAGGCTGGATCAGCGCGGCAGGGGGCTGCTTAGGGATTGAGTTTAGAGTTTCGCGGTGTTATGAGCGAAAGATGAGCAAAAAAAGGACAGTTCGATCTCATACGTGCGGGCAGTTAAATCTCGCTCACCTTGGACAAACGATTACTCTTTGTGGGTGGGTAGCTAAACGAAGAGACCACGGCGGGCTGATCTTCGCCGATCTGAGAGATCGCTACGGACTGACTCAAATTGTTTTTGATCCTGCTCTAGCGGGTGGAGATGTTGCTCATGATTTAGCGGGCCGAATTCGTTCTGAATATGTGATCTGGGTCAAAGGACAAGTTCGGCAACGCCCTCCTGGCATGACCAATTCAAAAATGCCTACGGGTGAGATCGAAGTGGTTTGCACAGATCTCGAAATCCTGTCCGAAGCAAAAACTCCTCCATTCCCGATCGAAGAAGAACTCGATGTGGCCGAATCAGTTAGACTCAAGTATCGCTACTTGGATTTGCGTCGACCCGTCCTTCAGAAGAATTTGCTCATTCGTCATCGAATGTTATCGATCATTCGAAATCACCTCGATCAAAATCAGTTCGTCGAAGTAGAAACTCCCATCCTTTATAAATCGACTCCCGAAGGTGCCCGGGATTTTATTGTCCCAAGCCGTCTGAATCCAGGGACGTTTTATGCCCTGCCTCAGTCGCCCCAGACCCTGAAGCAGCTCCTGATGGTGAGCGGTATGGACCGCTATTACCAGATTGCTCGTTGTTTCCGAGATGAGGATCTGAGATCTGATCGCCAACCTGAGTTTTCTCAAGTAGATATTGAGACTTCATTTCTGGATGAGGAAGCCTTTTTCCCAATTCTTGAGTCCATGATTTCTAAGCTTTGGAAAGAAGTGCTGGGTCAAGAGGTGAACCTGCCTTTCCCTAGAATGCCTTATTCTGAAGCCATGAATCGCTTTGGCAGCGATAAGCCCGATGTTCGGTTTGGACTTGAGCTCAATGATCTTTCGGAGATTTTTTCAAAAAGTGAGTTTCAGGTTTTCAGGAATGCACTCACACCCAACGTTCACGGACGTAAGGGCTCGATTCGAGGGATAGTAGCGCACGGGCAGGCTGAGAAATTTTCAAGAAAAGATCTAGATGATCTGCAGGCTCACGCGGCAACTTTTGGAGCCAAAGGCTTACTCTGGATTAAAGTCCAAGCGAGCGGGGAATTGCAGTCTCCGGCTGCAAAGTTTTTCTCCGATTCCGAAAAGAAATCACTCGCTGAAACGCTTCAGCTTCAGGCTGGCGATTTGGTTCTGATTGTGGCCGACAAAAACAAAGTGGTTTTTGATGCTCTGGGTGCGATTCGACTCCAGTTGGGCGCAAAACTGGGAATGATTCCCAAGCACGGAGAGGGCAAACCTGCTTTCCTCTGGGTTGTGAATTTTCCACTTCTTGAGTTTGATGATAAAGAGGGGAGATATTACGCCTGCCATCATCCTTTTACTTCTCCTCGTCCCGAGTTCTTTGAAGATTTCGTAGCCGGAAGAAACTTGGATCAAATTGAAGCCTCGGCTTACGATATGGTTCTCAACGGTGTGGAAATTGGTGGAGGGAGCCTTCGAATCTATCGCCCTGACGTCCAAGCTGCGATGTTCAAGATTTTGGGTCTGACCCCAGAAGAGGCGAAAGAAAAGTTCGGCTTTTTCCTAGAGGCACTCCAGTATGGTACTCCTCCTCACGGTGGTATTGCTTTCGGAGTGGACCGGTTAGCTGCTCTTCTTTGTGGAGTGGGTCCGATCCGGGATGTGATGGCTTTTCCAAAAACTCAAAAAGGCCATTGTCTCATGTCGGAAACTCCATCCGACGTGACTCCTGAACAGTTGGCAGAGTTGGGTATTTCGGTGACAAGAAAAGCGCAAGCAGAGTAAAATCAAAGCGAGATGAGGGGGCATTATGGAAGGGGAATTCTCTTTTCGCACTCGCGAGAAAACCATCGAGCGATTTCGGAACGAAACCTTTGACCTATTGGTCGTGGGTGGGGGGATTACCGGCGCAGCTGTTGCTCGTGATGCCGTGTCGCGCGGACTCAAGGTTGCACTCGTCGAGAAAAATGACTTTGCCTTCGGGACTTCTTCGAGAAGTTCTAAGTTGATTCATGGTGGACTCCGGTATCTTGAAAATTTCGAATTCGGCCTGGTTTTCGAAGCTTTAGCTGAGCGTGCTCTTTTGCTGAAAACAGTGCCAGCTCTCGTTAGGCCGCTTCCATTTTACCTCCCTGTCTACGCTGGTGAATCCAAGGGACGGGGGATATTGGGTTTGGGGCTTTGGCTCTACGATCTTTTGGCCTTATTTAGGACTCCTGGATTTCACCGAAGTCTTTCGAAAAAGAAAATTCTCCAGGAAATTCCATTTCTTAAAGAAGAGGGTCTCAAGGGTGGCTTCCGGTATTTTGATGCATCCATGTGGGATGATTTGTTGGCGGTAGAAATTCTACGAGCGGCATCTGGCGGAGGGGCTGCTATCGCCAATTACGTGGAGGCGATTCAGCCACTTTGGAATGATCAGTTGATCAGCGGTTTTCGAGTCCGGGATTTAGAGAGCAAAGGCAAAGAGAGTGAGTTTACCATTCAAGCGGCCCGCACGGTGATTTGCGTCGGCCCATGGACGGATCAAATTGGGGTTTCCCTCTCTAAAAATTGGAGCCGATGGTTGAATCCGAGCAAGGGGGTTCATCTCATTTTTGATCTCAAGAGAATCCCATTGCCGGGTGCCATGGTGATGAGTCATCCCGAGGATGGGCGCATTTCATTTGTGATTCCTCGCCCTGACTTTGGCAGTGGTGCCGTGATTGTTGGAACTACCGATGGTCCAACGCCCGCTGAGCCTGAGAAGGCTGAGATCTCGCCCGAAGATGTGCGATACCTTTTGGAGTTGCTCAATAAATATTTCCCGAGTTTAAAACTGACTCCGGCGGATATCATCAGTGCTTATGTTGGAGTTAGGCCTTTGGTGGGGGCTACGGTACAAAAAACGACGGATGGACCGGCGGACTCAGGTGGCACCAGTCTCCAAAAAGTGAGTCGTGAACATCATATTGATCGCGGTCCTGGCGGCACCGTGATTGTTGCCGGTGGGAAATATACGACTCACCGAAGTATGGCGGAGGAGATCGTTGATTTTACTTTAAAACAGTGGAGAGAGGATTCTAAAATGAATTCTCAGGTTGTCCTGCCCGCCCATATTTCTCGATCCGAAACCCGAACGCCAGTGAATCCTAATGCAACTCCTGCAATTTTTGACCGGCTAGAGACGGAGTCGGCTGCTCAAATATCCAAACTTCCAGCTGAATTGATTCGACTCTATGGAGCAGACGCAGAGGAGATTGTAAAAATTCATAAGGAAACTATGCATCAATCATCTGCCGAGCCGCCTTCCGATCCAGATGGATTTCCATTGCTGGAGGCTCAGCTTCGGTTTTCCATCCGGACCCAGTTAGTGATGCATTTGGAGGATTTTTATCTTCGTAGAACGGCACTGTACGGTTCTCGTCAGGATCATGGCCTCCCTTGGGCGGATCGGTTATCTCGAGTGTGGGCAGACGAACGAGGTCTTAGCGAAGGTCATGCTCAAGCTGAGAAAATGCACTTAGAAGAGGAACTTCGACGTCGTAGTTCATGGTCTCAGGCAGTACTTGGTGCAAATCCGTGATGTCAAAGTAGCCTCGCCTCATCTCAAACCGAGTTACACATGCAGGAAGATTTCGAGATTTTTAATTTCGAGTTATCTGAGCAAGAGATCGACTCATTTCAAGCGCAGCTCCTGTGAGCCTCTGCTGTTCAATCAAGCCAGCGCTTCTTGAGATAGGAGAGATAACTGGGAAACGTTTTCTTCCAAGACTCGCGAAATTCCTGACTCGTTACGTTAAGCCAACCCTCATGGCTGTATTTTTTGTTGCTGACTTGAAGAGGGAGCGCGATCGGACGGATTTCAATCCGTTTCAGTTTGGCTTGGTAAATAAACGCTACATCTTCGTTGGTGTTGAGGTTTGGATCAAAAGCCCCTGTTTTCTCCAGGGTTTCTCGTGATGTGCAAATGCCTTGATTGCCAAACGGAAGTCCCAGAAGGCGAGCTCTGAGCCAGCTTGCAAGTGAGTTGAGTCGAGCAATCGGTGGAGCTTCAGCGGGCAGGTCGAGATCAAAGTAATGAATTGAGTCCGGATGCTTCTGTACCGACTCTTCGAGCGCCACGAGTGCTCGAGGGGATACCCGGCACTCTGGACTGAGAATCCAAATCCATCGATTTTTACATTTTTGCAAAGCCAGGTTGAGTTGCGTCGCTCGGTTCTCAGGGGCGAAGATCCAAAAGGTTCGATCGGCAGTGTCTGACTTTTTCGCTGAGCTTTCTACGAGGTCCGACTGGGGCTTAGAGCCGACCAGAATGATCTCCGAACCCGTAGAAAGCAGCGAAAAATCTCCGACTAATTTTGTCCAGGAAAGATCGCCTGGCGTAGTCAGAACAATGATAGAAAGGTCAATTCGAGATTCGCTCATATTAGAAGAATTGTACCTTGACCCCCTCTTTTTGGAAAAAGCTTTTAATGGTTCCAGAATCAATGGGCTCTAAACGCCACAGGAGCTGGTAGAGGAGTTTGAGGGTTTTCTCACCCTCTGGCGAGTGAACCTTGTCAGAAACCTGACGTACGTCCGAGGTGATGGCAATCAGGTTTTCAATGAGTTTGGATAAGTCTGACTTAAAGAGGGCGCTTTTATCGACCCAAGATAGGGTCTGGTTTAGGTTACTGCTTAATTTATAAAGGAGCTCGATGGACTTTGTGATGTCACCTTTGTTTTCATCGATCATATCCTTAATTTTTCCAGCCAGATCAAAGCTTTGAGAGATCAACTGGTCGACTCGAGGAGGGTCAACTCCTGCGACCACATCTCCCACTTGGATTTGGGCTGATTTCAGACGGCCTGGGGTGATTTCAATGTAACGTTCACCAATGATTCCGGCCATATTGATGTAAAATCGGCTGTCGGCTCGAACTCCCTTGGCTGCGTCTTTGCGCACCGAGATTTTCACTTTCAAGGGCACTACGGCTTTACCATTTTCAAATTCGACGCTGCCGGGTTCTTGGAGGGCAATGGATTTCAGATCAACTGGAGCGAAAAACTCAATTTTTTCAACTTTTCCTACTTTGATGCCTGATACGCGAACGGGAGAGCCCACTTCAATTCCACCTGCAAAATGGTAGGTCACATAAAAGGATACAGAGCGTTGAAAGGGACTTTGCACCCCGACGATCCAGGCAAAGAGTAACGCCAAAAGGCCCGAGCAGAAGATGAGGCCTCCGACCTTGGCTTCATTGGAGAGTTTCATAGTGTTCATCCCTTTCTCGTTCATAAAAACCACGTAAAAAAATACGTAATTAAAAAATCCAAAATAATGATCGCTACCGTGGCCGAAACGACTGCTTGAGTTGTTGCGGTGCCAACGCCCTGGGCGCCTCCCTTGCAACGAAATCCATAGGCGCATGAAACGATAGGGATTAATGAGCCGAACGTTACGCCTTTAACCAGGGCGCAGACTACGTCAGCCACGCCGATAAAATGCTTCATTCCATTTAAAAACTCAAGCGCTCCAAAGTTGTAGCCTAAAATCCCAACCCCTGCAGAGCAGCTCAAGGTGACTGCCACTGCCAAGAGGGTCAGAGAAGCTCCAGAAACAATTCCTGCAATGAATCGAGGAAAAACCAGGTATTCAATCGGGTCAATTCGAAGGAGTTTAAGGGCGTCGATTTGCTCAGTGACTTTCATCGTGCCGACTTCAGCCGTGATCGATGCACCTACTTTGGACACCAGGAGAAGAGCAGGGATTGCAATTCCCAGTTCTCTAAAAATGAATTGCCCTGTGAATCCAGGAATCATGGAGACATCATGGAGAGAGAGATCCATGTGCCAGGCGATCTGTTGAGTGACAACAACGCCTGCAAAGGCCGTCGAGAGGCAGACGATCGGGATGCTTTTAATCCCACTTTGTACGATCGCATGAATAATTTCTGCGCGACGCCAAGCACTAGGTTGAAAAAAGTTGAAAATGGTTTGAAAAAATAATCGCACAATACTGAGCCACATACGAACTTCAGTCACGGTGAACCTCCCATGAGTCCTTCTGTGAGCGTATTAATGAGGGTGAGCATGTGAGAGAGTCCAAAATTGGCAAACAATATATAGAGGTTGGTGAAAATGGATGCCTGGGTTACGGCGTGTCCGACACCTCGTGCTCCGCCTGTTGCAATAAAGCCGCGATGACAGGAGACAGTTGCAACGATGGTTCCGTAGACCAATGCCTTGAAAAGAGCAGCTACGAAAGTGCCGATCGATACGAACTTTGGAATGCTCGAGGTGAATTCTGGGATTGTGATTCCGCAAGCAAACCAAGCCACCGCCATTGCTCCTCCGATACTGACGAGTAAGCCTATGAATAGGAGGATGAGACTGGAAATCATGATTCCGAAAAGCCTGGGTACTACCAAGTATTGGATCGGGTTAGTGCCTAAGCACTCGATTGCGTCAATTTGCTCGGTTACCCGCATGGTGCCTAACTCCGCGGCCGTGAAAGCACCGATTTTTCCCGCCAAGAGAAAAGAAATAATTAAAGGACCTACTTCGCGGATGACGGTGGATGTGTTGAGCCCTCCAAGAAAGAGTTCAGCGTCATATTTAGCGAGGATGAGGTCGAGCTGGAGAACTAAGATGGCGCCCACGAACAGACCCGCAAATAAGACTGTGGACAATGACCTGAGAGAAACAAAAGCCACCTGCCCCAAGATCGGCTGAAAGTTTCCCTGAGTGGTAAAAAAGGTTCGGACAACGCGAACAAAAAAGAGACTGGTAGCTCCCAAGTCCTGGAAAAATTGAATCATGGCGCAGTGGCTCCGATCGAGGCTACGTCAAGTTCTGGTGGAGGGATCAGTGCAAGAGTTTCGGCTAGAAAGTCTTGAATCAATGGTTCTTGAGAAAGTTTAAGAGTGGATCGATCTGCGTGAGCCAGAATTTTCCCCTGGTCCAAGACGAGAATTCGATCTGCGATTTTTAATGCGCAAGCCATGTCATGAGAAACAACTAGGCTGGTCACTTGAAGTTTTCTCGAAAGATCATGAATGAGGTCATTGATGGCGTTGGTCGTGATGGGATCTAATCCTGTGGTGGGCTCATCAAAGAGGAGGTATTCCGGTTCAGGCGCGAGAGTCCGAGCCAGGGAAACGCGCTTTTGCATTCCATAAGAAAGATCCGAGGGTAAGCAGTCTAGAATTTCAGTTTTCAAATTCACGTCCGCCAACTTTTCGCAGACTCGGCGACGGATGTCGTCTTCTGAAAGAGGGTGTCCTATGAGTTGGATATATTGAGCCGTCCTCAGACCAAAAGCAATATTCTCAAATACAGTGAGTGAGTCGAGGAGAGCCGGGTGCTGGAAAACCATTCCGCACTTTTGCCTGACCTTTGCTAGCTGGAGGTCGTCCAGTTGACTGACGTTTTGGTCATCGATGAAAACACTTCCTGAGTCAGGCTTGAGGAGGCCGATGATGTGCTTCAAAGTTACGGATTTGCCCATTCCGCTTCGACCGAGGATAAACAGAATTTCTCCCCGCTCCACTTTAAAGCTCACCTGCTTCAGTACGTGCTTGGTGCCAAACGACTTTGATACCTGTTCAAAGCGAATGCTCATATCAAGCCTCCGGTCAGCGGTCCTGTTTTTAATCCATAAATGAACTGACGCAGCTCGGGGAGTTTTGTGGCTTGAACTTGTTCGGGGTTTCCTCCCGGTGTCATTTGGCCCTGGGCCAGGAGATAAATCTCATCACCAATTTGGTAGGCGCGCTGCATATCATTGGTGACTGTGAGAAGCGTGCTCCGGGATTCCACCATCAGCTTACGAATCAAGTCGGCGATGGTTTTTGAGGTGATTGGATCGAGTCCTGCAGTCGGCTCGTCGTAAAGAATCACCTCGGGTTCAACAATGAGGGCGCGCGCGATTCCGAGACGCTTTTGCATCCCACCTGAAATTTCATCAGGGAATTGTTTTTCACAACCGTTGAGTCCGACCTGCTTCAGAAAGCGAGATGCTTTTTCCTGGGCCTTTATGCCTGTAAGCTTTTTAATTTCTTTGAGAGGAAACAGGAGGTTTTCCTCTACAGTAAGCGAATCAAATAGAGCATTCTTCTGAAAAAGCATTCCTACGTTCTTGCTTGAAATCTGAACTCTGCCCTCGTCAGGAACGATGAGACCCGCGATAATTTTAAGTAAAGTGCTTTTTCCGCCGCCTGAAGGGCCGATCAGAACTATAGATTGCCCATTGCCAATCTCCAGCGAGAGGTTTCTAAAAATCCAACGACCGTGAAATGATTTACCAACATTTTTGACGGAGATCATTCTTGAGGTCTCAAATTCGGACTCCCATCCAAGGGAAAAGTACATCCTGTGCGAGCGCTTTGCGATTGACTGGCAGGTGGGCTTCGTGCCGACTCTGGGCCAACCGTTCAGCTCGGTCTAGCCAGAACTGACGTGCCATTGCAGGGCTACCTTGTCTTTGAGTTTGGCTCCGAGCGTGAGCGGACAGTTCTCGTCCCGCATCTCTTGCTTTCCACGGATAGTGTTCGGGAGTTGGCAGAGGGACATGAGAGGACCAGTTCAAAAGATCGACTGTGAGTTGTTCGAGGAGATCTACCAGTGTTTCAAAGTGGGAAGGTTTTTGAGTTGCCCAGTCAAGGAGTGAGTTCATTTGAAGGTGTGGAGAATCTAAAAATTTGATGACCTCTTTTCGCTTTTCCCAAAACTCGTCCTGCCCTAGGCGAAGAGCGCGATCCCAGCTCCCTTGAGAGAGTTCCGCACAAACCTGAGCCCGGACGGAATCAAGCCCTCGTTCGATCAAGAGCTCTTGGATTTCGTTCACTGGTAGAGGCTTTAGTTTCACCGTTTGGCAGCGAGAGACTAGAGTAGGGAGTAAAAGGGTCGAGTCATGGGTAGTGAGTAGAAACTGCCAACCACTCGGAGTTTCCTCGAGGAGCTTGAGCATCGAGTTGGCTGCCTGAGGAGTCATTCGTTCTGCTTGGGCGATGAGGATAACCCGGGTGTGATGTTGATAGGTGCCAAAACCTACAGTGGATTTGAGTTCCCGAAATTGTTCAATTTTGAGGGATTCAGAGTCCTCGTCAGGATTGATTTCAGTGTAGGCGGTGTGTTGCCTAGCTAAAAAACTTTGGCAGGAAGGGCAGGCCTGACAAGCAGAAGGATGATCGCCGGTGAGTGGAGTATCGCAAAGAAGCCATTGAGCGACTTTGCGGGCCATTGCTTTTTTGCCGATGCCGGATTGACCGGTGAGCAAAAGGACTGGAGGGATGCGGTGGTTTTGCTTCCATCGGGTCATGGCGGAAAAAAGCGATCTTCCGTGGTGGAGGATAATTGCCTCCGGAAACGCGTGTGGGTGATGCTCATGATTTTGGTCTTTTGGGCCTTGAGTCACTTCGTCTTTTTTCCTATCCGGAATCTCCGAACTAACTCTTGTAGCACAATTTCGGTCAACTGTTCAGGGGTTTGACCCTGAATCTTCACAGTAAGCCATTTTTTGGGGTTTTCTCGACGGGCCCTGAGAAAGCCTCTCCGGACTTTGACCTGGAACTCAACGCCCTCGGCTTCAAATCGATTCCCATCTTGGGCTCGTCTGAGCCCCGTCTCTGGGTCGATATCCAGGAATACAGTTAACTCGGGTTGGAGTCCTTGAGTTGCCAGATCATTCAGGGCTTGCACCTTTCTCCAGGGTAACCCACGAGCGTAGCCTTGGTAGGCCAGGCTGGAGTCGGTAAAACGGTCGCAAAGGACAATTTTCCCCTCGCTGAGAGCAGGAACCACCAGCTGCGCTAGATTCTCCGATCGAGCTGCTTCGTAGAGGAGGAGCTCGGTCCACGCATTCATAGAAAAGTTGAGGACGGTGTCCCGAATTCTCTCTGAAACAGGATTTCCCCCGGGCTCTCGAGTGGCTAGCACCCTCCTTCCCATTTTTTCAAGACTTTGGCTGAGGTGGCGAATGAGAGTGGATTTTCCAGATCCCTCAGTGCCCTCAAAACTCACGAAGATTCCTCGTTTTGCTTTATGCATCTCCTTTCGGGGTAGCTGAGGTTGAGCAGAGCGTCAAGGGAATCCTCTCAGACCGATGAGTCCCTAGTGGCATGTCAATTGCCTCTCTGTTTACAGCGGGGGGCTCATGGTGGGTGCAAGTCAACGCAATTCTAGAGGAGATCCGGGGTGGATCAGGTGGGTTTTGATCTGGCTCGGGTGTTTATTAGCTTGGCCCAGCGTGATGGCTTGCTGTGTGGAAACCCTGAGTGCCGCTGAAATTGAGTCTGGTTTGATGGAGCAGGACTTTTATCAGTATGATTTTCTAAGGCCCGGGTATCTGGGCACATTTGAGCAGGTTCAATCGACCGGATACGACTCGGGTCAGATTTTTAAAAATATCTCGGTGAATTACTTGGCAATGGTCACTGGCCCATCGTTTCAAGGGGGAGCGTTGGGCCAGCGAGAGTATTTCAATTTGAGGAATTTTTTAGGTGCAGGGTATCGACTGGGGGAAACTCTCACATTCTCGGGAAACGCGAACTGGAGCGTGAGAGGTACGGATCAGTTTTTGACGCAGTTTCACGACCCATTTTTTCGACTGGCAGACTCATCGGTGTTCAGTGCCGACGGATGGAATCTTTATTGGGATGGCCGTCTGCACTTGCCATTTTCAAAGTCTTCGATGGTTTCTGGGATGAATCTAGGTGTTCAGAGCGTTCAGGCACTGACTTATTCAATTCCTGAAAGTCGTCTGGCGGTGGGACTGTCGAGTTCGATTCGCTATAATTTTTTGAACCCGATGGGAGTCGGAAGTGATTTGGAACTTTATTTGGGGCCGAACGTGTTTTATCAGCTGGCGCCCTCTCTGGGTTTAAATCTACTGACAGAGGTCCAGTGGAGTCACCTCTATCAGCAAGGTTTCTCCGACTGGACGCATCCGAATTTTGATTTAGAACCGGGCCTGGCTTGGGATCTATTCCCAAATCTGAGTTTTAACCCCTTCGTTCACTTACCCGTAGGTAGCAAAACGAGTCTGATTCCCTCTTATGTAGGGTTTTTACTCAGTTGGACCTTATTATGAACGGTGTCCGCGCCCGCCACCACCTGAGTGGGGACGATCTCCGCTGCGAGGTCGAGGTGAGCGATCACCCTGGCTCTCGCCGCCTGAGCGTGGTGCAGCTCCGCCTTCAGGTGCAGGGAGGAGAACCTTCCTGGAGAGGCGAATCTTTCCAGCTTTATCGACTTCGATGACCTTCACTTCAACTTCATCGCCTTCTTTCATAAAGTCGAGAACGTTGTTGACGCGCTCGTGAGCGATTTCAGAGATGTGCAGCAATCCATCCTGACTCGGGAGGATGCCGATGAAGGCGCCAAAATCCACAACCTTTTTCACAAGGCCTTTGTAGATCTTGCCCACTTCAACTTCGGCTACAATGCTCTTAATGATGTCGATTGCCTTTTGCGCTGCTACGCCATCGTTGGAGGCAATGTTGATTTTACCATCATCGTTGATATCGATTTTGCAACCGGTCTGAGCGATGATTTCCTTGATTACTTTTCCGCCTGATCCGATCACTTCACGAATCTTGTCCACGGGGACAGACATGGTGGTGATGCGTGGGGCAAATTTGGACATATCAACGCGAGGCGATTCGATTGCATGACTCATCTCATTCAAGATGTGAATTCGGCCTTCTCTCGCTTGAGCTAAAGCGGTTTTCATAATGGATTCATCAACACCTTCGATCTTGATGTCCATTTGAATTCCGGTAATGCCGTCACGGGTCCCTGCGACTTTGAAATCCATATCGCCGAGGTGGTCTTCATCTCCGAGGATGTCAGACAGGACAGCAACGCGGTTGCCTTCCTTGATCAAGCCCATTGCGATTCCTGCGACTGGCTTGCTGAATGGAACCCCTGCGTCCATGAGTGCCATGGAGGAGCTACAAACAGAACCCATCGAGGAAGAGCCATTGCTTTCTAGGGTTTCGCAAACCAGGCGAACCGTGTACGGAAACTTGTCGTAAGCGGGCATCATTGCTTTGATGGCGCGCTCAGCGAGAGCTCCGTGGCCGATTTCCCGCCGGCTCTGTCCACCCATTCTTCCAGTTTCACCTACGCTGTAAGGTGGGAAGTTGTAATGGAGCATGAATTTTCTCATCGAGTTTTGGAACATCGTATCGACGATTTGCTCGTCGTCTGAAGTTCCCAGGGTCACTGTAGCAAGCACTTGGGTTTCGCCGCGAGTGAAAAGGGAGCTCCCGTGAGTTCGCGGGAGCAAGCCTGCTTCGACTGAGATCGGTCGGATTGTTTTAGTGTCGCGACCATCAATTCTGACTTTCTCAGTGAGGATCATTTCGCGCAT
Organism: Bacteriovoracaceae bacterium; assembly: GCA_947463705.1. Classification (GTDB taxonomy): domain Bacteria; phylum Bdellovibrionota; class UBA1018; order UBA1018; family UBA1018; genus CAINWE01. The sequence continues at coordinate 18,224 of CANHSO010000020.1, forward strand.
CAAGTTGTACTGAAGCAGATCAAAAGCAGATTTAGCATCGCTTTCTGCGACTTCGGCAGCCTTAGCGTCAGACTCGCGGAGCGATGCTGGAACCAAAGCTTCGAGAGTTGCTTTCTTGGATGCAGCAACGAGTTCGTACCGGGTGTGCTTATCCTTGGTTTTCAGAGCTTTTTGAAGAGCATCTTTTGCCTGAGCATCGACTTTGGCTTTTACGGAGGCTTCAAGGGAGTGAGGAGTGAATTCGCGCTTAGGCCTGCCGCAGAGCTTGCGGAGTTCTTCGACGATTTCGACTACTTTTTTGATTTCGTTGTGACCACGAATAATCGCTTCGAGGACTTCTTCTTCAGGGATTTCTCGTGCGCCGCCCTCGACCATCATAATGGCGTTTTTGGTGCCGGCAATCAAGATTTCCATGTCAGTCAGACCCGCTTCAATTTGGGTCCAAGTTGGATTGACAACGTACTGACCATCGATCCGACCCATTCTGCAAGCTGCAGTGGGGCCGTTGAAAGGGATATCGGAAATATGCAAGGCTGCGGAAGTTCCAACAGCAGCTGCTACATCGACATCTGCATCGGGGTCGACTGAGAGAACAGTTGCGACGACCTGGGTGTCGTAAAAGTACCCCTCTGGGAAAAGAGGACGAATCGGGCGATCAATCATTCGAGCCGAAAGGGTGGCTTCCTGAGTGGGGCGTCCTTCGCGCTTGTGGAAACTGCCGGGAATTTTGCCTGCTGCATAGAATTTTTCAGCAAACTCTACGGTGAGAGGGAAAAAATCCGCTCCTTTGCGGGGCTCTTTACTGGAACAAACGGTGACTAACACGCGGGTGTCGCCATAGCTGACCAATACTGAACCGTCGGCCTGTTTAGCTAACTTGCCCGTTTCAACGGACAGCGTCTTGCCGCCCATCTCACAAGATACACGATGAATCATATTCCCCTCCTAGTGAGGTACTTTGTGCAATCGATGAATACTGCTGAATGAAGCCGGAAGGCGCTTTTACTTTCTCAATTCAAGAGATTGAATGAGTTGAGAATAGCGCTTCTGATCGGAGCTTTTCAGATAAGTAAGGAGTCGTCGTCTTTGGCCGACCATCTTGAGGAGGCCGCGACGAGAGTGGTGGTCCTTAGGATTTACTTTGAAATGTTCATTCAGTTCGTTGATATGGGAGGTGAGAAGCGCAACTTGCACTTCGGGAGAGCCGGTATCGGTCGTGCCGAGCGCGTGCTTCTTGATGATTTGAGATTTCTTTTCTTTTACAGCTGTTTTTCCTGCCATGATTTTTACCTAAATGATTAAAATGAAGGTTTCTTTCCTATTTATTTCGGTCAGGAACTAGCATGGTAGGGGGGCCGGTGTAAAGGACTTTCTCTCAAATCTGGCCTTTAGAGCGATAAGAGCGGTTTGAGGAAGTCTCTCAGTTTCTCAATGACTTTTGCCTCAATTTGTCGGGCACGTTCGCGGGTGAGCCCGTAGTTGTCTGCTACTTCCTGAAGAGTTTTCGGCTCCTCGGCTAACAGTCTGTCATTTAAGATACGGCTCTCCTTATCATTGAGGATCTTTTTGAATTCAGGGAGTTTGTTTTTTAGAATTTGGATCAACTCTTGGCGTCCCAGTGCCTCATCTGCGCTTTCCTTGCTGTCGACGAGGAGGTCTTTGTGGGTGGTTTGCCTTTCGTCATCCGCGAAGACGGGGGCCTCGAGTGAGGTCTCTGCACCCCGGCCGGAGAGGCGTTGCTCCATTTCTACGACGTCTTTTTCTCGGACATTGAGTTTCTCGGCTAAAAGTTTGGGGGCGGCAATCAGGCCTTGAGCTTCTAGTTTCTCTTTTTCGCGCATCAAATGGTAGAAAAGTTTCTTCTGGGCCTGTGTGGTTCCCACTTTGACGAGGCGGAAGTTGTCCAGTAGGTATTTAAGAATATAGGATCTAATCCACCACGATGCATAATAGCCGAGTCGAGCGCCCTGGTTGGGGTCATATTTGGAGACGGCCTTCATTAACCCAACGTTACCTTCTTGGATGAGGTCCAGGACGTTTGAGTAGAAGTTCCGATATTCAAAGGCAATTTTAACAACAAGTCGGAGGTTCGCTGTGACCAGAGCCTTTGCTGCTGATAAGTCCCCGTGATCCCGGAGGCGGATGGCGAGGTTGCGTTCCTCCTCAGGGTCGAGAAGTCTGTAGTTCTTCATCTCGTCAAGGTAGCGCTTGAGAGGGTCACTCGCCGTGCTGGGTGCCAAGGCTGGGAGGGTCTCAAGGTCTGGATTTTCGAGGGTGGCAGGGAGGCTCGAGGCAATCTCGGAGTCGGAGGGTTCGTCTAGGTCGTCGGCGACTTCTTGGGATGGGTTCTCTGAATCAGACAGGGCTTCGTCCTCAGTGTTCCATTCGGGTTGTTCCGCTTGACTCCGTGCTGTGGATAACGCGGGTAAAACCTCCGGAGAAAGAACCTTTGCTGAAGGAGAAGTGCGGCCCTCGTTAGTTGAGTCTTTCTGTTTCTTACTGGTGTTTTTTCGGGGTGCTTTTTGCGAACTTGGAGGTTTTTGCTTCATAGTGTGCTCAAATTTTCTATACTATTTGATACATGGACTCAAGTAGCACGATTTTCTCGTTCAGTGGGATTCGGGTGGCGTCTGGGGAAACTCGGGAGATTTATCTGAAAGTGGCCGAATCGTTTCTGTCGGCGGCCATTCAGATTCCAGTGACCGTGATTCGGGGGGTAAGGCCGGGGCCTACTGCGTTTGTCATGGCTGCGGTGCATGGGGATGAGATCAATGGTGCAGATATTGTCAGGCGACTGATTTTTGATGTCGAGCATGAGCGACTCTCGGGGACGTTAATCGCTGTGCCGGTGGTCAATATTCCCGGGTTCTTGGCTCAAACGCGTTATCTCCAGTATCACCGAGACTTAAATCGGTTTTTCCCCGGGAAAAAAGATGGGAACAATGCTGAGCGGGTAGCTCATAAGATATTTACTGAAATTGTTCAGAAATGTGATTTCGGAATTGATCTTCACACCGCTGCGAGTGGAAGACTCAATCTCCCTCACGTTCGCGGTGATATGGGGCATCCCAAAGTCCGCAGACTGGCTCGAACTTTTGGCGCCACAGTGTTGGTTGATCAGGCAGGGGTCAAGGGTTCATTGAGGCGTGAGGCTACTGAGGCCGGAGTTCCAACGATTTTGTTTGAGGCAGGGGAGACGGGAAGGTTTTCTCAAAAAATCTCTATGGCCGGCCTGCGCGGCGTTCTTCAGGTTTTGACTGAGATGGGAATGTGGCATCCAGAAGACGAATCCAAGCGTCCGCCCTTTCAAGTCATTGTGAAGGGCAGCGAATGGATTAGGGCAGAAAAAGGCGGCATTTTGGATCTTGCCGTGAAGCCGGGAGATCTGCTCTATAACGGCGATCTGATTGGCTCAATTCTTAACCCTTTTGGCAAGACCGTGACTCAGATTCGATCCCCTTGCACTGGGATTGTGATCGGAGTGACGACGGCTCCCCTGACGATCCCGGGAACTGGGATTATCCATGTTGCTCGACTGAAAAAGACTCTGTCTTTGGTTGAGCGGTCGCTCAAAAAGCGAACGAAGCGAAAAAAGAAATGAATCGGGTGAGCAGAGGGGAGTGTTGAGTGAGGGCAAGGGTGTGGGATTCTGGCTGGGGTGTTCTGTTTGCCGTGATTGGACTCTTGAGTGCTCAGATTGCCTTGGCTGCTGAGGTGTTAGTTTCACCTGGGCCTGCCCCTGGGGGGATTCAGGAATCCTCACCTCCCGCTCCCTGGGGAGAAGTGCCTCCGGATGTTCAACAGCCCCCAGCCGTCGAGTCGAGGCCAGGGACGAAGGACTTGAAGCAAAGCGCGATTGAAGGAGACAGAGAAGCGGAAGGCAAGTCGAAAAAAAAGACTAAAAATCGAAAAAAAGTTTGGTTTTTGCTTCGAGTCGGTGGAGGTGCTCTCTTTTATGCTCAGACCTTGGTAAGCCAGTATAATAGTATTCTCAGTCTTGTTAGTTTAAATAGTCGCTTTCCAGTGGGCAATAGCATTGAGATTCTGGTGGATGCTTATGGCAGTTTTACGACCTGGATGTCTACCCGTCCCTCTGCAGCCACTCAGTGGTTTGGGGGGCGATTGGGAATAGCCTATACGCCCTTTCCGTCGTTTCCGGCGCCACTGAGTTTTGAGATTGACGAAACTGCCTCTCTACTTCAGGTGACCAATCAGAGCTTCGGGTATAACATGGTCTACCGGGCAGGTTTTGGGTCTCGCCTGATGTTTGGTTTGGGTAAAGGCTGGTGGACATCGATGTTTGGTCATTGGGCACCTGTGACTGGAACTCAAGTCTCTCAGAGTGATGTGAGTGGTGGAATTTCTTTGTATTATCTGTGGCCTAAGCGACAGAATGGTTGGGTCTTGAGTTTTGATTACTCTCACCTTGCATTTACTACCAAAAGCCAGGCAGCCGTGGAGCAAATTGCCATGATAGGAAGCCTAGGCTATCTTTTTTGAGCGGACTCGCGGAGGTGGGAGTTCTCTTTTCGGAGTGCGGTGAGCTCAGCTTCAACTTCGTTATGCTTCTTTTTGAGAGTTTCGACCTGACCGTCGAGTTCTTTTAATGCTTCAATCATCAGTGGGATGAGTTCTGAGTATTTTACGCCGAGGTAATCGCCATTTTTCTCAACCGCTTCGGGCAATACTTTTTGAACCTCCTGGGCAATCACTCCTGCGTGGCGAGGTGAGTCCGTAGGTTCCTTTTTAAATCGATAGAAAAGCCCCCGAATTTGCCGAACCTTTGAAAGGGCTCTTTCGATCACTTCAAAATCCTTCTTCAGTCTTTGGTCGGAGGCGTTGGTGAAAGCTCCGGCTGCCGTGAGAAAGGCAGTCGCTGTGCCATTCCAAAAATTGAGTTGGTTACTGCTAACACTCAGATCCCAGTAAGAGGTGCCATTGCTCAGTCGGAGTTTTGTGGGGCTGGTAGTTGAACCCTTAATCTCAATCGCAACATTTGGAGATGGAGAGGCGGTGGTGCTTCCTAAGACGACCTGGCCTGGGATATTCACAGAAGTATCAGGTTTCAGAATGAGCGCGGGGCTGGGCGTCGGGGTTGTTACTCCTGCTTTTGAAACTGAGAAAGTCAAGTTGCTGCCCCGATTGGTGAGCCCTGTCGGGGTTTCTGGGAGCGCGGCAATAGTTGCGACGCTATAGTCTGAGACCCCAGCTTTGTTCTTGAAATTGAGCACCATGCCTAAGTTGGTTGCATCATTGAGCGTGATGGAATCCTCTGCCGCTGCGTTCTGATTTAAGACCAGATTTTTCCCGGTAATGGATCCGTAGGTGATCGTGCCTGGTGTGATCGTGCTTGCAGAAAGTGATTCTGCGCTGAGAGTGCCAGTAGTTTGAATTGAAATCTCGGGATCTAATTTTGAAGATTTCACGATGCCATCGCTCAATGTAAAAGTCAGAGTCGCCTGGGTCGAAGCGGCATTCGCATTCGAGATGAAAAGAGAATACGCCGTGTTGAGTGCGAGTTGAGTCGCCGACACTGCAGTGGCAA
>CANHSO010000021.1 GCA_947463705.1 Bacteriovoracaceae bacterium
GGCGCTCTCCTATGGAAATGCTGTTGTTCCAAGATATCGCTTTGATCAGGCTCATTATGTGCTCTCTCTAGGTTCCGATTTCTTAGGGAATGGCCTTTCTCCTCTCGAGTCTACAAAACTCTGGACTGAGCGGCGCAAGCTCTCAGGGCAGAACCCTGCACAGGCCCAACTCGGAAAGTTAGTTTGTGTTGAGTCCATGATGACCCTGACTGGTGCAAACGCAGATCAAAGAATGCCAGTTCGACCAGGCGATGAGCTCAAAGTAGGGATGGCAGTTGCCCATGATTTGATCATTCGGCAGAAAAAGTCTCGATTTGCTCAGGACAACTCTGTGATTTCTGCTCTGCAGGGGTACTCACCCGAGGTGGTTGCTGCTGAGATTGGTCTCTCACGGGGCGCGGAAAGTATCCGTGAGATAGCTTCTGCTCTGTGGGAGAATCAGGGTAAGAGCATTGTGGTTGCCGGAAGTGTTCAGGCTAAAACCGCGGATGCAATGTCCTTACAGATTGTTGCAAATCTTTTAAATTCCGCTCTCGATAATGACGGCAAGACGGTTGATGGAAGCGTGAACTACTCTGTCAGTAGAAGTAGCTTTGTTGCTTTGAGTCGCCTCGCCGACGAGATGAAGGCAGGGCAAGTTGATGCGTTAATTGTCTATCGCTCGAACCCTCTTTACGCAGCACCGAGAACTGCTCTTGGTTTGGCTGAAGGATTGAAACGAGTACCTCTGGTGATTGTGGTTTCTGAGTACGAAGACGAGACTTCTGCTCTAGCTGATTACATTTTGCCAGATCACCATTACCTCGAGAACTGGGGTGATGCTCATCCAAATCAGGCAGTTTACAGCCTGCAGCAGCCAGCCATGGCTCCTATTCATTCGAGCCGTGCTTTCCAAGACTCGCTCTTGATTTGGAGAAAAGGTGGCCTAGCTGTGAGTGGTCTTGCCGCTAAATCACTAGATTGGCACGATTACCTCCAGAATAACTGGAAAGAAACAGTCTATCGAGAAGTTGGCGCTGCAGGTTCATTTGAGCAGTTCTGGAACGGAACGCTTCGCGCAGGGGTTGTGGATGTTTTTGCTGCGAAGGGCATCTCCTCCGAGAAGGTTGCCCCTCGTTCTTTCAGAACGGCTTCAGTTGCGAACCTACCCAAGTACAGTGCACAAACTGAGGCTCTGACATTAGCCCTTTATGCAAAGACCTCGCTGTATGACGGTAGAAATGCAAATAATGCTTGGCTCCAAGAATTGCCAGATTCGATTTCATCCGTTACTTGGGACAATTATATCAATTTGAGTCCAGCACTAGCGAAGAAGCTCGACCTTAAAGATGATGATGTAGTTGAGTTAGTGTCCGGTGATCGCTCCGTCGAACTTCCGTTGCACATTCAGCCCGGTCTTCATTCTCAAGTGGTGACGGTCGCTGTCGGCTACGGCCGCACTGCTGTGGGCAAGGTCGGTAATCATACCGGTGTAGATGTGTTCCCATTGACTCAGCTTTCTGGGGCAAAAGGGACTGCTCCCGCTTTGATTTATGCAGGTCAGAAGGTCAGCCTCCGAAAAACTGGAAAATTCTACAAACTAGCGCTCACTCAGTGGCACACCGCAACTGAGAATCGCCCAGTGATCAATGACATTACCTTGGCTGAGTATCGAAAAAATCCGGCTCAGTCGAACCATACCGATCCACATCTTCGCTTGGAGACCGTTCCTACGATGTGGAAAAAGCATGAGTACAAGGGATATCGATGGGGAATGGCGATCGACCTGACGGCTTGCACCGGCTGCAGTGCTTGTATGATTGCATGCCAGGCTGAAAATAACGTGCCTGTTGTCGGTCGCGATCAGGTGCGTGTGAGTCGGCAAATGCACTGGATCAAGATTGATCGTTACTACTCTGGCTCGGCGGAAAACCCGAATGTGGTGTTTCAACCGATGCTTTGTCAGCATTGCGAAAATGCACCTTGCGAAACCGTCTGCCCAGTTTTGGCAACGGTTCATGATGATGAAGGCTTGAACGTTCAGGTTTATAATCGCTGCGTAGGTACTCGTTATTGCCAGAACAACTGTCCTTACAAAGTTCGACGATTTAACTTCTTCGACCATTGGAAGTCGTATGAAGGGACTGCTAACATGGTCTGGAACCCAGACGTGTCAGTCAGAACCCGCGGGATCATGGAAAAGTGTACCTTCTGCGTCCAACGAATTCGCGAAGCCAAGGATCTTGCAAAAGATGCTGGCGATCAGGTGAAGGACGGTGCGCTGAAGGCTGCGTGTCAACAAACCTGTCCTGCTGATGCAATCGTGTTCGGAAATTTGAATGACCCCGAAAGTCGAGTTTCTAAGATGAAGGAAAGCCCACAGGCATTCCGAGTTCTGGAAGTTCTCAACACGCTTCCGGCAGTTTCATACATGACCAAAGTTCGGAACCAAGCTGGGTCGGCTCATTCTGGGCATGGCGCTGGACATGCTGAATAGGAAAGGTGAATAGATTCATGAGTACCTCTACTGAAGTGACGACCTTTAAACCCGAGGCTCTAGTAACTGGTGGCAAAAACTACGTGAACGTCAATGACGACGTTTCGGCCCCGTTAGAGCGCTTTCCCGCCAAAACTTGGTGGATCTGCTTCATCGCAGCAATTTTGGCTTTCAGCCTTGGAGCAGTGCTCGCTGCACAGATGTTCATGGATGGCTTGGGAGTTCTTGGGCTGAATCAGCCCAATGGCTGGGGTATCTTCATCGTAAACTTTGTCTTTTGGGTGGGTATCGGTCATGCCGGTACCTTGATTTCAGCGGTTCTCTTTTTGTTTCGACAAAAGTGGCGTACCGCGATCAATCGTTCCGCAGAGGCGATGACGATTTTTGCGGTCATGACGGCCCTTTTGTTCCCAGTCATTCACACAGGTCGTCCTTGGTATGCTGCGATTTGGCTTTTGCCTTATCCGAATCAAAGGCACCTTTGGGTGAATTTTCGTTCACCTCTGTTGTGGGACGTTTTCGCTGTTGGTACCTACTTTACGATTTCCTTGACCTTCTGGTTCGTTGGTTTGATACCGGACTTGGCATCGATCCGTGATCGAGCCAAAAATCCGATTCGCAAAACGATCTACACCTTGTTGTCTTTAGGGTGGAGAGGTTCAAACAAGAACTGGAGCCACTATGAGACGACCTACATGATTCTGGCAGGTCTCTCAACTCCTCTTGTTCTTTCCGTTCACAGCGTGGTTTCATTTGACTTCGCGACGTCCAACGTGCCGGGATGGCATACTACCATTTTCCCTCCTTACTTCGTTGCAGGTGCAATTTTCTCAGGCTTCGCCATGGTGGTGACGTTGCTTGTTATTGCGCGTGAAGCTTTTAATTTGAAAAGCTACATCACCCTCAATCACTTAGAGAAAATGAACAAGATCATCATGGCGACAGGGATGGTCGTAGGTTACGCCTACTCCTGTGAGTTTTTCATTGCCTGGTACAGTGGCAGTCCATTTGAGAGATTTGCATTCATTAACCGTGCGTTCGGCCCTTATTGGTGGGCTTACTGGATCATGGTGAGCTGTAACGTCTTTATTCCGCAAGTTTTCTGGTTCAAGAAGGCGCGAACCAGCATTCCGGTAATGTTTGTCGTTTCCCTTTTTGTGAACATTGGGATGTGGTTTGAACGATTTGTGATCGTTGTGACCTCTCTTCATCGTGACTTTTTGCCTTCCAATTGGAAATACTATGTTCCTACTTGGTACGACTGGGGCATTACTCTGGGTAGTTTTGGTTGGTTCTTCATCTGGTTCCTCTTGTTTTGTAGAGTATTACCAGTGATCGCAATGGCCGAAGTGAAGGGTGTTATGAATCTAGAAGAAGGGGACGAAAAGCACGATCCATCCCCATTGAAGGAGGTTCCTGCTCATGGATAATCAGACTCAAGCTCCACATCTAGCAGGTGTTATCGGGTTCTTCAGTGATCCTCATCAGTTGCTCCATGCAACGGAGAAGGTGCGCGACTCGAGCTACAAACACTTCGACGCGTTCACTCCTTATCCGGTCCACGGCATGGATGCAGCTCAGGGATTAAAGCGTTCCCCTCTGCCTTTTGTGACTTTTGCTGCGGGCCTGACGGGTTGTACCTTAGGCTTTTTGCTGCAGTATTGGACATCGGTTGTGGATTGGCCAATTATCGTAGGGGGCAAGCCCTTTAATTCTTGGCCTGCTTTTGTCCCGGTCATGTTCGAGTGTACGATCTTGTTCGCTGGTTTGGCGACAGTGGGCGCCATGTTCCTCTTGAATGGCCTCCCGAATCATAAAAGAAAGTCATTTGACCCGAGAATTACTCGTGATCAGTTTGCTCTTTTAATTGAGGCTCCCGTTGCTCTCGAGGCGGACCGTACCGAGCAGTTTAATGAGAGTAAAGCTGCGGAGTTTTTGAAGTCGATCGGTGCGAAGGAAGTGAAAAGCGTTTACTCCGAGGGATGGTTCTAATCATGCAAGTTACATTTCGCGATTCATTTGCCCAGTTAGTGCTACTTTTGGGGATTTCTTTAGGAGTAGCCGGGTGTAAGCACGAAAAGCCCAACTACATTTATATGCCAGATATGGTTTACAGCCCCGCGTTGAAGGCCCAGAAAGAGGGCTCGATGCGGATGCCGGTTCAGGGCACTGTGCCCCGGGATTTTGTTCCTTATCCCTATAAGAATGACCCGGATGCAGCAGGACGAGAGTTGAAAAATCCTCTGCGTCCGACCCAGGCGGTCCTTGAACGGGGACAGCAGGTGTTCAACATCACCTGCCGCGCCTGCCACGGCTCTCTCGGACTCGGAGATGGAACTGTAGTTCCTCGCTACCCTCGTCCACCATCGCTGCAGTCCGATAAGGTCAGGAACTGGCCGGACGGAAGTATTTACCACGTCATTACAATGGGGCAGAATATCATGCCGAGTTATGCTTCTCAGATTGCTCCGGCAGATCGTTGGAAGGTGGTTCATTACGTGAGAGTCCTCCAGCGCTCTCAGCACCCGACCGCTGAAGATCTAAAAATTTTAAATCAGGAGTCTAAGTGACCATGGGACACGCTACGACCATTAAAAACCCAGGAACCTTTGAGGTGTCTGGGACCATTAAAAATCTACTCATTGCATGTGTTGCAGTGGGTGTCGCTACTTTTGCGTTTAGTTTAAATGCTGATCCAACCCGTGCATGGGCAAGCTTCGTGATGAATCATTTTTACTTCATGAGTTTGGCCCTCGGGGGCTTATTCTTTGCCACTCTTCAGTGGATCACTGGTGCAATGTGGAGCGCGCCCATTCGTCGAGTGAGTGAGTCCTTGACGGCGTATCTGCCTGTTGTTTTTGTGACTTTCGCCATTTTGTACTTTGGTGTGCCAAAGCTTTATCTTTGGAGTCACATGGAACATGTTAAAGGCGACCTGGTTCTTGAGGGTAAGTCAGGCTATCTCAGTTTGGGCTTTTTTGTGATCCGCAACGTGGTTGCGATTGCTCTCTGGATTTTCTTCGCTCTTAAGATGGTAGGCAATTCGATTGCACAAGATGCGAGTCGCGACTATCGATTGACCGAAAAAAATCGGTTTTGGTCTCCCGTCTTTCTGATTGTTTTCTCACTTACTTTTACTATGGCGAGTTTTGACCAGCTGATGTCCCTCGATCCTCATTGGTTTAGTACTATTTTTGGGGTTTATACATTTGCTGGCATGTTCTACTCGACCTTGGCTACCATTTGCTTGCTGACTTTGCTGCTCAAGTCTCATGGCAAATTAGAAGGTTTAGTGAATGAAAACCATCTGCATGATCTAGGTAAGTACATGTTCGCCTTCGCCGTATTCTGGGCTTACATCGGATTTTCTCAGTTCATGTTGATCTGGTACGCGAACTTGCCTGAAGAAACCGGCTACTTTATTCGCAGGATGGAAGATGGCTGGATGGGTGTTTCCACATTTTTATTGGTTGGAAAATTCCTGGTTCCATTCTTCATCTTGATGCCTCGTGAGGCAAAGAGGAACGAAAAAGTTCTCCGAAATATTGGGATTTTCATGTTGATCGCCCAGTGGGTTGATATGCTTTGGATGGTTCAACCAGAGTTTTTTAAGGATGGTCCACGAATCGGTTTGACCGAAATCGGAGTCACTCTTGGATTTCTGGGTGTTTTCGGTCTGATGGTTTTCCGATTCCTTGCTAAGTATAATGTCGTTGCAATTGGTGATCCTAGACTTGAAGAGTCAGTGAGCCACCATCATCAATAGTTTGAAATCAAATAGATCGTGTTTAAACCCCGGCCAGTAGGTCGGGGTTGAACCGAATTGAGACCCTGCGAAGAGTCGTTTGTGTGTTTAGATTGAAAGTCCAAGTCCAGTTGACAGCTCATACCCCGAAAGAGTGATGTTGCCGTTTGTGCGAAGGTACTGTGCTTGAATTCCTAAGCTCACGTGTGAAACTAAAGGAACGCTCAGGCGTGAAGTGACTTTCCATCCCTGACTATTTAGTGCAGTGGAGGAGCCTGCAATTTTGGAACTTGCTAACACGCTATAGGCTCCATCCAAAAAGAAATGCGCAGACTGCCTGAGGAGAGGGAAGTGGGTGTGAACGCCAACCCCTGCCCAGACGATCTGTGTCGAAAGGGTAGAGTACCCTGTCGGACTGCCCGCGTTTGTGCCTAGCGGATACGGCAGAGGTAATGATTCATAGTTGACGAAAACATAAGGCGAAAAGGCTGTTTTATTGAGGTACTCTGCTTGAAGTTGGGTACCCCAGATCAACGGAAACGTGTAAGTGCTTGATCCAAAAACATAGGTGAATTGAGTGCGAACTGTGAGGTCAATACCCGATATTCGAGGATTTTTACCAAACAAATAGGAGATCAGTGGGCTTGCGCTGATTCCATAGCTGTTGGCGCCTGAGCTGCGGGTTCCTCCGCTGTTGGTTGTGTAGGAGTAGTTAAAAGCCCCCGATCCTCCGACCAGGAGTTGTGCTCTCCACCGAGGGCCGTTGTAGGGCGGTGTCGTATTTGCTGTGGCCGTAGTAACTTGAGGTTCGGCTTTTGAGGATGCTGGCTTTCTAGGGGATGCTGGCTTTCTAGGGGATGCGGATATCGCTGTCTCTGGAAGCCAGGCGAACTTCTGGCCTCGAACTGGTTTTCCTAAAAGAATGGCTCGAAACCCATTTTTAGATTTTTTTGTGACCCAGACTCGGGTTGATCCCGGAGTTTGTCCGATCATGGGTGAGTTCGGGTCTGGATTGATTCTCAGTGGAGTAGAGTCTTTTTGGGTGATTCCGTTCATCCAAAGTGAGTTGTCTTCCTCTGCTAGAGAAAGTTGCGGAAACGATGCAAGTACTAAAAAAGCTAAAATCTGTAGTTTTAGACCGTTAGATGCAGCCCTTCTGTTCATTATTTTATAGTAAACGAATTGAATAGGACGCCGCTAGGGTTATTTATGGTGATGACTCAGTGCACAGGGAGATAGTAACTCCAGAGGTCCATGCACGCGGCTCCGAGATAAATGATGAGGCTGAAGTTCACCCAGAGAAAAAATGATAGCCAGTGCTTGCCTTCCGGTTGGCGTAAGTATCGGACTAGTTCGAGAATCACCTTGAAGCTGACCAATCCAGTTGGTACAAAATAAATCCATCGAACCTTGATGAAAAGCGGAGCAATGAGAGCCAGGCCAACATAGCAAAGGCACCATACAGTGATTTGGCGGAGAGTGACCTGTTGCCCGTGAACGACGGGAAGAGTTGGAAAACCCCCGTCTTGGTAGTCTTTTTGGTACCGTAGGGCCAGCGCCCAAAAGTGTGGCATTTGCCAAAAAAAGAGGACAAAGAAAACGTAAAGACCAGCAGGCGTCAAAACAGTGCCGCACGCAGCGGCGTGGCCCATTAAAATAGGAAGGGCTCCCGGAATGGCGCCCGGAACAGCCGCATAGGCCCAGCGACGTTTCCACCAAAGAGTATAAAGACCGTTGTAAGAAATCGCGGCTGCGCAGCCTAAAATAAAGAGGTCTAGAGAAAGTGCGAGTAAAACCGCGAGTCCAGAAGTAATGCAGACCAAGACAAAGCCTATGACCTGATTCGGCTTGAGTCGTCCAGAGGGGAGAGGTCGTGATGCCGTTCTCGGCATGAGAGAGTCTAAATCTCGTTCTTGCCACTGATTCAGGGCGCTTGAGCCCGATGCAAGAAGCAGAATGCCCGTAAGCGTGAGTAGCAGCCGGCCAACGCTCAAGGGGAGTTCCGAGGGTTGGCCAATTAAATAGCCCGCAAGCACGCTGATGAGAACCAGGGTGACGATCCCAGACTTAGACAACTCACGCCATGTATTTAGAGTTTCTCGAAAAGTCATAGGTCAATTCTGAGGGGAAAGGGTCGGACGAAAGCCCCCGGTTCGAATCAAAATAAAAAACAAATGTCCCCAGAGCGCGTAGCCAATGGCCACATGCATGAGTCTAGAATCAGGATGGAGCTGCGTCATGACTACGCCAATCCCTAAGAAGACTTGAGCGAGTGAGAATCCCGAGGCTCTCTTTGCTGGGGCCAGGAGCGCGGGTGCTGACTTGATTGCGGCCACGGCGAGGTGGAAGAAGAGACCTAGCATTAGAATTCCCCACCAACGATGAGCGAAAGCAATTGAACTTTCAAAGCTGAAGGGTAAAAAGCTGTCAGAGCACTTAGGAAATTCGGGGCATGAGAGGCCGGCCTGATAATTTCTAGATAGAGCCCCCAAAAGGTACTGGATCAGCAAAGATCCGAGTCCCGCTGTGGCTAGTCGTTTGAGTTTAGGAGCCAAAACCGCTTCTGAAGGGAGCCAAGTGAGATGACATGCTGCGCCTAAGATCAGACTCCAGGCAATTAGGACGAACGCGGAGCCTAATTCCTTTACAATGGGAGATGGAATGAGGTTGGAGGTATCCACTCGATTCAACCAAACTAATACAAAGTAAAGCAATCCAACCAAAAACCACGAAATTTTGCGCATGCGGATCTTTTATCACTGAACACGGCCCTGTTCGAGCTTAATCTTGACTTGGATGCCAGCCAAAATTATATTGAGGTCACTTTGAAGACTTCCCATAAAAATCTCGTTCTGATTTCATGTATTCGTCGCTCAGGCATCATGATGGCCTGCGTGCATTTGTTGACTTTTATAGTCTTCTTTTTGGGTCTGTCCCATCTGAGTTTGGCAAGTGCGGTCCCGGATGAACTCAAAGACTCTGGTGTGATTGAGCATCTCGGGACAGATATCGCACCTGCTGAGTATCGCCTTACCGATGAAGAAGGTCGAAGTGTACAGCTCTCAGACTTTTTCAAACGGGGTAAGCCTGTTCTCCTGACTCTGGTCTACTATCAATGCCCCAATCTTTGTAATTTCATGCTGAATGGCCTGGTGAGCTCGCTTAAAAGTTTAGATTGGAGCGTGGGGGATCAATTCGATATTGTAGCAGTGAGTATTGATCCAACGGAAACGCCAGAATTGGCGAGAAGAAAAAAAGAAGCTTATCTGCGAGCCTACGGTAGAATGAGTGCTGAGGCAGGATGGCATTTTTTAACGGGTTCCGAAGGTCAGGTGAGAAAATTAGCGGCGGCAGTAGGCTTCGGGTATAAGTTTGTGCCCGAAGAAAAACAGTACGCTCACAGTGCTGTGATTCCTGTTTTGACTTCGTCCGGCGTAATTTCTCGCTATCTTTACGGGATTGAGTTCAGAAAGTCGGATTTGCGGTTAGCAGTTCTTGAAGCATCGCATGGAAAAGTTGGATCGGTAGTAGATCGTTTGCTTTTGTTTTGTTATAGGTATGATCCGAAAACAAGAAAGTATTCAGTTTATTTGAACAGTCTCATGCAAGTTGGCTGTGGTTTGACTGTTTTGATTTTCGGTGGCTATTTAGCGATTTTTTGGCGAAGACAGAGAAAAGGAGCCTCAATCGAATGTTTAACCAGGCTTTAGCAGGTAGTGTTCCCATTCAAGGAACGGCAGTTGCTGCGCGTTGGGATGGTCTGTGGGATTTTTTGTTAGGCCTGAGTGCCTTCTTTTTTGTTTTGGTCGTGGGTGCGATGATTTATTTCATTATTGCCTATCGGCATCGTCCTGAGAAAAAGACGACTTACCTTACGGGAAGTCACCTTCTTGAGGCGGTCTGGATCGCAGTTCCAACTCTCCTTCTGATGATTATCTTTGGCTGGGGATATTCAATTTATCACTCGATGACCCAGGCACCTGCAGATGCTTACGAAGTCCGAGTGATCGGTAAACAATGGCTTTGGACGTTTCAATACGACAATGGTCGCACCACGGTGAACGAGGTTTTCGTTCCCCTGAATCGACCCGTAAAATTTGTGATGACATCTGAAGATGTATTGCACGGATTTTACATCCCGAATTTTCGAATTAAGCAGGACGTAGTTCCTGGCATGTACAGCAGCATCTGGTTTCAGGCTACCGTTCCGGGCAAGCACCAGGTGTTTTGTACTGAATACTGCGGAACCTCTCACTCTGGCATGCTTGCAAAGGTCATCGTTCTTGATGATGCGCAATGGAAAGCTTGGAATTTGAACCGTCCTATCGGCAACGTTCCTGAAGTGAAATACTCAGGAGTTGAAGAAGTTTCGGCGCAAAGCCCGGTGGCATCCGCTCAGGGAAGTTTGGCAGAACAGGGTAAGGCTGTTTACGAGAAGAAAGGCTGCGTCGCTTGCCATTCTGTGGACGGTACAACCAAAGTAGGACCAACTCATAAAGGGCTCTTTGGGAGCAAAGTTGAGCTTGCCGACGGTCGAACCGTGGTTGCAGATGAAAATTATATTCGTAATCACATCGAGAATCCGCAGTCCAGCACGGTTAAAGGCTTTAACGCAGTCATGCCGACGTTTAAGGGTCTGATCTCTGAGACAGAGATGAATGCCCTGATTGCTTACATTAAAAGTTTGAAATAGGGAGAGTAAAATTATGGCTCATCAAGCAACAGTAGCGGATGGAGGAGATAACTACCTCAACCACTCCAAAGGGTTGATGTCGTGGTTGACTACCTTGGATCATAAACGAATCGGTCTGATGTATCTGGCCAGCGTTTTGCTCTTCTTTTTGGTGGGTGGGATTTTCGCACTCCTGATTCGACTCGAACTCTACAAAAGTGGCACACAGATCATTGATGCCAATACTTACAATCGGTTTTTCACCTATCATGGCGCCATCATGGTGTTTTTGGTGATCATTCCTTCGATCCCAGCAGCACTGGGGAACTTCATTTTGCCGATCATCTTAGGGGCAAAAGACGTTGCTTTTCCGCGGCTCAATCTCGCGTCTTACTACATCTTTATGGTAGGAGCGATTTTTGCTGTGGCAGCACTTTTCTTGCGTGGAGCAGACACGGGTTGGACGTTTTATACTCCTTACTCAATCAGAACCAATACGACTGTGATCTTAGTTCTCACTGGGGCTTTCATCGCTGGGTTCTCCTCGATTTTGACAGGATTAAATTTCATCGTGACGATTCACAAGCTTCGTGCACCTGGATTGTCCTGGTCTAGACTCCCTCTCTTTTGCTGGGCACTTTACGCGACCAGCATCATTCAGGTTTTGGCTACCCCAGTTCTTGCAATCACCCTGCTCTTGTTAATGATGGAGAGAATCGTTGGCATTGGGATCTTTGACCCCAAATTAGGCGGAGACCCGATCTTGTTTCAGCACTTTTTCTGGTTCTACTCTCATCCCGCAGTTTACATTATGATCCTGCCAGCCATGGGCGTGATTTCTGAAATTATTCCTGTGTTTTCGCGCAAGCCGATGTTCGGTTACAAAGCAATTGCTTACTCCTCGTTCGGGATTGCTTTGATCGCCTTTATCGTCTGGGGACATCATATGTTCGTCAGCGGTCAAGCCGAGTTAGCCAACTTTGTTTTCTCACTTTTGACTATGTTCGTCGCTGTTCCGACGGGCGTGAAGGTGTTTAGTTGGATTGGGACCATGTATAAGGGGTCTATGCATTATTATGCTCCCATGCTTTATGTGTTTGGGTTTCTCGAGCTATTCACTATCGGCGGCTTGACTGGCGTATTCTTGGCGACTCTGGCTATCGATGTTCACTTGACCCAAACCTACTTTGTCGTAGCTCACTTCCATTACGTTATGGTGGGCGGGACTTTGATGTCGTTGATGGCTGGGCTCCATTATTGGTTCCCGAAAATGTTCGGCAAAATGTACTCCGAGCGCTCAGCTCAGATCTCATTCTGGTTGATTCTCATCGGGTTTAACGTGACCTTCTTGCCTCAGTTTGTTCTGGGAGCACAAGGTATGCCTCGCAGGTATTGGGATTACTTGCCTGAGTTCACGACCTTGAACCGAATTTCCACCGTGGGCTCATGGTTCATCGGTTTGGGCTTCCTGTATGCGGCAGTGTATTTTTATCAAGCACTGAGATCCGGCAAAAAGGCTAGCGCTAATCCTTGGAACGCATTGACCTTGGAGTGGCAGACACCGTCTCCCCCTCCTCACGAAAACTTCATTGAGACGCCGGTGGTGACCTCATGGCCTTACGAGTACTTGCCTGAGAACATCTACATGCAGGGAAATTCTTAATTTAAGGAGACATCATGTCGAACGGAGAAACTGCACTACAGCATCATCATGCTCATCACTTCGCCAGTGCTGATGATGAATTTGAGGCGTCAAAGCAGGGAATGTGGATTTTTCTGGTGACCGAAGTCTTGATGTTCGGTGGGCTTTTTGTCGCCTACGGCATCTTGCGGGGTCTTTACCCAGAAATGGTGCACGAGGCTCACAAGCTTTTGGCAGTGAAAATGGGAGCGATCAATACGGTGGTGCTGATTAGCAGCAGTATCACCATGGCTCTCGCGGTGAGCTCGACCCAGAAGGGTCAGAGAAGCCGTGCGATCATGTATCTAGTCGCAACCATTCTTTTTGCCTGCTGTTTTTTGGTCGTGAAATACTTCGAGTATTCTGCCAAGTTTCATCATGGCCTGTTGCCAGGTGCGCATTTTGTTAATGACGAGTTGAAAGATCCCAAGTCACCCCTATTTTTCTCGCTCTATTTCATGATGACCGGTCTTCATATGATTCACGTTTTGTTGGGGATGGGTGTGATTGGTTGGGTCCTCCGCCGAACGATTCGCCGCGAATTTGGTCCAAGCTTCTATACTCCAGTTGAGCTCGTCGGGTTCTACTGGCACTTCGTTGACTTGGTTTGGATTTATCTCTTTCCGCTTCTCTACTTGGTGGGTTAATTTATGGAATCTCATTCGGATAAACAAAAACATCATCACCATCAGATTCTTCCCGTTCGGACGACTCTACTGATCGGGGGAACTCTGATGTTCCTCACTTTCGTGACCGTTTGGATTGCTGGAGTGGACCTCGGTCGTTTGAATTTTGTAGTCGCTATGGCAGTGGCTACCACCAAGGCAGCGCTGGTCGCCCTTTTCTTTATGAATCTTTACTATGATCGTAAAGAGAACGGTGTGATCTTTGGGACGTCCTTTGTGTTTCTGGCGATTTTTTTCGTCCTGACCTCAATGGACTTGTTCTTCCGCGGCAAAGTAGTTGTGGATCCAAAGCTGATGGAAGCTCCTCAGGCTGGGTCCAAGCTTAAGAAACCTTGGATCTCCACTCCTGAGTTAGTTGCTAAAGGAAAAGAGCTTTTTTCAGTTCAGTGCGTGTCCTGCCACGGAGTTGAAGGGCAAGGCAACGGCCCAGCTGCTGCTGCGCTGAATCCTCCGCCTCGGAATTTCCATGCGGACCAGGGCTGGAAAAATGGAAGAAAAGTTTCCATGATTTTCAAAACATTGAAGGAGGGTCTTCCTCCATCAGCCATGGCATCCTATGCTTCGCTGCCACCTGATGATCGATGGGCGCTTACCCATTATGTGATCGCTTTGGGTTCAACTCCTGCACCTGCTGATACGCCTGACGACTTCAAAAGGGCTGGAGTTGACACGACCCAGGAAAGTGGCGGTTCTGAGGCTGTTGCTGCTACCGTGCCTGTCGACTTTGCTTTAGAGCGAGTGGAAGTAGCGGCGAGTGACGCCGAGAAAAATGCGCATCTGTATGATCCGAGCCAAGCTCAGTGGATCAGTCGAGGCGCTCCTCAAACTCGTGGCGCTCAGATCTATGCTGAGAGTTGTGTACAATGCCACAACACCAAGGCCCAAGGAGGGATCAAGATCCTCAAGGGCACTGTGATCGTTCCTGCTTTAACTGCTCAGAGCGAGGGGATGAGATCTCAGGAGTCGTTCAACCGTTGGGTGATTCAAGGGATTCCTGGTAATTTGATGCCTGGATTTGGGCAATACAGTTCAAGCGACTTGCGTGACTTGTATCGTACGATCCAGACGATGAACGCTGGCCGCTAGCCGCTAGCCGCTAGAGCCTTTTTACTACTTCTGCTGTGGGGTGCTTCGTGCACCCCTGGCTCATGATATGCATCACCTAAGGCACTATGGTTCATAGTGCCTTAGTTTTTTCAGGTGTGTTCAATCACGGATTTCAGGCAGTTATTGCGGGGGGTGGGGTAGGTGAGTCTTTAGGAGCAGGATCTCCATTCACGAATTATACAGCTGCTGCCGTAGTATATGTGCTCATCGCAGGCGTTTTAATTACCGGCTTACTTCTGGGGGCTTTTCTAATCATCAATCTGGGCTTGCTCTCCAAGAGGCAAGAGGATCGGGTTGGTCACCGAGATCCAAGTGATTTGGGTATCCTCAAGACAGGTGTTTGGCCAGAGGAGGCTGAGGACTCGGCTGTTTTGCCTGCTGAGGAATCAGAGGAGATTTTGGTCGCTTCGCGGGTGATGTCTGAAAAGATCAAAGCAAGCAAGGGTGCTGCTCGTGGCAAGCGTCAGCGCAGTCAGCCTGAAAAGGGCCAAAAAAAGCGTACTGCTTAGGTGATGCCTATTTGAGTTGTGCCTCGATCTCTGACTCAAGTGCTTCTGGTTCAGTTTGAGGTGCAAATCGCTTGAGAACTTCTCCGTCGCGGCTGACAAGAAACTTAGTAAAGTTCCATTTGATGGCCTCGGTTCCAAAGAGTCCCTTTTCAGCCTTTTTTAGGTATTGGTAGAGCGGGTGAGTTTCTGGACCGTTGACGCTGACTTTCGCAAACATCGGGAAATCGACGTGGTAGTTGAGGTTGCAGAAATTCTTAATCTCATCCTCGCTTCCTGGTTCTTGTCCCGCAAATTGGTTGCAGGGGAAACCGAGTACGACCAGTCCTTGATCCTTGTATTTTTGGTAAAGGGCCTCAAGACCTTTGTATTGGTAGGTAAAGCCACATTTGCTGGCTACGTTGACGATCAGCAAAGCCTTACCTTCGTACTCCTTGAGTCGGATTTCTTTGCCGTCGATGGTTTTCACCTCAAAAGAATAGATTTCATGAGCGGACATCTGAATTCCTCCTGGGATAGGCCGATAAAACGATTGTGGTGGGTATATAGGGTTGGATGTTCATTCGCAACGGATTTTTTAGGCCGCGAGCGGTTCTTCGCCGATGAGAGGGTAATTAACTCGGGCTTTTAGTCGGTGGGAGCCCACATAGAGCGCGCAGTTGACGAGAAAGGTGTGGGTTTCGACGCACGGAAATTTTTCGGGAAGTGGGTGCTCTGGGGTGGTGATCTGATTTCCCATCAGCCCGAGTGCGTTGGAGTAAGTGCAGAGCTCGGCAAGGCGGTCAATCGCCTCTTCATGACGTTCAGAAAGGGCTAGAGCAGTCGTGAACTGCAAACTGTTGAGGAGGTCTAGCGGCTCCTCTTTGTTGAATTCGAGGCGGTTTTTGCTTCGGCGGATAAAGACCCCCTGGGCTAAGTCAGTTTGAATTGCATGAAGTGTTCCCTGAATTCGCGGATCGTCGGCTGGAAGAAACTGGAGTAGGACCAGCCAAAGACAAGAAGAGTCCAGGGCACTCTCTCCAAAAGATCGCACAAAGGTATTTTGGTGCGAGTCAAATCCTTGCCGACAGATCGTGCGGTGGAGTGTTCCCTTTTCAGCGATCCAGCGGGGAGAGGTGGGCTGGTTGAGGCGATCGGCAAGCCAGCAAATTTCTTCAAGCGCTTTCCAGCAAAACAACTTCGAGACCACGAAGTGTTCAGTTCTCCCTGGGTAGTTCCAAGGGCCGTGATCGGGTCTCCGCCAGGCTTGGCTCAGGTAATCTGCGATCCCCACCAGATGCGGCCAAATGCATGGTGGTAGCTCCTTAAAAATCCGATAATACTGACTCACCGTAAGAATGAGGTGACCGTAGGTGTCGAGTCTAAATTGCCTTGGGTCTAGAGAAGAAAGCGAGTAAATCGGGGATCTTTCCGGTCCTTCCTTTGCGCCATCGAGGGTGTAGTAGGACTGGAGGCCTTCGGCTCCATCCCGGACGAGCAAATTGTAGGTCCAGGCAAAATAGGCTCGTGCCTCGTCCTGATATCCTAGTTGGTCAAGAGCTTGGAGAACAAACGCGCCATAACGCAAGGAAGCATGGCGGTCTCCATTGGGATGGCTGCGAGAATGGGACTTCGGGGTGTTGGTGACAGATTGAGCAATTCCGCCGGAATAAGCCTGAGTGAGACTCTTTAAAACTAATCCTGATCGAGAAACCAGGTCATGCCATGGTCCTCCGAAAACACACCCCTCGGGGGGGCAGTGGTGGGCCAGTTTTCGCCATTGAAGTACGCTAGGTTGAACCTCGGGGGCCTGAACTTTTTTGTGGGAATTGACCTCTAAAAAGTTTCCCGCTCGACCCCAAATCCAGAGCACGGTGGTGGATTGACCTGTGTCTAAAGAGAATTCTCCGATTGCCTTTGAGTTGCGCTCAGTCATCTTCAGTTCGAAATCCGCTTGAAGAATCACGCGATCCTCCGGGTGAGTTCCTCGAAAGAGCACTCCGCGGGGGTGGACCTCGGTCTGTGCCGTGTCTGTCCCATAGTGAAACCGGGGGACGCAGCTGAGAACCCAGTCGATAGTCCCTTCAATCACCGAAACTTTGCGGCAAAGAATGGGACAGGCAGGGTCATCCTTTGCAAGTGGCATCCAGTCTGAAACGGTCCCGCGACCCGACGGGGTTTCGAAGAGCGTTTCTAGAACGAGGGTGCGTGCGAAATAGGTTTGCTTGGAGCGAAACTCGCCTCGAGGCGAAATTTGAAACGAGCCTCCTTGGTTCTGGTCTGAATAGCTGGCGAAATGACTGGGTGAATCGAGATAGGGGAAACAACACCAGTCAACCGAGCCCAGCCGACTGATGAGCGCCGCGCTAAAGTGGTTTGCGACTAAACCGTAGTCGTGAGGTGACAGGTAGCGCATCGTCTAGACAGACAGCAAAGATTAGACCAAGCTTGCCTGGCCAGGGCATTCCCCAGCGGGGCCTGGCTAGCGAGTCAATGCGTCTTGGATCAGTTTTGAAAGATTCGTTTTGGTGGTAATTTAAAAAAGCTAAAGAAAGTAAAAAATCAGTCGAGAAGCCATCAGGTCGTTCGGTGCGCGGACAACCCTTTAACTCTAGGATTCTCTATGCTGATGAGATGGTTTGGAATTTTCTTAGTGAGCGTTGTTTTCTCGAGTACTTGCTTTGCAGAGGAGAGCTCCCATGAAACTTACGATTCAATCTCGATTTCGAATCAATCCAGTGCCTCTTATGGGACATCAGTGGGTGTCGCCGCGGGATTTGGATATCGGGTGGGAGGCTTTGGTCTAGGAGTTGAAGGCCATTTTCTATTTCCTCAGAATAGTAATAACCCCTCAGGTCAGAATGTCCAGGGGCTTTACCTTGGGAAAATAGAGTTTTTCCCAATTGGACACCTCGGATTTGCTGGACTTTGGGGTCCAGGAGTTTTTTATTTTGCGCCCAACGGAGAAGGTTTCCAGAATCTGCATACGACAGCGCATTTTGCAGGGGCGCGAATTACCTACGAGGCCCAGATTGGGAAGCGTCTCTCCATCGAGCCCAATTTCGCTGTACTTCAGAGATTAGGGACTGACGAAAAGGAATACCTTTTTTCACTCACATTCTCATTTTGGAATCCACGCTTTGTACAGCATATTTTTATTCGTTAGTTCCTGACTGGTGAAATTGGTGTATTTTTTGAGGTAGGTCCTCATTGTGAGTCAACGAGGACCTACCTCAAAATTCCAACACCCATCTAGAGTGTCATTTTTTATGAGTCAACGCGACGCGCTAGTGTGTCACTATTTACATATTCCCTTCCGAAAGATGCTTTGTTATTCTAATTTAAGATAATATTTTAAGGTTAGCTTTGATTCAGCATCCGCACCGGTGGTGGTCCTGTTTTAACTCAATGGGGAGCTTGGTATGACGGGCAAAATGTCCAATTTTCGGATTTCTTCGGGTGCTCAATGGATGCTCCTCCTAGGATTATTTGCTCTCAATCTATTTCCTCATGGCGCTTGGGCATCTTCTAATGAGAATGCAAGGAGCCTCCGTTTTTCAAATCAACCCGAGGCTAGTTATGTTTCTGGAGAACCATTCTCAGTTGCAGTTGAACTCAGAGATTCTAGGAATCGACGTGCAAAAAAAGAATGTCCAAATACAATCTCAATTCAACTCTCCAGCTGCTCTGGAGCATCTCTCAGTGGATCGACAATTGCCACAGTCAGATCATGCTTGGCAACATTTAGTGGTTTAAGCATTAATAGAAATGTGGGAGTCAATGGATGCAAGCTGAGGGCTAGCGCAGAAAAGTTCAGTCCGCAGGAAAGCAGACCATTTAATATTGAATCGCCAACGCCAACATCTCTCAAGATCACTGCAGGCCTAACACGCTTTAATTCTGGGCAACCCGTTTCTTTCACTGTGAGTGTACGCGATGAGTTAGATAGGGCTATCGGATTTATAGGAACGGTTAACCTTGGACTCTCCCGTGGTGGGAGCTTTGATCCCTCGTCTCAAACAAGCCTCGGTTTCAGAAATCAGTCTAGCAGAGACTTCACAAATATAAAAATTGAGACCACTGGAGGGTTTACATTATCTGCATCTGCATCTGCATCTGCATCACCATCACCAACACCTGCTGGGAGAAGAATCACCACCGGCAGCTCCGGAACTCTCGCTATCAATGTCACGGCACCGCCTCCCGTGGATACCGCCCGTTCTAGGTTCTTTCGAGGAGCTCCCGCGGTCGAATCGGCGAGCGATTCAGCAATTTACGTTAAATTTCCTATTTTTATGGATTTAGTGCGTACTCCTACCTTGGCTGCTTCAGGTGTAACTGCTTTGGTAACTCTCCAGAACCTCAGCAGCTCTGGAGCATACAATCATACTGATTTATACCTAATTCCTTGGGATGGAAACTGTCAATCTGCTGCACCTGCCAAGTCAGGAAATTATTCAGGTTACCGGGCCCTTTATCTTTGCTGGAAGGTCTCTTCCAGTTCCTGGGTGTTCAACCCAAGTTTTCGCGGCGCTAAAATTACTGCCACTGAGTTAGAAAGTGGTGGCACTCTGACTCAAAACATTGACCTGTCAGAAGGTTTCTTCCAGCGCCCCAAACTCAGCTTAGGAAGCATTTCCCCCTCAACTCTTGTAGCCGATGGCACGAGCCGTACTGTGCCGATCACGGTCAATTGGTTGATTGACAACACCCCCGTTTCAAATCCTTCAGGTATTCTGATCGAAGTCCTAATTCATGGGGACCAGTCGTCAACTGTTAGCACCGACTCAACGGGAGCGGCCTCATTTTCTTTCGCAGCTCCGACACAACCAATGATAAAAACGATATCTTCGAATTTAAAGCCATATCCCTTAGTATCATCCTCACCGAGAGCATTTCATTTTGGTGTTCCCCTATTTACCCTCAGGCCCAGTCCCCGTCCCAGTCCACTAGCTGACGGGCACGACTATTATGAAGTGACTGCGACTTGTGGAAGCGGTCAATGCACGGGAAGCACTATCACCTCAGGAGATCTAGGCATTATCTTGTCTCCGTCCCCCACTCCGATACCTTCAAGCAGTAGCAGCCTTGGTGTCACTTTTACAAATGGCTCAGCCAAATTCTATGTCACCTCTTTCATCAGTGGCCAAAAGCAGATTACAATCAACGGACCCAATGGAACTTTAGCAAACCTAACACTCGGGTTTTCTTTGGATAGCGGTTGTAAGGGGAAAAGCGTGTTCCCAGCAACTTCGCCCAGTCCTGGGCCGGTCAGCCTCCCGAGTGGATGTCCGAGCAGTAGTTCAATTCCAACCACGTTCAAGCTCTGGGGTGCAGGCGGCGGATACGGAGGGTGTTCTCTTCTCTGGCCTTCTTGCCATCGGGACGGCCAGGATCTGTTAGGGCATTGTAACGGTGGTGGCGGCGGATTTATTCAGGCGTCTGCAAACTTAAGCCAATCAAATACGATATATTATCAGATTGGTGAGGGAGGAGGTGGAATCGGCCCCTCACTAGCAAGTTTACCTCTGCCTCAAAAAAGTCCAACTATTGGAGGCGGGGGCAGGGGCGCCACAGCCGGGGGAGGGATGAGCCGACTTTGGCTTTCAAATCCCTTATCTTCTCCCTCACCAGCGATGATTGCGGGAGGAGGCGGTGGCGGAAGCGGATCGAGGCTCCAGGCACCCCTTTGTGGAATCAGCTTGGATGGAAATGATCCGGCTCCAATTGACCTTTTTGGAGGAAACGGCGGACGTGGAGCATACGGCGAGGGCGGCAGTGGGTGTCAATGGAGTGAGTCTGGGGGTTTAGGTGGGTCAAATATTTCGGGCGGAGGCAGAGGAGGTCTGATCCCGGGGAGTAATTGTGGCCCGATCTTCCCTTGGCCAGGCCAAGGACCCGCTGGATCCCAATGCATCGCAGCTTCTCCTTCACCAAGCTCGGCAAGTCAGGGTCTGAGTTGGAACGCATTACGAAATGGGGGAGATGGAGTCACCAGTGCTTTAATATCGCCAAGTGGTGCTCGGGGAGAAGCCAGTGGTGGTGGGGGAGGATTTGTTGGTGGCGGGGGCGGCGGCGACTACGGCGGGGCAGGCGGCGGCGGATCAAACTTTTATGATTCTACCTTACTGGTTCTTCCTTCTACCACACCATCTGTGGTCAGTGGGGAAGACCAATGCGTCACCCGTCCACCTGATGATCCTAGCAGATCATATTACTTCATCTTCGATACCCAAACGACTATCGATGCGACGGCTGCCAAGCCGATGAACTCCGGTGATCCGTTTCGTCCAGCAGACTGCGGACGCGGAGGTAGCCTCCCGACTGGGAACCCTCGTGGAAACGACGGCTGCATGGTGGTTCTGTTCGGCGCTGGCCTGCAGAGCGCGACGCGAGACGCCACCGAATCAACAATATTGCACCTAGCGGGTTGGGGGTTTACATCCGACACCCGGGTCTATGTAGGTAGCGAACCCTGTGTAATCTCTGACTCAAGTAGACTTCCAGAGAGGCTTACCTGCAACCTAAGTCGGGATATCGCGGTCGGAGGAAATCAACCTGACTTTGCTTATGTCGCAGTTCGCGGATATACGCTGAGTGGAGTGCCTATTCAGGCACCTTAGTGACACTCATGCTGCCATGGGGGACGGAGCTGATTTGAAGAGGGCAGGAGTGCAGGAGTGGCACATCATTCGAACCGGGCCTCGTCGCATTCGCGCTCGCATCTTCTCTGGCAAATTAGGAGTCTATTCCGAATTTGCCTTGACAAATTCGGAATAGACTCCTAATTTGCCAGAATGATCCAAAGGTATATCTACGCCGCTATCCTAAAGGACCTTGAACGAAAGATTATTCTCCTAAGTGGACCAAGACAAGTAGGTAAGACCACGCTTTCCAAGACGTTTTTCAGTACACGGCAGTACCTAAATTGGGATCTCATGGAGCATCGACCCATCGTTCTCAAAAAAGCGTGGGATCGATCCTATGATCTCTTGATCTTGGATGAACTCCACAAGATGGCCAAGTTTAAATCGTTTTTAAAGGGAATTTACGACACCGAGGGAGTAAAGCCTCGGATTCTCGTCACCGGCAGCGCTCGCCTTGATATCACAAAAAAACTGGGTGACTCTCTCGCCGGAAGATACTTACCATTTCGACTCCACCCTCTTGACCTCTGGGAGTTAAAAAATTTTGGTGGAGAGCAGTATCAGGATCTCAAGAAGAACTACGAATCTTTAAAAGCCTACAGCGGCTTTCCTGAGCCGTTCTTCCTCGCTTCATCAGGCGAGTACCAGCGCTGGGCGAAAACACATCAGGATATTATCCTCAAGCAAGACCTACTTGATCTGGAGTCAGTTCGAAACATTAGCAGTCTGGAGACGATGCTTAGCCTCTTACAGGGCCGAGTGGGATCGACGGTCTCAGCTCGCTCTCTTGCCGAAGATCTCCATAAAGACTCAAAAACGATTCAGAACTGGTTGATGATCCTAGAGAATTTATATCTATTTTTTCGCGTTCCGCCCTATCACAAGAATCTGGCCAGGGCCCTCACCAAGGAACCCAAATATTATTTCTATGACCTTGCTCGCGTCCAAGGCGATGAGGGGGCTATTCTTGAAAATCTGGTGGCCCTTTCCTTGCAAAAGCAACTGGACTACCTGGGTGACGCCCACGGAATTTTTGGGCAACTTTATTTTGTCCGGACACGCGATGGAGAAGAAATTGATTTCTACGTTCACTGGGAAAACTCGGTGAAGCACCCTCCGCTCTTAATTGAAGTGAAGACTTCTGATTCAAACCTTTCTCGAGGACTCACAAAGCTTGGAGCTTCGTTTCCTCAGGCAAAGAAGATTCAGCTGGTTCTGAACCTCGATCGCGAGAAACATTACCCGAGTGGTGAAAAAATACTCCCACTTTTGCCTTGGCTCAGTGAAATGCCACTCATCAGCGAATCACCGCTCCGTCAAACTTATCCAAACCTATCCACATAGCAATTGGTGTTGACTTCCTGTTTCCACGATGATGGTTACAAAAACCGGATGAACCGATCTTCGCAGAGCCGTCATCTCCGCAGGCGTAATTTCCCGAAGAGCTTTCGGTACTGGATTTAAATTCATTGCAGCA
>CANHSO010000022.1 GCA_947463705.1 Bacteriovoracaceae bacterium
AGGAGGCGTGCCTATGGCAGGAGGCGTGCCTATGGCAGGAGGCGTGCCTATGGCAGGAGGCGTGCCTATGGCAGGAGGCGTGCCTATGGCAGGAGGCGTGCCTATGGCAGGAGGCGTGCCTGCAGTAGTAGGCGTGCCTGCAGCAGAAGCCATAGCTAGAGCTGAAGCCATAGCTAGAGCTGAAGCCATAGCTAGAGCTGAAGGCATAGCTATAGCTGAAGGCATAGCTAGAGCTGTGCTCATAGCTAGAGCTGAAGCCGAAGCCAGAGCTGAAGCCGCAGCCAGAGCAGGAGAAACAGCGGGAGCAGAGGCCGTAGCAGAGGCTGTAGCAGATGCCGCACGTAGAGCTGAAGACGCAGTTAGAGCTGAAGCCAGAGCAGAATCCTTCGGGACGGCCTTAAACAACACTCGTCTCTTCACCTCACAAGAGTGCACACAGCTAAACGGCAACTACCTTGGCAATGGACTGAGCAGATTTAACGTCAGCGCTGATCTCGGAGAATGCCTAGCCAAAGCAGGAGGAGGATCCTATTCCTATTTTCTAGGCTTACTCAATAACTCTAATTCTAGTGCCCCAGCAGTGGGCGTGCCGGAGGTCAATCCAGCAAACTAAGCTGAATCGCAGAAGCCTTCGAGGCGTAGTCTTAAGTAAGAGTCTCAATAAAAAAGCGCCGTTCTCCACTCAAGGAGAACGGCGCTGTCTTAGTGTTCAGCCGCTTTATAAGCCGGGTGAACTACTCTTCTTCTTTTCCACTTTTAAGAGCGGCCTTGAGTTTGTCACCCAAGATATCGCCCATGGAAGTCTTTTTGGAACGTTCGCCGACATACTGGTCGTAGTTAGCGCGCTCTTCAGTACGTCCCAATTGCTTGATGGACAATCCGATGCGGCGTTCTTTCGGTTCGATCGAAAGAATTTCTGCACGAACTTTATCATCAGCCTTGAGAATGTCTGAAGGCTTCTCGATTCTGTGATCAGCGATTTCGCTGACGTAGATCAAGCCTTCAACGCCTTCTTCGAGCTCAACAAACGCACCGAAGTCGGTGAGCTTGGTTACGAGACCATCGACAGCTTGGCCAACGCGGTAACGGGACTTAATATTTTCCCATGGATCGCGTTCCAACTGCTTGATGCCGAGAGAGAATTTCTCTGCAGCCTTATCGATGCCGAGAACGACAGCGCGGACTGGATCGCCCTTCTTGAATTTTTCAGAAGGATGACCGAATTTCTTGGTCCAAGCCACGTCGCTGACGTGAACGAGGCCGTCGATACCCATGCCGATGTCCACGAAGACGCCGAAGTCAGTCACAGACTTAACTTCGCCCTCAACGATGGTGCCAACAGGGTATTTCAACTCAAGAGCATCCCATGGATTTTCTTGGAGTTGCTTCAAGCCCAAGCTGATGCGCTTGTTCTTGGAGTCGACTTCGAGGACTTTGCATTCCACTTCATCGCCCACGTTGATGAGCTTGGATGGATGCTTAACTCGCTCGGTCCAGGACATTTCGGAAACATGAATGAGGCCTTCGATGCCATCTTCCAATTCCACAAATGCGCCGTAGTCTTTGAGGCTGACGATCTTGCCCTTGACCTTGACGCCGACTGGGAATTTGTATTCCGCATCGTCCCAAGGATTTGGGGAAACTTGTTTCAATCCGAGAGAAACACGTTCCTTCTCGCGATCGTACTTCAAGATCTTGACCTTGATTTCGTCGCTTACTGCAAAAAGCTCGCTTGGGTGCTTAATGCGGCCCCAAGACATGTCGGTGATATGAAGCAATCCGTCCATACCGCCCAAGTCAATGAACGCACCGTATTCGGTGATGTTCTTGACGGTACCGGTGACAATGGCGCCTTCTTGAAGGTTTGCCAAGGTCTCCGCCCTTTGCATTTCGCGCTCTTGAGCGACGACTGCACGACGGGAGAGAACGATGTTGCCGCGCTTTTTGTTGAACTTGATGATTTTGAACTTGAGCTTTTTGCCCAAGAACTTGTCCAAGTTCTTGACTGGCTTGGTGTCGATCTGGCTGCCAGGCAAGAATGCCTTAACGCCGATATCAACTGAGAGGCCGCCCTTGACTTTAGCAATGACGGTACCTTCGACCAACTGGTCTTTTTCGCAAGCTTGAGAGATTTCATCCCAAGCGCGGATGATTTCTGCTTTGTCCTTGGAGAGGAGCATGAAACCATTTTCCATCTCCATTCGTTCCAAGTAAACGCTCACTACATCGCTCACTGCAACGTGTGCGACGCCATGTGCATCTTTAAATTCTTGGATTGGGACTAAACCTTCACATTTGTAACCGATATCAACAGTGACGTATTCGGAGCCGACAGACACCACGGTTCCATCGACGACTTCGCCTTCTTTGATTTCCTGTTGTCTTTGGGAAGCTTCAAAAAGTTCTGCAAAATTTTCTTCTTCGTCTTCAAAATTTTCAGAAGATTCTTCAGGAGCTGCAAAAGACGAAAACTCGTCCATCCAGCTTTGATTTTTCGGGAGAGGCTGAAGTTTTTTGGAGGCCTCGTCTCCAGTGGTTTGCTTACCTACCATAAATAGTTATTTGGCCTTTCTTTAACTAACTCGGGGGCACTCAGCATCGCAAAGCGTTGCAGTCGAATGCTCACCCGCCGGAGTCCAAGCTAATGGCTCTCCGATTCGTCAAATAGGTATAAAGACATCCCACCTTTTTGTCAAAGGGAAACCCGAACGGGACGCTCGGTTAGGTCGATTCCGATGACTCAAATTTAAGCCTGAGATTCGGAGGAGATCCGGTCCCAGTTCTTGACTTTTCTGCGTCGCAACACTCGCTCGTATAAATGAATTGTATTTACTAAGCGCTTTTTGCAGTCATACCATGTACGAACATGCTGACGTGCGCTGCGCCCCATGGCTCGACGAGCTTCAGAGTTCTCCAGAAAAAACCGGAGCTGGCGTTGTACGTCAAATGCATCATCTGGCCTAACGAGCAGCCCATACTCTTCATTTCCCACAATTTCCTGAGCACTGCCGCCTCGAGAAATCAGCACAGGACACTCCATGGCCATGGCCTCAATGGCGACCAAGCCGAAGGCCTCTTGGCGCGAAGGCATGACCACCATGTCCAGCGCAGCCATCGCCTGAGGGATATCGTCATGAAAGCCGGTAAAAAGGACCGAGTCCTCCAACCGGAATTGTCGAACCATCTCTTGAAGTTCTTGAAGGTGATTGTTATCTGCGCCGCGCGTCTCTTCGCCAATCATCACAAACTTCAAAGGCAAAGCACCTGTCCAACTCTTCACTAGACCGGCAGCCGCCCGAATGAAAGTGGCCTGTCCCTTGGCTGGGTCAATGCGCCCAACTAAACCGATGACGTGAGCATTTGGATCAATTCCCCAAATTTGACGTTGCTGTTGTGGGCTGACTCGAGCAGGATCGAACTTATCAAAGTCGAGTCCTAGGCGGATGACTTTCACTTTCCTCTCCTGGATGGCGTGAGTCTCCAGAATATTCGCTCGAATGGCATCGCTAACGACCACCAAGGCGTCCACCCGAGAGTAGAGAGCCCGATGAAAGAAATCTTTTTTAGAATGGCTGTTCATCATATGTCGGCTGGCAATGAGGCCAACGGATGGATACTTCCACAACCAGGGCACGATTGAACCGAGCAAAGTCGTCTGATGAGTGTGAATGAGATTAACCCCTTGATCCAGGAGCCTCCAAAGCTCGTTTCGAAGCTTGAAGTCGCAAAAATTGCGAGGAGAGAAACTCAAGGGAACTGCCTCAATCGAGGGATGGGCAGAGATTTTCTCATGCAGAAGCGTACCCTCTAAGCAAAGAAACTTCACGGGAAGCCCTGTGGCTGCGACATCCAGCGCGTCAGCTAAAGCCACTTGCTCTAACCCACCCCAAGAGTGAGAAAGACAAACAACTAAGACGGTTCCTTGATGGAGATCTGGGTTTGACTCTTTACTTAAGGCCAGGGGAAATCTCCTTCCAAACCATTTCGGGGGTAATACCACCCAGGCATTCAAGCTTGGGGCCGGTCGTCCTGAGGCACTCGTTGCGCTCACAAGGCCAGCATTCTACGGGATTCACGGTCAGTTTAACCACAGCGGGGCCCAAGGGTCGAGTTTTTTGCACACGCCCAGCGCCCCAGATCACTTGCACTCTTGGACCGCAGAGAGCCGCCAAATGAGCTAAGCCCGAGTCATTGCACACAGCAAACTGGGATTGTCTAAAAATCTTCCAATAGGACGAAGGCGCACCTCGCTGAGTCCAATCCTCAAGCCGAAGCGATGGATCCTCAGTCAATCGTCGCGCGATCGAGGACTCGATCTTGCCTCCGACAATCAAGCCCTTCAAACCGGTCTCTTCGGAGATTTGCCGAGCGAGCCCCACCCAGGATGATTCCCACCATCGGCGAGATTCAGCCATCGATCCGGGCGCAAGGACCCAGTATTTTTCCGAAGGTGGCTGAGCCGGCACAACATCAGGCCATGCTGCGAGGGGATCAAACCCTGTGATCACACCCGGAGTCCCTTCATCAAGCGGGTTTTCAGGGGGAACCCCCCAAAAGTCTCGCGCTGGGCCCGGATTTGGAATTTCAGAGGAAAGCAGCCGAACATACTCCTCAGAACGATGCAAAGCATCAAGGTCCAGAACCGCTTGGCCTTCATTAAGCAAAAAACTCCGACTGTCCGCGCGAAACCCTCTGCGCCGCTTCACGTGAGAACGCGCCATAATCCAGGCTGACGAAAAAGAATTGGGCAAACAAATCCCCAAATCCCACGGCCCATTTTCTCGCAAAACCTGCGCGGACGCTTCCATCGCCTTAAATTTTGCCCACGGACTCAAATCCGCCGGCTGAGTTAAGGGAATCACACGATCGACCCAGTTTCTAAACTGAACCGCCTGCACCCATGGGACACAGGACACCGTAATTTCGGCTTGAGGATACGCCTGCCTCAAGTAATAAAAAAATGGCAGAGCCAAAAGCTGATCCCCAATCCAATTGGGTGAACGCACCAAGATTTTTTGTTTCTGTTTTTTTCGCGCGCGACTGGGCATAACCCAGCAAGCTTAAGGGAGAATTTCAGAGTTGTACAGGAGGTTTTACCTTTGCACAAGGATCAGCCTTGCCTGCAGACCAAGAACAGTGAGGATAGAAACGCGACGAACTTTTCAGTTATGACTGCAAGGCGGTTACGACACTTCTGCGCGAGCGCGGAGCTGTCCACAACCCCCATCCACGTCTTGCCCCGCTGATCGACGAAGCTTAGTAAGAATACCCCGTTGATGAAGAGTCCGCGCCAGAGCTGCGGCACGCTCCCATGTGGGCCGTTTAAAACTCAGATCCTCTACGGTGTTGTAAGGAATCAGATTCAGGATGGCGCGCTTGCCTTTGAGCAGTTTTACAATCCCCTCGATCTCATCTTCTCCGTCGTTGAGTCCTTCAATCAAGGTCCACTGATATTGAACGGGATACGTGGTCGCTCGTGCGTAGTGTTCTGCGAGCTCAACCAGTTCAGCAGGTTCAATTCGAGGGGCACGAGGCAAGAGTTTAGCCCGCAGTTCTGAGCGGGTGGTATGAAGAGAAAGCGCGAGCGCGGGCTTCACGCGACCTTGAGGCAGACGCTCAAAAGCTCTTCTGTCGCCCACGGTTGAAAACACCAGTTGTTTATGGGCAATCGCACCTTCGGTCCCCAAAAGATCGATCGCCTCCAGGACGTTATTGAGATTATGAGAGGGCTCTCCCATCCCCATGAATACTACTTTTCTAATTTTCTGTTTGGTGCGCGCAAGCACGACTTGCGCAACAATTTCAGCACTGCCGAGTTGTCGGATCAACCCGCTTCGTCCGGTCATACAAAAAGCACACCCCACTGCGCAACCCACCTGACTCGAAACGCAGACCCCATCTCGGGGAAGAAGCACGGTCTCCACCAACTGGGAGTCTCTGAGTTTCAACAGAAGACGAGACGATCCGTCCTCACTGGGGTACTCCGAATGGAGGCGGCCGAGACTCTGAAAGGTCTCAGTTAGGGCACCCAAGTGCTCACGAATCGAGGAGGGAAAATAATGTTCAGACTGATGCTTACACCTATCAAGCGGCTGAGCTGAAACCCAAGCACGCAGGATCAACTTCTCGTGCTCTGGTTTTGCACCCAAGCTCCTAAGCAGGATCCTTAGACCCTCAATGCGCTCTACGGGGATGGAAGGATCGACTTTTGACTCTAAGCAGGTATTCATCGGTGTTTAGAGATGCTTGAAACCCTGTCTTAAATCAATCTTTTCTAAGAGCGGAGACGAGCTATAGATTTAGGGACCATGGGTGATCGAGCAAAATTCTACGATCTAGGTTGATTCAATTCAGCTACTGACCTTGGATCGCGGCCTGTTCAACTTTAACCAGATCGGCGGCAACGGTGCCGACTCGTACACGGGCTTCCATACGCACCGGAAGTCGACGGGCATCGTCAGTAAACCAGATGAAACTGTCACCCGTTTTTTTCAGAATGCCTTGAGATTTTACATCGGGACGCACAACCACAGCCATAGTTTTGCCAAGCGGAGTCCGAACAGACTCTCGTTTAACAACCACACAAACGACCTCAGATGATTTACCCTCTGTAACGAGTGGAAAGGCAACCTCTGTATGATCTTCAAGAGGAACACCCCTCAAATAAAAGAGTGCCGAGAGGCTATCCTGGGGAAATGCTGGCATATCCGCAGTTTGTTTTTCCTCTTTTTTGCTATGATCTGGGTATTCCCATCGACTCCAGTAAAAAGTTTTCTTCTTCTCCGAATCATAAAGCTCGATTGAGTCTCGTTGTTGTTTTCTTTCATCTAAAACTAAGTGAAATCGATGAGAGAAGAGCCCGTCAAAATCCACAAAAGACTCAATCGTGTCATTCAATCGATAGACTAAACTAAAAACCGGTGCGCTGGTCGCATGGCCAAAAAAGTGAAACACTTTCCTGCCGTTCACATTTTTAAAAGGTAAAACTTCCAGCTCAACCTGCCCAGCTGCAATTCCTAAGTACGAAATCGTATAGGTCAGCTTCTCACCCACCTGGTAGGATCCGACTCCCAAGTTACGATGTGGAACCTCAAGTGCAGCAGAAAGCGGGGCTGAGGCCACTTTCAGGGGTGGTGGTAACTCAACTTTTGATTTCTTTTTTGAGGATTTCTTATCTTTTTTGCCTAACTGAGTGACGGCCTCACTTACTTGAGAAGCGGGAGCACGATGGCCATCCTCCATCACACTGAATCGGTCCCGCATGTCTTGAGGAATATCTGTAGACAATTCTTGCGAAAGTTGACGCGGCTTCATGGGGCTACTCACACAGCTCAGCATCAAAACGGGCAAAAAAATCAGAATGAACTGCGGGACGGTGACCATACCTTCAGTCTAAGCAAAGGCTGGACAAATTCCAAATTTAAATCGATCCCTAATGAGCCAGGTCACAACTTTCTAGAGCCTATTAGAAACGGCAAGCTATTTGCGCACGCGGGGCTTGTGCCACTCGTCAATCCCCAGAGGAGATAAGTCACCCTTAAATCTGCGATGAGTCCAAAGCCACTGATCCGGGTGCCGAAAGATACTTTTTTCGATCCACTGAGAATAGCGCGCTGTGTTTAAGGCAAGTTCATAATGCGGATCATCTGAGGATTCCCAATCCAAGGGAGGATGAATCTCAAGAACCGAAGTCCCATCTGGGTTTCGATAGTTTTCTACAGGAAGCACTGTAGCACCTGTCCGCTTGGCGAGTGTTGCAATCAACATGGATGTGCCCACGGGAGTGCCAAAAACAGGAACTCGGACTCCCACAGGTGGCCCCACGTATTGATCTAGGACAATCCCAACGGCACCCTTTTTTTTCAAATGATGAAGTACGTCCTTCAGGGTACGTGGCTCATAAGTAGCGAGGACTCCGCAGGCTCGGCGCCCGCTCTCAATTGCCTGATGAAGCCATGACGGCTTGAGTTGCTTAGTCACCATCATTAGGTTGAGATCGGCAAGACTGACACCCCCGACTGCCATCATTTCCCAATTCCCCACGTGGCTCGCTAGGAAAATAATTCCGCGTCCCTGGCGCCTCGCCTCGTCAGAGTGCTGTCGCCCTTTCAGGATCATCCATCGAGTCGTGAATCGGGACAAAAGTGCATTGCGAGGTGACGACCCGAAAAGGAGGAGAATCTCGAAAATGAGCCGACCTAAGTGAAGATAACTTGCCTTGAAATTCGTTTTTTGCTCATCCGGTTGCCCAGGGAAAGCTCGCTCCAGGTTTTCGAGCGCAACTTTCGAGCGAAATCGAAATTGCATTAAAAAAAGCCCCAAGACCTTTCCCCAAAAAAGCTGTGCTCGCCGGGGCTGAACCCAGTAACACCAAGCAAGACCTCGTAAAAAATTTAGAATGAGGTAGCCCACACGACCTTCTCCCAGTTTTCTCGACCATAAACCCAACGAAGCTGAGGTTCTAGAACGGTCACTTTTTCGCGGGGCGCGCCCAGCTCCCGCCATTTCACCCAATCTTTGCCAGTCACGGCAACACGAACCCCTTCCTGTTCAGCTTCGCTCAAAAATCTTTGAATCTGCTCGCCTGTGTAAGCAAAATGATCTGCCAAGGCAGTCTTCTTCACTACTCGATATCCAGATTGAAGCGCACTTGAGTGGGCTTGCTGCGAACCTGCAATTCCAGTAATCATCCAAAGTGCCTGATCCGAAGGGGACATCGTCAACTCAAACTGCACATGGGCCCAGGGCTTCTGCGCCTGCCACCTCGCAAATTCGGGGAGGATTTCCCCTTTAGTCCAAATCAGCAAGTCTGCAGTATCCAAGGCGGACCACGAGTCACGAAAATAAGTATCCTTCGTGCGAGCTGAAGTGAGCGCTACAATTTCGACATCTTTGACAAACTGGTGATTTTGAAACCCGTCGTCAAGAATGACGAGATCAGGCGATCTACCCTGCGTTTGCAAAAGATTACAATACTGCTGCACTCGGTTTCTCCCCACGCCAATCCATGCCTGTGGACAGAGATCATGAAGCAAGGCCGCCTCATCTCCCCACTCTTGCGCAGAGACCGGCTTCAGTGAGGGCTCGATCACTCCACCGACATTTTCACGCTGACCTCGATAGCCACGAGTCAGGATCCAAATACGATAATTTTTCGCAGCACCCTCGTTGACCAGTTGAGCAACTAATGGAGTTTTCCCTGCCCCGCCCGCTTGAATATTTCCAACGCTCATGACACGTGCATCGGCTCTCAACCGGGTACCCAGTCCTTTTTGAGCGCCCCAACGCCTCACACACGAAGCTCCTGACCAGAGAGTTGAACCGATTTGGGTCAACACAAAATCCCCCTCTTACGGCAAAGCCGAATCACTTCTTGAGCTGCTCTCAAACTAGGACTAGGCGGAAGTTCTCCGGATGAGCTCACTCCCATTGACTTCCGCAAGGCGCCCAATGCCTCCAGCATTTGATGACGTCGGCCTTGATCCACAAAAAGAGCGCACACCTCAGCAGCCAGCAATCGCGGCTTCGCATTTTCGCAGAGCAGTTCGGGAACAGGCCACGACTGCCCCGGTTTCCATCCTGCAACCCAGTTCACTAAGCCAACGGGCCCGTGATGGCGAACTAGATTCTTAAAAATCCAGCCCGTCACGGCACTGGGTCGATAAGTAATGACGTGGGGACACTGGAGGAGACCTGCTTCCAGAGTCGAAGTCCCCGACTTGATCAATCCCACATCTGCCGCAATCATACACCGATGAGCATCACCAAATGAGAGTTGAAACTCAACAGGGATCTGGACATGCTGAGCTCGGAGTTGATTCAATTCAGCTTTGAATCGCTCTTGATCAAGCCCTGAAGGGAGAGCAACAAGAACCTTGAGAGATTCGTTTGCAACCAGTTGTCCCTGCGCGCGAAGGCGCATGACCACCTCATGAGCAGCTTCAATCATCAAAGCAAAGTGTGCGTCGAGCTCAGACAGCCGACTTCCCGGCATCACCACTAGAACCCGATCTTGGGCACCGAGACCCAGCTGAGATCGAGCCACATCTTTCGACAGCCCCCAGGGGAGCTCATCCACCAGTGGATTCCCGACAAACTGAAAGGGGATCGATTGATTTTGATAATAATCCTGCTCGAAAGGCAAAATTGATAAAATCTGGATAAAATGCTTTTTGAGAAAGTGAATTCTCCCCTTCCGCCAAACCCAGATTTTTGGGGGAATATAATAGACGGCTGGAATTTTAAGTTTTTTAAGCTTTTTTGCGAGCCGAAAGTGAAAATCAGGACTATCTAAAACGATCGCTAAATCAGGCTTGCGCTTCTCGGCGGCCTGAGAGATTTGCCGCAGTGATTTGAGAATTCTAGGAAGCTTATGAAGAACCTCACTTGCGCCCATCACAGAAAGGTCCTCTGTTCGCACTGCAGCCTCAAGGCCTTCTGCCCTCAGACGAGGTCCACCTATGCCAAACACCTGGAGCTTCTCACCAGCCGGCAATATTTTCTTTAGGGCATGCACCAGTTCTGCGCCATGAATATCAGCAGATGACTCAGCAGCAGAAACCAGGAGCTTCAACGCGCAACGCCTACTTCACTTTTTCGGATGAACTCAACCAAGCCCATCACCTCAGGCGCATCACTAAAGCGCTCTTGAATTTCAACCAAACAAGGTTCTTTTTGAATATCTGGGCGCACCCAGAGCTTGACCGCTTCGTTGATTTTCTGAACCGACTCGGCAGAAAACCCACGCCTACGCAAGCCGACAATATTAGCACCCTTAATTGCGGTTGGCCGAGTTCCGATTGCTAAACAGAACGGAGGAATATCACGCTCAAGGGAGGAAGAGCCTCCGACATAAGCATAGGCACCAATCCGAACAAATTGAGAAACTCCGACCATTCCACCCAGAATGGCATGATCCTCAACTACAACATGACCTGCAAGACCGCCATAGTTGGCAATAATACAGTGGTTTCCAACGATACAATCATGCCCGAGATGGGTGTAAGCCATAATTAAACAATCATTCCCAACGCGGGTAACGCCCCCACCTTGGACGGTGCCTAAGTTCATGGTCACGGATTCTCGGATCGTATTCTTATTTCCAATGATCAGATGAGTGGCTTCACCTCGATACTTTAAATCTTGTGGAATAGCACCGAGAACGCAGAATGGAAAAATCTCGTTCTCTTCTCCAATTTCAGTCCAGCCCTCCAAAACAATATGACTGATCAGGCGAGTGCGGGCGCCAATTTTTACATGAGGGCCGACGGTACAAAATGGACCAATTTCGACGCTCGGATCGATTTGAGCTTCCGGATGTACGAAAGAACTAGGGTGAATCATTTTTACTCCTGCTAATTTTGAACGGTCAGGCTGGCCAGGATTTCCGCCTCAGCAACTTTCTGTCCATCCACCGTGGCTAGGCTTTGGAAAACATAGAGCTTTGCGCCTCGGCATTGTTTGACTTCAACTTCAATCCGCAAGGTATCCCCAGGTACGACGGGCTTTCGAAATCGAGCAGAATCCACGCCTGCCAAGATACATCTAAAATTTTTCAAGGTCTGCTCGGATGCTCCCTGAAGACTGGGATAGACCGCGAAGCTCGCTACTTGGGCCATCGCTTCGAGGATCAAAACCCCTGGCATAATTGAAAATTCTGGAAAGTGACCTTGAAAAAAAGGCTCATTATAGGTCACATTCTTAATTCCGATGACTCGGGTACCAACACCCGCGCTAGGAATAACTCCTTCTGGGTGCGGAACGGGCTGAATCTCCAAAATCCGGTCCACCAAAAGAAAGGGTGCCCGATGGGGCAAAAATCGTCTTACTTTTTCAATATCTAAACGAAAGGGGGATTCCATTTATTTTGATCTCCGCTCAGCGAGCAGCCTACTCAAGAGGGCATGAGCTTTAAAGTGTTCTCGGTATTCCCGCTGGGGATTTCCCACAGCTGTCCCACCTTTTTCCACATCTTTAGTCACCAAGGTCAAGGCACCCACACTAGCACCATCCTTGACGTGAGCCTGGTTAGCGATTCCTGAGAGACCACCGACCGTCACGTTGTTACCCAAGACGGCATTACCCGCCAAGCAGGAACCCCCGCAAATAATAGTCCCCTCGCCAACTACGGCGTTGTGCCCGATATGCACTAAATTATCCAATTTAGAGCCTTGACCAATCCGGGTTTGCCCAAAGGTAGCCCGATCGATCGTGCTGTTCGCGCCGACTTCCACATCATCCTCGAGAATGACGTGACCTAGGTGGTAAATTTTTTGATGAATGACTTTTCCATTCCCAGTTCGCTGTGGTGCGTAACCAAAGCCATCCGAACCGATCACCGCACCCGCATGGATTCGGACTCGATCCCCGATCTGAGTGCCCTCATAAACGGTCACCCGCGGAAAAAGAACAGTGTCCGGACCCACACTGCAATGAGGCCCGACAAAACACCCTGGATACAGGACCACTTGACGCCCAATGTGAGTTCCCTTTTCGATCACGCAGTGGGGACCAATCTGAACACCTTCACCTAGGACTGCAGATGGATCAATCACCGCCGTCGGATGAATTTGAGCAGGACGAGTTGCAACACCCTCCTCTGTTGGAATTCTCACGGGCAAATGAGCAACCGAAGAAAGATGTTGAGCAAATTTTTCTGAAATCATCGCCATCGCCCTGTAGGGATCAGGGCAACTGACCACAGCGGTAGAATGCCAGAGCCCTAAGCCCGATGCCTGGAGCGGACCAACAAACGGCTCTGCCGTAATTAAGATACCTGGGTGAGCCGTAGCCAGTTCCGATTGGTAAGCTTTTGAAAAAAAGAAGCCCACTTCATTGAACTGAGAGGTTCCAAGTGGGGCAGGTCGATCCACCTGGATCGACTCGGCTTTTTTGCTACCGAGCGACTCAGAATTGACGAATCGACCTTGAACCCACTCCAGAACTTGATTGAGTGAAAACGTCACTACGAGTGTCCACCTTTATCAAAGATTTTGATGACTTCGTTTGTCAGGTCATCTTTGTCTTCGGAGTGAAGCACAAAAACATCGTTCTTTTGAATCACGATGCTGTAGTTTTTATTTTTAGCAACTTCGCCAATGATATTGCGAAGCTTGGTAATAATAGGCTGAGTGAGCGTACGCTCTTTGCTCTGCAATTCTTCCTGGGATTGCTGATAACCCTGTTGAAACTTCATGAAGCGGCTTTGCAGTTCAGCTTGCTTCTTAGCACGAGCTTCATCGCTCATTGCCAAGGACTGCTTCTGCAGTTCCTCATTCATTTTCTTGATTGCGGCCTCTTCTTGTTGAAACTGAGTGCTCTTAGCATTGAACTCTTTCTCGAGCTGAGCTTTTACTTTTTTACCGGCTTCAACGAGCTGCAGAGCTTTTTGCATATCGACTACTGCAATCCGCTGAGTGGCTTCTGCAGCAAAACTCGAAGTCGAACCCAACCCTGCAATTGCCGCCATAATTGTGAACAATACGCGCCGATTCATCTGACTCATTGATTTCTCCTATGATGAAGTTAACCTAGCCGCTAGCAAACCACATCCAATTGGGAATTGGAAGCCCACCGGGGCTTAAAATGCCGGTCCAATAAAGAAATTGAACTGAGAACTGCTCTCGGTTGGCAATGGGTTAATCGGATATCCCCATTCCAACCTCAGAGGTCCGATAGGCGAGAACCATCGAATCCCGAAACCTACATCCGATCTCAGACTTGCAAGGGGACCTGAGGGAAAGCGGTCCCACGAATTTCCTACATCGCAGAAAATAACTGCCTTAATCCCAGCTTCTCTCAGCACAGGATATTCCAACTCAAACATAGCCAAAGCCTTAATGGATCCACCGATGGGGCGAATTGGATTATTGGGATCACCGGTCGCCGACTGAGGCCCTAACCCAAAGAACGGAAATCCGCGCATATCATTGGGCCCCCCCAGGTAAAACTTTTGGGCGGGAGGAATTTCTCTTGAGCCATAGGAGCCCATATGCCCCAATTCAAGATTATTGCGAAAGACCAGGTCACCCCAAATTTTTTGATAGTACCGGCTGTTCACAACCCACTTAAAAAACGTCATATCACCTGGCCAGCCAACCAACTCGAAGGAAGCGCTTTGGTAATTTCCTGCAGTCGTCTCAAATCGGTTATTTCTAAGATCGCGGGTCGCACTCAAGGTCACGCTTGAGAGGAAGCCATTATCGATACGGCTTGCCTGCTCAAAGGCAGCGCCCGAGATTGGTGTTCCGAGTGAGGTGATAGCCAAGTCATCTAACCGCTCAAATTTATAAGTCAAAAACCCGTAGGTATAATCCATAATCGGGTGACCTAACCTGAAATCAAACCCCTTCTTTTGAAGCGTATAAGCATTAGGAATTGGGACTCGGAGGTAGTAAACGTCAAACCCAGCACTCCAGAGTGTGTCAAAAGCGTAAGGATCCGTAAAACCTAGGTTCAAACTCTGTTGGGGTGATCCCGGAGCGAGCTGCCCCGATAAATTCAGCGATTGCCCTCTTCCGAATAGGTTGATTTCCGAAACCTGGGCAGTAAAAAAGAATCCGTTGGCACTTCCCCAACCCGCTCCTAATGTCACCGTCCCCGTGGAGCGCTCTTTCACAGAAATGTCCAAATCAACAACGTCCGGGTGATCTTTTTGAGGTTTTGTATTGAAAACTAACTCCCCAGGGGCGAAAAAACCGAGGCGCTCCACATTTTCCTTGGAAAGTCTGAGATTGGTGCCGCTATAGAGATCACCCTCTCGTACCTTGAGTTCACGACGAATCACCTTGTCGTAAGTCTTAGTATTACCCAGGACGTTAATCTCACCCATGTGGACGAGATTCCCTTTTTCGAAATCATAATCGAAATCAACGGTTCGGGTATCGTCGTGCACATTCATTTTTGGAATGACGTTCACGAAAGCATACCCAAGATCCTGGTATTTTTCCGTCAGATTTTGAATTTCCTGATTACGCTTTAGGATACTGAAAGTATCCCCACTCTTTTGAATCAGACTCGGACGCAGCTCCTCTTTTGAAAAGAGTAAGTCCCCCGAAAAGTCGGTTGAGCCAATTTGATACTGCTCACCCTCATCGACATAGATAGAAATATAGAGCCACTTCTTGTCGTCACTGATCGTGATGACCGGAGCTTCATTTCGAAATTTGATATAGCCGTGCTCTAAGTACCAAAGTAAAAGTCTTTGGAGGTCCTGCTTAAAAGCCGCCTCCTTAAAGCTGCCCGAACTCGTCACAAAAGATAAGAAATTCCCCTCGCGAGTTTCTCCAAGCTGCGCCTTGAGTTGTTCGTCTGTGAATTTTTTATTGTTCAAAAAGGTAATTTTTTTGATTTGAACTTTATCAAAATCATTAATTTTATAGATCAGGGTTACCTGATCTGGAGTCGTCGTGGTAATTTCATAATTCACTTTAGCAAGGTAATAACCCTTGTCTTCGTAGTGCTTTTGAAGGAGGGCGACATCCTCTTTTACCCGATTGATATCGAGAATAGACCAATCCTTGGTCTTAATGACATCCTTAAGATCACTGGTGGCAATTTTCTCATTTCCCTCAAACTCAACCTTACTAATGACTGGACGTTCCTTCACCTGAAGGGTGAGTTGAACGCCTCCGCTAGGCAGTTCCTTTCCAGAGACCGCGATCTGATCGAAATACCCCATTGCAAACAGGGCTCGAATATCAGAACTGACTTGATCTTTTGAGAGTGCGACACCCACTTGGGTGCCTAATTTTGCGAGAATTGCATCTTTTTCAATTCTTTTTAAGCCTTGAACTTGGATTTCATCAACTTTCTTACCTATGAGGGCGGTCGCTTCTGAACTTGTCAAAA
The DNA here is from genome assembly GCA_947463705.1 of Bacteriovoracaceae bacterium. Taxonomy (GTDB): domain Bacteria; phylum Bdellovibrionota; class UBA1018; order UBA1018; family UBA1018; genus CAINWE01. The sequence continues at coordinate 15,850 of CANHSO010000022.1, forward strand.
CTTTTGCCTGAGCACTCAACTCAGCACTTCGCTCCTCTGCCCTCGATTGAGCCCCGCAAAAGGCTCCAAACCAAGCGATCATAGCTACATAACTCAATAGCCACTGAAGAGTACCCTTACCTGTAATCAAATTATGAATGATTCTGAGAGGTATCACTAGAATTAATGTCTAGGTGGCTAATGTCTTGCTGTCAACAAATATAGCAGCGAAGACATAAAAGGATGGTTTTATCCATCCTACTCGTTAAGAAATACCTTTACCATCAACGAAGGCTCCATCTCTCATAGGCAATACCCGATGCATGGTGTGAGCAACTTCAAGATCATGGGTTGCGAGCAGAATCGAGACCCCTGTGGCTTGATTTAATTTCGCTAAGAGTTCAATTATTAAATTCCGATTGACCGAATCTAAATTTCCAGTCAGTTCATCCGCCAAAATGAGCTGCGGCCTCAAAATTACGGCTCGAGCAATGGAGACTCTTTGCTGCTCCCCCCCCGAAAGTTCGCTTGGACGGTGTTCGAGTCGATGCTTAAGTCCCACAAACTCTAAGAGCTCTTGCGCCTTTTGAGTCGCTGCAGATCGCGAGTATCCAGCGATGAGGGCCGGCATCATCACATTTTCTAAGGCAGAAAACTCAGGCAAAAGGTAGTGGAATTGAAAAATAAAGCCCAATGAACCATTTCTAAATTCGGACAACCCTCGCTCAGAGAGATCAAAAAGATTTTTTTGGTCCTCTCCAAAATAAACTCTCCCAGAAGTTGGGGGCTCCAAAGTCCCCAAAATATGAAGAAGAGTACTCTTGCCAGCGCCAGAGGACCCGGTGATCGCAACCATCTCTCCACGCCGGATCGTGAGATCAACGCCTCGCAGAACTTTAATTTCCTTTTTGCCCTTAAAAAAGGATTTGTGAAGGTTAGCTGCACGAATCAAGGGAGTATGAACTCCCGCCTGAGCCTTATTCATATCGCAATCCCTCAAGAGGTGATCGTTTTGAAATCATAAGCGACGGATAAAGAGTAGCTAAAAAAGAGATCAGCAGAGCCATAGCGATAATGAGGGCAATCTCAGGCCACCGAACAATCACTGGCAAAAATCCGATATAATAAATATCGGCAGGCAGATCGATCCAGTGTGTTTTCTCTAGGAGCCAACCTAATCCTAAGCCTCCCAAAACACCAACACCCGTACCTAAAGCTCCGATTCCTAGACCTAAAATACAAAAAAGCAAAAAACTCTGACTCGGCAAAAAACCCATCGCTTTAAGAATTGCGATTTCTCTGCCCTTATCGTGGATCATCATCATCAGCGTGCTCACCACGTTAAACGCGGCCACTACAACGATAACCGTAAGAATAATTGCGATCACAGCTTTTTCTAGCTGAATCGCATAGAAAAGGTTCCGATTCAGCTGGCTCCAATCCTTGGCCTTAAATGGGTAACCAAAAGACTCAGAAAGGCGATCTGAAGCCGTTCGCGACGGGGCTCCAGGCTTTAATTGAATATGAAAGGTCGTGACCCGCTCAGGCTGATCCAAAAACTTCTGGACCGACGGAAGCGCCATAAACAAGAACTTTGAATCGTACTCATACATCCCCATTTGGACAATTCCAACGACTTTGACTTGAAGGCTTTTTGCCTGAGAGTTTTCTCCCGCAGCAAAAGGCACAATCAAGCGAACGCCGGAATTCAGGGTGGCACCAAGTTTATTAGCCAAGGCACTTGCGAGTGCAACTTCGCCATCTCCCACGGGAAGTCGTCCTGCGGTCACCCGCTGGGGAATCTTAGTCACGAGCCCAATACTTTCAGGATCCACTCCCTGAAGGACCGCTCCTGAAACGGCATCTTTTCCCGAGACCATGATCTCAGTCACGAAAGACGGACTTACGCTCTGAGTCTCGGGTATAATTCGCCTAATTTCGCGAATGGAGGCTGCAGAATCACGAATAGGTTCACCGCGAGTGTAGAGAATGACATCCCCATTCATCGAAGTGATCATCTGAGTGAGCTCGCTCTCGAACCCATTGATGACGCTGGTCACCAAGGTGAGCGACATCACTCCCAATGCGACTCCGATCATGGATACCCATGCAATAAAGGAGATAAATCCATCGGAGGACTTAGAGAGCAGGAACCGCTTTGCGAGTGTAAAGATCAACCCCCCAGATCTTCCCATTCGACTCCTAGTCCTTCTCACCTTCTGACGAAGCACCCTCAACATGCAGAGGCCGCATCAGCGGAAACAAAATCACATCGCGAATGCTCGGAGAATCCGTCATCAACATAGCGAGCCGATCAATGCCGAGCCCTGCACCCGCTGTAGGCGGCATCCCGTGTTCAAGCGCTGTCACATAATCCTGGTCCATATCCGTGGCTTCTTCATTGCCCGCATTCTTGGATTCGACTTGAGCTTCAAATCGCTGGGTTTGATCGATCGGATCATTCAACTCGGAAAAAGCATTCGCCATTTCACGCCCGTAAACAAAGAGTTCGAATCGATCCACTAAGAAAGGATCTTTTTCGTTCTTGCGGGAAAGAGGTGAAACATCCAAGGGATAATGAGTCACAAAGGTCGGCTGAATCAGCTTTGCCTCCACCTCATGATCGAAGATGACCATCATCAAGCCACCCGTGGTGTCCTTGGGATCCATCGGGAGTCCCTTGCTTTTGCCATACTTAAGCAAAGCCTCTCGATTACGAAGAAGACTTCGGTCATTAAACCCGGTGTACTTCACGAGCGAATCCTCAATTGAGATTCTCTGCCAAGAACCACCCAGTTCGATTTCGGTTCCTTGATAGGTGATCCGGGTCGAGCCATGAAGTTTCTCCGCTACCCGCTGAAACACACGCTCCAGCACTGGCATAAGGTCCTCAAAAGTTGCATAGGATTGGTAGAACTCCAGCATCGTAAACTCAGGGTTATGCTTGATCGAGATCCCTTCATTCCTGAAGTTGCGATTGATTTCAAAAACCCGCTCAAAACCACCGACAACGAGTCTCTTGAGATAGAGCTCGGGGGCGATTCGCATAAAGAGAGTCATATCGAGAGCATTATGATGGGTCGTAAAAGGACGAGCAGTTGCACCCCCTGCAATCGGATGCATCATCGGGGTCTCGACTTCCATAAAGCCTTCGCCCTCGAAGAAAGCTCGCAGCTCGCTAATAATCATCGATCGCTTACGAAACGTTTCTCGTGTCGAATCAGACATGATCAAATCGAGGTACCGCTGCCGATACTTGATTTCAACATCCGCAATACCATGAAACTTCTCAGGCAGCGGGCGTAAGGATTTGGTCACCAATTGGATTGCGTCCACAAGAACAGACAATTCGCCCGTTTTGGTTTTAAAAATCTTTCCTTCAGCGAAAAGAATATCGCCGATATCCCACTCCTTGTATCTGGCGTAGGCTTCGGCACCGATCTTGTCTTTTTGAACAAAAAGCTGGATTTGTCCAGTTCGATCCTGAAGCCGAACGAACGAAGCCTTACCAAAATCGCGAATGGCCATGACTCGCCCAGCGACCGAGCAAGGATGACCTGCGGCTTCTAGCTGCTCCTTGGACTGCTCACCAAACTCCTGGTGAAGACCCGTGGCTAAAGCCGTAGGAACGAGCCCATTTTTGTATGGATTTTCGTGACGCTCGCGAAGGTGCGCTAATTTTTCAAAACGAACCCGGACCTGCTCCGACTGCTCTTCAGGATGGATACTCGACATGACTTACTCTCCGCTTTCTAAAAACCGTTCTGCATCCAAGGCAGCCATACACCCAGTCCCAGCAGCAGTGACTGCCTGACGATAAACATGATCAGCCACGTCGCCCGCTGCAAAAACACCTGGGATATTCGTATAGGTTGAGCCCTTTTGAGTAATTAAGTAACCGGTTTCATCACAATTGAGCTGATTCCGGAACAGGGCAGTATTAGGCTGGTGGCCGATCGCAACAAAAACGCCTTCAGCTTTAAGCTCTTGCAGGTCTTGAGTAAGCACATTTTTCAATCGCACCGATGTGACCGCTTTTTCACCCAGGATTTCATCGACCACTGAATTCCAGACAAACTTGATCTTTGGGTTTTTAAAGGCTCGATCCTGCATCGCCTTACTCGCTCTAAACTGATCCCGACGATGAACGACCGTGACAGACTTAGCAAACCGAGTGAGGAAGGTCGCTTCTTCCAAAGCGGTATCCCCACCGCCCACGACAACCACATCTAAGTTTCTAAAGAAAAACCCGTCGCAAGTCGCACACGCAGATACACCTTTACCCATGAGCCTCTGCTCGGAAGGGATACCGATCCACTTTGCGGACGCACCAGTCGAAATAATCAGTGCCTGAGTCAGAATCTCTCGACCGTCGTCCATCAGAAGACGAAAGGGTCGCTTGGAGAGATCAGCCTGAGCGACATTGCCTTGAAAAAAACGAGTCCCAAACCGCTCAGCCTGCTTCCTAAACGCCGTCATGAGATCGGGTCCCATCACAGGTTCAGCAAACCCAGGGTAATTCTCCACCTCACTGGTGATTGTGAGCTGCCCACCGGGCTGCACACCTTCCACACAGAGGGGCTTTAAATTAGCCCGAGCACTGTAAATTGCGGCAGTCAGTCCAGCAGGACCTGTACCGAGGATGGTTAAGGATTCGACACCACCAGCACTCTCTGTTTTTTCCATGAGGTGCTCAAATTAGGCAGAATGAGATTGGCTTGAACCAGATACACCTTTTTCGGCGTCTAAACCCTCTTGAGTGAAGCTTTCAATGCTCACCCAGACGGCATTTTCTGAATCATCTGGAAGCTGCTCGACGGAGACATCGAGCTCTTGAGACGAAAGGTTCCCTCTGGAAACACTTCTCTCTACTAAACGGGTATCGAACTTCTTGAATTGAACTGCATCACTTAAAAGTACCATGGTTACTTAGATAAATCGGCCAAGCCATCTCTGTCAATGCGTAAGCGCACCAATTCGGGCAAGTGAACGACCATTCCTGGGAACTGCTGTTAAATCGAGCTTAAAATGGCAGACCGCCCCCCTAAATCAACGATTGATCTTCAATGCCACGTTTTGGGATGGCCGTCCGAGTCCGAGTCGTCACGATCCAAGTCCCCAGGTCTCGAACTCACCAGCCTGAGATGTTTGGCCTGCCTTTTCTTCGATTTTGGGGCTAACTTTGTATAGAGCGCCCGTTTTTTCTGCCTAAGAAGCCACCGAGTTTGAGCCCACAGATAAACAAAACCAGAAGCCATACCCGTCAGGTGAGCAAATGCCGCCCAAGAACCTCCCGGAGTATAAACTGAAAGCATTAACTGAAACACCACCAAAATCAGGATGAAGTGTTTGAATTTCATCGGAGGAAAAGCCATCATGCTCTCTCCGAAGATCAATCCATAAGCGGCAAACAAGCCGTAAATTGCCCCGGAGGGCCCTGCCAGTGCTCCGTAATACCCAGAGCCTCGGGCAAAAATACCGAAAAAAATGAGATAAAAAAACGCGACCGAAGCAGCGCAGAAAAAGTAATAGACTAAAAATCTCTTCGTACCCCACGCTCGCTCTAAGTCAGGCCCCAACTGAGCTAGGATAAATAGATTAAAAAAGAGAGGGATTACGTCGGTATTCAAAAATGAGTAAGTCAGTAACTGCCACCAGGAGTAGTGATCAAAAAATCCTGTTGGAGTGAGAGCGAAGATCGAAAAAAAATGAGTCCCAAAAAACTGATCAGCCGTTTGCTGAACGATGAAACTCATGAAAGTAGACATAAGAAGGAATTTGACCCCTCGGGTGAATTGAATAGGCATGATCAGATCACTTCCTCCATGAGTTCAATTAGGATGCCCTCTGCTGTCGAGGGATGAATAAAATTAATCTTCGCGCCATGAGCGCCGCGCTTGGACTCAGAATAGATGAGCCGATACCCTTCTGTCCTCAGCTTTTCGCTGATCGCTTCAAGCGACCCCGGGTCTAAGCTAAAAGCCAAATGATGAATCCCCGGCCCTCGTTTCCTTAAAAACTGCGCGACTGTGCCTTCTGGGTCGGTGATCTCGAGCAGTTCGATATTCGATGAACTTTTAGGCAGTGGAATAAAGTGAGTCCTAACGCCCTGTTCAGGAACGTCCACAGAGTGATCTAGCTGAAGGCCTAAAAGAGCGAAAAGCTTTACAATTTTAGGAAGATGAGAAACTGCAATTCCGATGTGATCAAGGCTTGCCATGTCGATTCTCCGTCCCATGGTCTACCATAAAAGGGACGAGGACCACCACCACCTGTTGCTGTACCCTCACTCGCCTCCTCAGACGAATTCGGCAAATGACAGCGGTCCTCAGTCAAGTTGCCTAAGCCGAGTTACCCACCAAAGTCCTCCTAGCCTAGACACAGTACTCTTCGGCACACCTCCGACTAACTTTACAAAAAAAAGCCCCGTCTTCCTTTTGAGAGAAGACGGGGCGTGTGTGTTTTAGGTTAAATCAGGCTTTAGAACGTTTGCATCATGGGGTTATACATGCCGCCCATGCTACCCATGCCGTAGCTGCCCATGCCGTAGCCACCCATGCTGCCCATGCCGTAGCCACCCATGCTGCCCATGCCGTAGCCACCCATGCCGCCCATGCTGCCCATGCCGTAACCACCCATGCCGCCCATGCCGTAACCACCCATGCCGCCCATGCCGTAACCACCCATGCCGCCAATCATCGGGTTCATGCCCGCTCCGAAGCTACCCATGCCGCCCATGCCATAAACACCCATAGGGTTAGAGTACATAGAGTGCTGAGCCATGCTCAGGTTCTGCATTTGCTCTCCGACATGTAAACCATTCAGCTGCTGAACTTGCATTCCGAGGCCGCCCATCATTGGATTCATACCCATTCCGAAACCGCCCATGCCGCCCATGCCACCCATCATTGGGTTCATGCCCAGTCCGAAGCCGCCCATGCCACCCATCATTGGGTTCATGCCCAGTCCGAAGC
>CANHSO010000023.1 GCA_947463705.1 Bacteriovoracaceae bacterium
CTTGTTGAAACCGGGCGGTTTCGGGATTTCACGGGGTTAATCACTGTTGAATCCAACCCAAAAGATCAAATCACTCGACTCCTCGCAAGAACTCCAATGAGCGAAGAAATGGCACAGTCCATCATAAAATCCCAAGCTACACCTGAGCAACGCCGTGAATGGGCCAATGAAGTCATCGAAAACAACTCTGATCTAGAGTCGCTAAAAAATCAGATCCAACATCTGATTCAAAAACTAGGATGGAAGGCCCCAGTCTAGATTTAACTAAAAAGTAGACTGGGTTTAGCCGTTTACAATCGCCTCATTCGCTCCTAAACTTAAATCATTGGGGGCACCTGCAATGAGTCGATGGCGAATCTGGAGATCAACGAGTGTAGCAGCAAGCTTAATTGCCGGGGCTGGGCTGCTCGCAAGCTGCAATGCCTATCAGTTTATGGACTCACCCAGCGGCGATGCCCAATATTTAGCAGCAGCCCACTCGTGCTTAGATCAGGGCGATTACGCGTGTGCCACGCAATATTTTTTAAAGATCTCGTCCTCAGCTGGCGACACTCAGTACTCAGAAAGGGCAATGGCCAGACTTTCTCAAAGCGGGATTGGAGTGGGCACGTTTGCTTCGGCTATTTTACAGAGCGGCTCCAACCTGGGCAGGCTAATTACCCTCTTCGCAGACAGTCTGAGTTACCAGGCCTCAAATGCTCTCAGGCTTGAACTTTTTCAAAACTACAAACTCACACTCAATATCCAAAACACCCAGGCCCAAGCAGCTCTTCGTATGATTACTGCTCTCGCTCTTTTAGCTGAGCTCTTCGCCGAGGATGCTAGCATAGCAGGGTACTATACCTCTCGGGATCTTGTCGATAACCCTAGCGGATGCATTACAGCTGGCGCACTGGGATCATTCTCATCGGAAGACTGTGCCATCACTGGGAAAAAACTTTCAATAGGATTGTCTCTCGGCTCAAATGCAACCACACTAAGTAACGCAGTGAATAGCGATTTCTCATCGGGTAATGCCACCCTCTATATGGTTCAGGCAACCATATCTGAACTCAATACAGCGAGCAACCTCCTCGGAGGAGGCAGCAAATTCGTCTCCTCTGCACTTGCCTTCGTTTCAATCCTCCTCGATTTTGATCTTACCCAAACCAACGCTGACCGAGCATATCGGTACTTACTGTTGAATGCGGGACTAGGGAAACACTCATGAAAAGTCTAGCTAAACTCTTCACACTGTCCGGAGTCATGCTCTTTCAAAGTGCCCCCGCTCAGGCAGTTGAACCCATCATCCGCCCATTCGTGAGCACCAGAAGCACCGGAATGGGAAGCACTTTAATCACGACGGGACTTTATGAAGAGAATTTCTTCGGCAACCCAGCGCGAGTCTTAGCCAATCCAAAGAGCAAGTTCACCCTGTTTGAGTTGACCGGGGAAACCAACACGAACACCCTCAGGGCCCTCTCAAAGAGATCCGAGACCCTAGCAAGCATCCTCAACAGTGAAGCTGGCAAGAACCTCCATCAGCGGCTGCAAGCAGTTCTTCCAGCCTGGTACCTTGCGGCCCATGGAGACCGGAGATTTGCCATCGCATTTGGAGTGATTGCCGGTGCCCAGAATGACTTCACGATCAGTAATAATTATGCGAGCAGCGGTGCTGCAATCGTTGATCTGACTCCAGCACTCACTTTTGGTTACAAACCCTTAAAGGACGACTCGCTGTCTCTCGGGATCACGCTCCGCGGTAGCTACCGATTTTCGATTGCGAGCGGAGTCAATTTTTTAGACCTGGTCCGAAGTGATTCTACGACGCTCAGCTCACTCTCCGGCGATGGAGCTATGTATAATTTTGACCTAGGAGTCATGTATCATTTTTTGCAGTTGGGCCCCTGGGAATTCAAAGCCGGACTGGCAGGACAAAACTTATTAGGTGGCGCGTTTAATACAATTGGACTTAAACTGAGCAAGAGTAAACAATCACCTATTGAACAACTCCGTAGTTTTGGAACTGGAATTTCAGTGGTTCGAAAAGAATGGGGTAACTTAACGGACTCACTCTTTGCGTTCGAAGTTCGGGATATATTGAATAATGGTGCAGGGAGTTTTTTTCGTCTTCTTCACATCGGCCTCGAGACCCACTGGAAATCCTTAGCAGTCCGAACGGGACTCAATCAGGGGTATTGGACCGCCGGACTTGGTGCAGACTTTCACTACTTTAACCTCGACTTCGCGACCTATGGTGAGGAGTTAGGACTCAATGCGGGTCAGCAAGAGGATCGTCGCTATGCCGTTAGTTTGGGAACTCACTTCTGAACGAGGTGCTCAGCCTTAAGCTCATCGATCAGGGCCTGAAGTAACTCCGCCTCTGCGGAGGTTGGAATCACGAACTCGACTCCAACATTGAACAAAAATGGATCCTTCGAAATAATATGACTATTTATGTTATACTCCTGACACCACACCACTTTCGCGCTGATGACGACTTTTTTTGGGTCAGGGAGAGTTAACCGAATTTCCTGCCCGGGGGTCATTTGTATCGAGGAGAAAAAGCCAGCTCCCTTGATTGAAAGGTCATTGAGAACGAAACGGACGATCGTTTGAGCAGACTTTGCAGTCTCTCCCTCTTGCGAAGACGCATCAGAACTACTTCTGCCCACCCCTAAAAACTCACAAAGGACGTCCATTCGCTTAACATGGAAAAGGCGTTTAGATTTTCGTCTCTTTTTTCCTGTTGGCGGACCACCAGCCTGATTAGGAGATTGCCACATAGAGTTCTGATCCCGATCATTTTAGGTGAAAAGTGTTAGAAAATCGTCCCAATTACTCTTCAATTTAGATTTGAGCCTAAGAATCGCTTGAGTATGCAATTGACTCACTCGAGACTCAGTGACATCCAAGACCTTTCCAATTTCTTTAAGATTTAGATCTTCATAATAATAGAGAGAAAGGACTAGTCTTTGCTTTTCAGGGAGATCACGAATCGCATCAGCCACTACTTTCTTAAGGTGAGCGAGATTTACTTCACTGTAGGGCGTGTGACTTTTTTGATTCCCCTCTCCTCCACCATGAAGAGCGCGCTTGTCAGCTTTTGAAAAATGAGAAACATCATCATAAGACAGGAGGGAGACGCTCCGAACCTGACCCAAAAGTTCGTGATATTCTGCCTGACTAATTCCTAGCTCCTGACAGACTTCTTCGTCGGTAGCCTGTCTGCCGTTTTTCTGCTCAATTTTTGAATAGCATCGTTCGAGAATTTTTGATTTTTCACGAACTGAACGAGGCACCCAGTCCTGAGCTCGGAGCTCATCCAGAATCGCTCCTCGAATTCTAAACTCAGCGTAGGTCTTGAATTTATTATCGCGACTGACATCATACTTTTCGATTGCATCCATCAATCCAATTACACCCGAACTCATCAGGTCGTCTAACTCGATATTTGCCGGCAATCGGGCAGCAATCTTTTGGGCGATGTACTTAATCAGAGGGGCATATTCTAAAACCAGCTGATCTCTTGAGCTATTTACCGGAGAACAATCAGGCTTAACGAGTTTTTCGGTTTGACTGGCCTCGCGAGCGAGTTCCTCTGCAATTTCCTTCTGTAGGGCCTCTTCTTCGCGAGCTGCTTCTTCTGCTCGTTGCTTTTCCTCAATTGCCGCTTCTATGGGAGACTCGGAGTCACTCACGGTCGCTCCTGAGGATTTCCTCTCGGTGCTCCCTTTTGGCTTGGGATTAGCTTTAGCTGATTTTTTTAAGTTTTCTCGATACTTCTGAATCCCCTGATTTAGACTCATGAACTAGCCCCATCCTCTTTTTGCTTTATAACTAGTGTATCAGAGATTTCCATATGACCACTGCCAGTTTCCATTTTTTTTTATAATCCCAGGAGAAGTGAAACTAATCGCTCGCGTGTGGCACCCTCGATGTCATCTGGCACTTTCTGCCCAGTTGTAAAGTACAAAAGGGGCAGTTTCACCTTCTGTGCAAGATTGTAGATTCCACCGTAGACAATCACCTCGTCTAGTTTCGAAAGAATCAACCCCTTTGGACTAAAGGCAGAAAACTTACTCGCTGCATCAAAAAGTTCTGAGTCTCGAGTCGTGGCCGAAAGCACTAAAAATGTCATCAGATCCGGGACGGCTCCCAAAAGCTCATGAATTTCTTTCAATGATTGCGGGTCTCGGTGAGAACGACCAGTGGTATCAACTAAGACGAGGTCAAGATTCCTAAAGTCCATGAGAGCGATCTTTAGATCGTCCACCGATGCGACCGAGCGAAATGGTACATGAAGGATCTTTCCATAGGTTGCCAACTGATCAAAGGCCGTAATTTTGTAATAATCTAGATTGATCAGACCCACCTTCATCTGACGTCCACCTTGAGCCTCACTAGCAATTTTCGCAAGAGTCGTTGTTTTACCAACCCCGGTAGGACCAATAAACGAGATTACGGCAGGACCACGGAGCCGGCCTGAACTTCGATCAGCGTGGATTTGATCTAGTGGAGAAAAAACCCGAATGGACTCCAGGAGCTCTCCGGCAACGACGTCAACCACTTGTTCGGAATTCTTGGATCTTTCATTTCCGAGTTCAAAGGCGGCTTTCTTAATTAGCGCAAGCGCATACCTTCGCTCCACTCCGTTGACCACAAGTTGTTCAAAGACATCTTGAAGTGCGGGTATATCTAGAGAGATATGAGGTACGGACTCCTTGCGCTCTTCGGAAAATTCACGAGCCAGCGGAACTCGTTCTGGTGCTGGATTCTGATTTTTTCTCACATCTTCAAGCATCTGTTTCAATTCACGCACCTCTTGTTCGAGTTCCGCAGTGCTTTGATTTCTTGAAGTTTGGAAAAGTGGGGGCTGAACGGGTGGCTTCTTTAGCGAAGGGGAGACTGCAGCATCATCTTCAATATCAATGTAACGAGTCGCAGTAATTTTCTTTGTAGCCGGACTTTGATCAGATTTTGCACCGAGTTGGACTCGGTCCTGAGTCGACTCGGCTCTCTGAAGCTGCCGACTCGTGTACTTATCAAAGAGACCAGCCTGCTGATCTGCAGACAGTTTGTTCAAAGCCTCTCGACTCTGCACGGGGAGATGATTTTCAACTCTAGCCTTCTTGCCCAATGAACGGTCAGAAACAGCCGCAGTGACTTCTACGGTACCCTTGGACATCAGACCAAATCCCTTTTTCTGATTTTTGGTTTGAAGGATCACCGCTTCAGGACCCAGCTCTCTTTTGACGTTTTCCAAAGCTTCTTGCATCGTAGGGGCTTCGAATTTTTTAACTTGCATACGACAACCTCACTGTTCCAAATGACTTGACATTTACACTGGGAGAAATTTCATTATGAGATAAAACGGTCACATTCGGGATAAACCGATCGATCAGGCCTTTGAGATGAAATCGAATCAACGGCGAACACAGAACGACAGCCTGGCTGGTTTCTCGACTCATCTCCAGAGCTTGTTGATTGAGTTGGGCGATAAAACTCCGAACGAATTCTGGATCAACTGAAAGCTGCTGACCTTGATCTGTTTGAATAATTCCTTGAGCGATAGTTTCCTCAACAACTCGATCTAAGGTAATCAGTACCAACTGTCCCGAAGAATCAACGAGCTTCTTAGTGATGCTCCTGGAAAGCATGCTGCGAACACCCTCAGTCAAAACCAAAGGATCTTTCTGCATCGGAGCCAGATCTGCAAGAGCTTCAAGGATGGTTCTTAGGTCGCGGATCGAGACGCCTTCTTTCAGGAGATTCTTCAAGACCTTTAAGACAGTGCCCAGTGGCAAGAGTCCAGGAATCAGGTCTTCAACCACCTTTGGAGCCACTTGCTTAAATGAATCCAGAAGAGTTTGAAGCTCCTGACGTCCAAGAAGCTCATGAATACTTTGACGGATCAATTCTGTGAGATGGGTTGCAATCACAGTTGAAAGATCAACAACGGTGTAACCCGCGTAAGTTGCGTCCTCTTTCTGCCGGGAGGTGATCCAAATGGCATCCAACCCAAAAGCAGGCTCCCGCGTAGGAATACCTGCAATAGGCTCAACTACATTGCCCGGATCCATCGCAAGTAAATTGCCCACCATCAGTGAGCCCGATCCAATTTGAACTCCTTTGAGGAGTACTTGATAATCACCCGGTTTAAGTTCGAGATTGTCTCGAATTCTCAGTGGAGGAATAATGACACCGAGATCTAATGCAAATTGCTTCCTAATATTTGAAATTCGCTCCAGTAGGTCTCCATTTTGTTCGACGTCGACGATATTGATTAAACCGTAGCCCACTTCGAGTTCGAGCAGATCCACCGGAAGGAGATTTTCGAGTTTTTCCTGGGCTGGTTTGAGTTTTTCTTGGGTAACTTTTTTTAGCTTCTCAGCCTCAGCCTCGTTCGTTTTCTTCGTCAGCTGGTAGGAAAAGCCACCTAAACCGAGTGCCAGAGTCATAAAGGGAACAAACGGCAGTCCTGGAATGATCGCCATAAATCCCATGACACCACCGGCCGCCATCAGGGCTTTTGGCTTCATGATCAACTGCTTTGATACTTCTTGGCTGAAGTTAGTACTCGTCGCTGTGCGAGTCACAATAATACCAGCAGCGGTCGAAACAATCAGAGCTGGTATTTGAGTCACCAACCCATCCCCAATCGTCAAAAGAGCAAAGGTGGATGCGGCGGTTCCCAGCTCCATCCCCTTTTGGAGGGTTCCAATGATGATTCCACCGACGAGGTTCACAATAACGATCATGATACCCGCGATTGCATCACCTCGGACGAATTTAGACGAACCGTCCATAGCTCCGTAAAAGTCGGCTTCCTTTGCAATTTCGCCACGTCGCCTGCGAGCTTCATCTTCGTTAATGAGGCCCGCATTCAGGTCTGCATCGATGGACATTTGTTTACCAGGCATAGCATCCAAGGTAAATCGGGCAGCGACTTCGGCGACGCGACCAGCACCTTTAGTGATAACGATAAAGTTAATAATCACCAAAATGATAAAAATCACCACGCCAACTGCGTAGTTTCCCCCCACAACAAACTCTCCGAATGAACGAATGACTTCGCCAGCCGCAGAGGTCCCCTCCTCTGCGCCGTGAAGTAAGATCACCCTTGTAGTTGCCACATTGAGAGAGAGACGAAACAATGTGGTGATCAAGAGCAGGGATGGGAAAATACTAAAATCCAAAGCCCTTGTTGCATAGACTGAGGTTAACAAGAGGATAATCGACAGAGCGATCTCTATCGAGAGTAAGATATCCAACAAGAACCGGGGCATAGGAATGATCATGACTGCAATAATAGCCATCAGTCCCATAGCCATCATCAGATCAGAGTTTTTTGAAATTCGTTCAAATAGGTTCACGGCATTCTATTCCTTATTTTATAGACGTAAGCGAGCACTTCTGCGACAGCGTGGTAGAGATTTCTTGGAATGTATTGTCCGATTTTCACGGTTTTATAAAGAGTCCGGGCAAGAGGAACATTTTCGACCTGCGGAATTCCTGCATCTTTTGCAATCTGTTTAATTCTTTGAGCAATCAAGTCAGCACCCTTAGCAACTACTTTTGGTGCTGCCATCGAACCCTTATCATAAACAATGGCTATAGCGATGTGGGTCGGATTGGTCACGATCACATCAGCTTTTTTCACTGCCTGCATCATTCGTTTGCGTGACATCTCTCGCTGAACAGCACGAATTCGAGCGCGAACTTGTGGGTCCCCTTCACGCTCTTTTGCTTCTTGCTTTGCCTCTTGCTTGGTCATTCGCACGTTCTTGCCAAACTCCATGCGCTGCAATGCATAATCGACGCCAGCAAAAACACCAAGAATCAGAATCAAAACGATAAAGATCGACTTAGCGATTCGCCCATAGTTGGCCATGACTGAATTCAGATCCCCGGTGAGGTAGCTCGGCGAAATGAGCACTTCACTCTTGATGAGCAAGTACGAGACAGTCAGAATGATAGCCATCTTGAAGATCAGCCTAAGGGCTTCAACCCCTTGTTTCAGCGAGAAAAGACGTTGAAAGCCTTGAATCGGGTTAATTTTCTCAAAGTCAGGCATCAAGGGCTCAATCGATAGGAGCGGGCCAACTTGAGCGAAACTCACAAGAATTCCAAAAACAAAGCCTGCGCCACAAACGGGCAAACCCATTGCAATCATCAGCCCGAGAGCTCTCGTGAGGTAACCTCTCATCAAATGAGGAGCACCTAGATTCAACCTGGAAGACAGATCAGTTCTGAAAACCTCTCTCATGAAATCAGCGAGTTGCTGGGCGAATTGGCCAGACATCGAGTAAGCCGTAACGCAAGTCGCTATTAGAACAGCCAAACCGACGATTTCACGACTTTGAGGGACCATCCCCTTAGATCGAAATTCTTCGAGTCGCTGGGGCGACGCCTCCTCGGTTAAGTCTTCTCTAGATCTTTCTTCTTGACCCTCAGCCAAATCTATCTCCTACTCGCGATGGCCTGCATGACCATCCACATAGAATCGCCAATTTTCTCAAAGACCGCCCTGACTACACCCTGAAAATCCTCAATACTTAGAAACATAACCGTAAACCCGACCAATGCGCTGACCGCGAACGAGAGCATAAATACGTTTAGCTGAGGCATGGCTTTTGACAAGATCCCAAAAACTAGGTTCACAGCAAACATAGAGATCGCAACGGGTGCGGCAATCTGAAGCCCAAGGCGGATCACATCTGCTGACATTTGAATCAACTTAAGCATCAAGCTCGAATAAAATCCCATCGCACCGATCCCGACGACTTGATAGCTCTCTAATGCAGCCCGCAAGAGAAGATGATGTCCATCCAAGATCAAAAACAAAAGCATTGCCAATGTAGTCTGAAGCTGTGCAACGATTTCAGTCTGGGACTCCTGGTGGGGGTCATAAACACTAGCCGAAGCAAAACCCATAAAATTGCCGACCAAATTTGCACCAAAAGCAATCCCCTCAAAGGCAATTCGAGCAGAAAAACCTAGAACAAGAGCAAACAAAACCTCGAGAGTAATCGTGCCGGCAATCCCAGCAGCTGTATTTGCCCAGATCTGAGCGTCCTTTGGATGAATGGCATTTGATTTCACGAGAGCTGGAAATAGGGTAATACTAACCGAGAGCGACAGTAAAATGCGCACTGGCATCGGGATCATTTTGTCTCCGAAAAAAGGCAAAACGCTCATGAGAACACTGAATCTCACAAGAACCGCGAAGAATGACATAATCTCATTGAGGTTAAAATTAAAGATCGACATTAGTGAATCACGTTACCGACGCTTCCGAAGACATCTACGGTATAATGTTGGAGAACCTCAAGCATCCATGGAGCCATCACGGTCAGCACCACCAAAACTGCCACCATCTTAGGAATAAATGTCAGAGTTGACTCATTAATCTGAGTGACTGCTTGGAGAATACTCACCAAAATACCAACTACCATCGCTGCCAACAAAAGGGGGCCAGCAATATAGATAATCGTTTTTACCGCTTCGGACGCTAATGACATTAATAATTCTTCATTCATTCGTCACATCTCCTCCTAACCAAAACTTTTAACCAAGCTACCGACAATCAACTCCCAGCCATCAACGAGAACAAAAAGGAGTAGCTTAAATGGCAGCGCAATTACCACAGGCGGAAGCATCATCATCCCCATCGCCATGAGGACACTAGCAACCACCATATCAAGAACAAGGAAGGGCAAATAAAGCATGAATCCAATCTGAAATGCCGTTTTCAGTTCGCTGATCACAAAGGCAGGAACCAGGATATAGGTACCCACCTCAGATCGTGACTTCGGCTTAGCCTCTTTTGCAAGAGAGAGAAAAAGCTCCAAATCTTTTTCGCGAGTCTGATTGAACATAAACTCTCGCAACGGTGCCTCAGCCCGATCCATAGCTACTTTCTGATCAATCTTCTCATTCAAATAAGGCTCAACGGCGTTTGTCGATATGGCTTTAAATGTGGGGGCCATGACAAAAAATGACAAAAAAAGCGATAACCCAACAATGAGCTGATTAGGCGGCATTTGCTGAGTTCCTAGGGCCTGCCTCAAAAAACTCAGGACCACTACAATCCGAGTAAATGCGGTCATCATGATGAGAATCGAAGGTGCCAGCGAAAGCACGGTGAGCATCAAGATGATTCGAATGATTGAAACGAGCTCCGTCGGTTTTTGTGAATTGGCGAATGACAAGCTCAATGAAGGCAGGCTCAATCCTGAAGTCCCCGGTACGAAGCTTCCACTCGCAGAATGACTCTCAGCCCAAGCACTCGAAGAGAGAACCAGCGCAGTTGTAGCAATGACGACTAGTGATCGCCAGTGCTTCATAAAGGCTTTAGTCCTTCTAGCCGACTTCGAATTCTGGATCGCACTCCTTGAGATTCCATCACTGATGGCGGCGGAGTCTTTTGCTCTCCAAGAAAGTCAGCAAAGGATGCACCGTTCCCTTGCGGTTGCTTTTCAAGATCCTCACCCAGATCAAACTCCTCTGCGTGGGTATCCGAGTCATGAATCTGAGTGATGAGCTGAATGGAATCCTGAGACAAACCCAGAACGAGAGTTCTGCCCGCCACTCGCACAACGGAGATGCTCTTCTTAGGACCAAGGTGCTGAGTCGACAGGACCTCAATTAGACTGTCCTTAGACCCAATTTTAAGACCTGAAACTTTTGAAATCGCTGATAGAATTCCGGTCGATTGGATCTTTTTTTGGCCACCAAACTTTTTCACGAGAACTGCAAACAGACCAAAGAGTCCAACTACCAAGCATAACTTGAGAAACACCCCTCCGAATGAGGGCAGAGGCTTTGCACCAGACAAACTGGCTGTTGATGGTTTGGACGCGGTCTTTTCAGGTTTCAAGTCCTGATTCAAAGGAGATTGTTCAATTTTTTCTTGAAGCTTCTTCTGTTCTTCTTGAGGCGAAATCAAAGCACCCATTAATTTCTCTACCGTCGTTTTCTGATCGCTCTCAGAAACCGGGGAAGTGAGCTTAACTTGAAGAGATCGTCCAGAAAAATGGATTTTAAAATTCTTTCTGAATGCTTCTGCATGACCTCGAACTGAAATACGACATCTGACTTGTTTCGGGTTGTATTGATAGACAAAAACTTTCGAGATGACTCCATTCGCAGAGGACTTTACCCTGGCAGGATAAACTGATGCGTGGCTTAACGTAAGTTGGATAATATCTTTCAAATACTCGGTCGTTACCTGACTCGCATCAAGTTTACTATCCAAAGTAAGGACCACTTCGTCACCCTGATGAACCTCAACTTGCTTAACAACTGGATTTGCAAGGGCTTGAGTTCCCGCTCCTAAGCCAAAAAGCAAGAAGATCCCAGTTCCGATCCAACGATTGAGTCGTGAGTTCATTTGAGTTGTTCGATTCGTTCTACGGGCGAGATAATGTCGGTCAAACGTACTCCGAACTTTTCATTCACCACAACCACTTCTCCGCGAGCAATGAGTTTGTCGTTGATCAGAATCTCCAGAGGCTCACCGGCAAACTTTGAGAGTTCAACCACTGAGCCCTGACCTAACTGCAGGATCTCGCGAATAGCCATTCTACACCGTCCCAGTTCGGCGGTTACTTTGAGCGGGATATCCAGAATAAAATCTAAAGACTGAATTGCTGGACCATTTCCCCTCGACGTCCCACCCATGGAGTTACCTTGCGTCGCTCCTCCTGGGCCAGAGGCAGCTCCCTGTGCTGAAAATGCCCCCTCGATACTTCCTAAATTCATTTCACCCAGTGGCGAAGCTGCATCAGCCATCTTCTCTCCCTCCTTATTGGTTATCCATCAATCTTGTAATCTGAACGGCACGGTTGCCCCTAGAAACACCCAACACGCAACTCAGCTTAGGAACACCTTCGACCATCAACTTCAATTCTCCATCAGCGTCTTGACCGAGCGGAATGATGTCTCCCACCTCAAGATTCACGAGGTCACCGACGGTGATTGTTGCTGAGCCTAAATCGACTAAAATCTCGGCCTCGACCGAACGGAGATGCTCTTCGAGCTTCTGTGTCCATTCTCGGTCCGCGTGATCCATTTCTGTTTGAAACGAAGAGTTTAATTTATTTTTAATCGGCTCTAAGGTGGCATACGGTACCACCAAGGCCAAAGTTCCACTCGCATTCTCTAACTCAACCTCAAAGGTGGTGGAAACAATCACATCAGAGGGAGGAACCACACCGACGAACTGAGGATTCACCTCGGTTCTTACAAATGCTACATCTACCTTATGGACTGGCAGCCAGGCCTCTTCAAGGTCCTTAATAGCCATTTCCATAACCTTCCGCATAATCGAAAGCTCAATTCGAGTAAATTCCTTACCTTCCATCTTAGTGTAGGGCCGATCGGTCCCCCCAAAGAAGCTATCTACCAATGCGTAAGCTAGTTTAGACTCGAAAACAAAAATGGCGGGACCCCGAAGAGATTCAAACTTCATGATACACATACAGCTTGGGATCGGAAGGGTATTTACAAATTCACCAAACTTGATCAGATCGGTAGAAATGATACTAATAGCAGCAATTTTTCTCAGTGCATTAGAGAGAGAAATTCTGAAAAGTCGGATGAATCGCTCATAGATAATATCTAGAGTCGGCATTCTGCCGCGAATGACTCGGTCCTGATTCGTTAAATCAAAAGTTGTAATCTGAGAGTCTGGATTTCCATCAACAATCGAACCGAAATCAGCCGAAGCAGGGTCAGCACCTTTCGCTGGGGCGGAGGGAGTCCCTCCGTCTGAAACGGCATTCAGGAGTGCATCGACTTCGTCTTGAGATAAAACCTGATTCATTTTTCAGCCATCCTAGCTCAATTGAGTCATCGCATCCTACGGTGACCCGAATTCAAACTTATCCAGATAGTGAGAAGCTGGTAAAGTAAACTCCCTTTACCTTTCCACTTACCAAAAAACTATTAAGAGAACTTTTGATTTCTTCTTTCAAATATTCGCGACCGTCTACGGTCGCTAGATCAGAGGGCTTTTTACTGGTAAACAGGTCGATAATTGCGTTTCTGACCTGAGGCGCCTTTTGATTAACCTCAGCTTCGGTCTCCTCATTAGGAACCTCTAAGGATATCGTGGCTCGAACAAATTTTGGACTATTACTCCCAGGCGTTGAAAGATTGACGGTAAATTGGTCAAGAGCAACCATCCTCTCACCCGACTTCGAAAACGCATGTTTGAGGAGTCCGCCGCCGTGTTCGCCACCGCCGCCGTGTTCGCCACCACCACCGTGTTCGCCACCACCACCGTGTTCGCCACCGCCACCGTGTTCGCCACCGCCACCGTGTTCGCCACCGCCACCGTGTTCGCCGCCACCACCGTGTTCGCCACCGCCACCGTGTTCGCCCTCTCCCTGAACTGCAATATCTTCGACTACAGAGCGTTCTTTTTCTTTTTTAAAGCTGACAAAAAGGAGGACTACAACGACGATGGTCACTACCACGTTCACTAGGGATAAAATCAGAACAAGTTTACTTCCCTTACCTTCGCCTCCTGGCGCTGGCATCGCTGTAGATTCTTCTGACTCTTTCTTCTTTTCGGACGACATGAAGGAACACCCCCTACAATAATATCTATTTTGCTATGGTAGAGGTGCTTTAAGCAAGTAGGAAATCCCGGCAAATCGATACCTAGGTACGATTTGCCGGGATAATTACATTTTATGTATTAATTTAGATCAATTAATTTCGCTTGAGGTTAATTACTTCCTGCAGCATTTCGTCCGAAGTCGTGACTACTTTACTATTAGCCTGGAAGTTTCGCTGAGCTTGCATCAGATTAATGAGCTCGCTAGCGACGTCTGTTGTAGAAGACTCAAGAGTCTTCGATGAAACTCGACCACGCCCCCCAGTTTGGGGTGATCCAATGGTCGCCTGACCCGAAGATCGGCTCTCACGAAGACGATTTTGCCCCACTTTGAACATCCCCTCTGGATTCTCAAACTTGGCAACAGCAACCTGAGCAACGTTAACGTTTTCACCATTTGAATAAACAGCCGTCAAGGAACCGTCATCATTAAAGGTCATTCCAGTCAGGGTCCCTGCCGTGTAACCATCTTGCAAGGTCTTATAGGCTTCTGACGCTGATCCATACTGAGTCACCTGCAAACCCTGACCTCCGTGCATCTTGTCCTCACCAAAGTTAAATTTAATGACCTGATCAGGTTGGGCACCCTTGTTAAAGCTAAAAGAGGACTTCTCGGTAATTTGTTCCTTCAAGCGTCCGTCAGTATCAAATATGAGTTTGCCTTTGGCGCATTCGACCATCTCATCTTTTTTACCATTTACGGTTTCTTCGCCTTTAACCATCGCCTTCCAGCTCCAAACGCCGTCAGCAGTGCGATTAAAATAAACCGTGGCCACGTGTGCAGTTCCTGCTGTATCAAAAACCGTGACGCCAGTACCAAAGTGAGCTGTTCCATCTGGGTTAGCAGGATCAAAGACCTTACTCAGATCGGCACGCAGGTCTAGATTCATGTTGAGTTTGACTTCGTTGGTCTTTTTAGCGTCGATGACAGTCCTTTTAATCCCGATTTCGCCCATCTTCGAGGTGATTTTTCCATTATCGTCAGCCTGAAAGCCCATGACATGATAGTTGTCATTATTAATCAGTTTACCTTCCTTATCGAAGTGAAAGCTCCCATTGCGGCTGTAGCACTGACCATCCGCTCCATTCATGACAAAGTAGCCGTCACCAGTAATTGCAAGATCAGTCGGACTATCCGTCTGAAGAATGGCCCCCTGAGAGAGGATTGGATTAACAGCAGCTAGGTGGACACCACATCCAATTTGATTGCCCCCCAGCAAGCCCTTGAGAGACTTAGAGATCATGTCAGTGAACTCTGGACGGCTGGTCTTAAATCCAACCGTACTTGCATTTGCGATATTGTCGCCGTACAACGACATTGCTTCACTTTGACCAGAAAGACCAGACAAGCCAGTATAAAGAGATGCTAAAATACCCATAGAGACGCCTCCTTGCGCCATTGATTCGTTTTGAGATCATATCTGATCCGTCAATCAGTCGGGATCAGCTAGGCTTCCCTCTACGGGTCCAGCCCACCGTCTAGTTCGAACTACACCAATACTGCACCATCAATGTTGGTAAAAACATTTCCTGAGATTGAGTTGCGATCAATCGCAGTAATCACAGTCCTATTCTTCACATTAACAATCAGAGCCGCGTCGGAGGTCAGAATCAATGTATCCTGAACTCCCTTCGCATCCGCCTTGTCTACTGCATCGTTCACCTTGGCAAGAACAGCTGGATCAAGATTAATCTTCCGATCCTTCAACCGCTGACTTGCGTGGGCCGAGAACTTCAAGGGTGCCCTGATCTGAGATAGATCACTCTCTGAGACTGAAGTTTTTAACTTCTCCTCAAAAACTTGATCAAACTCTCCCTTGGTGCCCTCTTGCTTTCGGATCGGACGATCCGCCGAATTAATCCCGCTCTGCCCAGGCAGAGAAGTAACACTCGGATAGAGAAACGTTCCTTGAGTCACTCGCTTTCACCTCCTCTCAAACCGTTAGGAAAACCTTTTTCAATTTCAGGTGCTGCCTGAACTTGAGGTGCCCCACCGGAGTTCACTAGGTTATTTCGAGCCGGGAGCGGAATAAAATTCGAACTCCCCAAACTTGGCCGTTGAACTGCAGCAATCCCACCGGCGTGGGACATCTGAGACTGGTCCATATCGACTCGAATGATGTTACGCATTGTAATTTTTTCTTGATGTTGAGCATCTCCTACTAAAAGGACGGGCTCATTCCCCTCGAAGCTCACACCAATTACTCTCGCCTGCGCCTGAGGGCTAAGATTAATTAGCTGTCCTCGAGCGTCACTTGCTTCTACTTTTATTGTATAGTCACCAGACTTAGCAGGCATAGAATTATTTTTCAATCCGTCCCAAGTTAAGTTTACCTCGCCTGCATCTTGTTTTCCAAGTTCTTTGTGGAATATTTCTTCACCTGTTGAGCTGATTATTGAAATTTTTGTGTTCTCAGCGTTTCTAGGAAGTGAAAATCCAAGAGACTCATTTTCGCCCTCATTATGTGGAAATCTCTGCCGATCAATCGTCACATTTTTTCCAATCATATTTGTCATGACCATCTGCTCGAGTGGCTTATTTTGGGATCCAATTTTATTTAGATTACTGTTTACATTCTGTAACTGCTCAACTGAGGTAAACTGAGCAACCTGCGTTGCCATCTGCTCCGCCTTGAATGGGTTGGTGGGGTCTTGATTTTTCATCTGAGTAATCATAATTTTAAGGAAATCATCCTTGCCGAGTGCTTTCTTAATCTCCCTAGGTTTTTCAGCTTTCTGACCATATTTTGCCTGAATCTGCTGATAAACATCACCAAACTTTGGCGCAGTAGAACTCTCTTTTTGATCAATTGCCTGAGAATACTGTCCACCCACTGCTGCATCAGGACCAGCCGGCAGCGCTCGACTCCCTTGATTTCCAACTCCGCCTACCATGAATTCTTCTTTCTCTTTACAGGTGGACACCCCCTCCTCGCGAAAGGAAGTGCCCTGCCCTAGTTTAACCTGTTACGTCTAGTCGACTCTCACCTCGAGCCTCTCTTACGGGAGCCCTCGACACCAAGCTAGACCTCAAGGAGGCCATCCCTGAATTCTGCCTCGGTGATCGAGGTTCGTCATAAAATCGCTCGGATTGAGCTGAGTTCTGATTTCGCCCATGTCCTGAGTCATTCTGAAAACCAGTTGAGTTTTGGAACGAACGAGGTTCTGGCGTACTTTCATTCTTTGCGACGCTAAAATCCACAGTTCCCAAGTTCAGACTTTGCGAGGAGAGGTTTTCCTTCAGAGAGCCAATGCTCTCTTCCAGAATCTTTTTCGCTCGCTCATCTGAAGCTTGGATCTTAAGCCCTACCCGATTTCCATCAGTCAAAACACGAATGTTCAACTCTCCCAGGTGATCCGGTCTGAGACGAACACGGATCTCACCGCCTCCTTGGTAGGAAGTGCGGAGAATTCCAAGTCCAAGATTAGATAAGCCCTCGGGTGCAAGTTGTCCTGAATGATGAGGACCACTGGACACCTGAGCATTTATCTCACTCTTAGGAATTGATTGAGTCGCCACTTCAAAGGAACCAACTCCCTGTTGAGGAACTTGGATCCACGCTCTAGAGTCACTCTGAGTAGCCATTGGCAGAGATTCATCATCCCCACCCTTCTGATCTCGAGTTCGCTCTTTCACCAGAACCAAAGGCATCGCCTGAATTTGCGGCACCACAGATCCCGGACTCAAAATGGCAGCACTTTTTTGAACAGGAACCTGAGATGGCCACTGAGAAATTTCGCTCGTTTGAATGCGTTTATCAAAGACCATCTTTGGTCTTTCTTTTAATATCACTCCAGAGAGCTGATTTCCTAATAGCGAACTCTGACTTGGTGAATCTCCTGCTCCGACCATTAACTCAGATGAGGCACTTAACTCTGATTTTTTCTGAGCGCTAATCAAGTCGTTGCGGGTATTCATAAAGTCGTTTCCGGTTACCCATTGCCTTTTAAAATTTCCAGTTTGAACAGGCTGAGAAGGATCTTGGTGTTGAGGCTGTACCCTATTGGTATTCACCTGACCTTGAAACTTCTGACCTGTGATTGCATGACCCCCCACTTCGGAATGATTTCCGCCAGGCAAATCGAGCCCCTCATCGGAGAACTCAATATTCTGACCCTCTTCACTCAACTGAATTGTCCCATCTGCGGGTCCAGTCCATGCTTTCTCAGTAGTCTGACTGAATGCTGGAAATGCTGAAGCTAAGGTTTTTAAATCAACCTGAGGATCTGACTCCCGAACCAAATTTTGAGAATCAATACCGATCGTCTGAGCAGAAATTAATGCAGAATCCTGCGCTGAATGCTCATAAGAACCTGATGGTAGGCTGACTTTCTCCGCCTTTCCAGCAGGTTCAAACTGAGACTCAGCAGTACCTCCCGACTTGAGTTCGGGCTTAACAACTGGAACCGGAGCGATCCCTTGCAGGGACACCAGGCTAGCCTGCATGAGCTCCTGATCAAATTCTGATTCACTGTTCACTCCGCTCAGAGACCTGCGAGACCCTACTCCTTCTGAGTCGATTTTTTTTAAACTCTTAGCTTGCAACTGTATTTGCTGATTGTTTTTTATAGTTTCCATTCTATTTTTCACCTCCCTTCTTCATTTTTTCCTTACCCTCTGCTGCGTCACTCGACACAGATCGCTCCACTTTAGAATCAGGAGCGCTCTTGGCCCGGGATAATCCAACCAAAAGCTCTGAAAGCTCAGTAGCTCGTTTTGCCTCAACGAGGTTCATAATCTTGGCCAACCGAGGTGTATCCATTTGATACATCACAGAGACCGCTAAACTATTATCTAATGAAGATAGAATTTTGGCAGCAGTCTTAGGACTCATTGCTCGAAAGGTTTCAATGAGTTTTGCCCTCTTCTCTTCAAATTCCCTGGACTGCTCCTGCTGGGTTTTCTGGATCGCTTGGCGATCATGGTCTAGCCGTTTCAACTGATCAGCAATCGCATTTTCTCGCGTTTGAATATCGCCTTCTCTGATTGAAAGTGCTTTCTCCCTCTTCTGTATCTCGTCACGAGCACTTCTCAAATCTTCGACAGCAGCTTCAGAAGTGAGACATGCCCCTTGTTTTCCTTTGGAGTTGGCTACTTTCTCTGGTTTCTTTTCAGATTTTTCACCCTCTTTAAGGGTCGTATCCTTGGACTCAGCTTTTTGATCCGACTTCACCTCACTTTTAGATTCGGCGGGTCTTGGATCCTCGTCCTTCGCCATCACAAATGAAATAGCAAAGCCAACTGAACCTAGGCCAAGCAAAGAACTGAGTAAAAGTCGGTGAGTCAGTCTCTTCAACATCATTCGATGTCACCCTCGAACTTAAGCAGGTGATTTCTCATGATCGTGAGCTCATCTTGTTCTTTTTGCTCAGATTTCTTGAGTTGAAGCTTAAATTCAGAAAAGGCTCGTTCTCTCAGTGTTTCAATCATTCGAGTGAGGCGTTTTGCCTGAAGATAAGATCTCATTGCTTTTTCTACGCCTCGATTAGCACGAAAAATTGCCTGGTCGGATTTAAGAATTCTTTGTTTGGTCCCTACAATAAAACTCTGGATCAACTGAAATCCTGATGCAGGTGACACTGTTTTACCAAGACCATCGCGATTATGAAAAGCCTGATCCAGCAAAAGCTGAAGTTGGCGCTTACTTTCAGTTTCAGCTTGTAGCTTCTTCTGCGCTTCAGCTAATTCCCTCAATGCCTCATTTTCATTGAGGCGCCGGGATTGGAGAACGGATTCAAGGCCAAATTTAAATCGCTTCATTACTTTCTGATCATGATGGATTTTTACTCACCAGCATAGACTGAATCTTTTTCCTACTTAGATCCACAAACTGTAATTTTTTGCCGAGATTGATGAAGCTGATACAGAACTCAGAACTGTAACCGATTCGAGGAAGACTGGACAGGCCTCTGATTTTGAGCCCCCTGTTGTCCATTCCCCGCTAAAGCCTCACCTGCTCGGATAATCGAATGCATCCGACTGAGGGTATCTTGCATGTCACTTGACTCTTCTACATTTTGTCTTAAGAACTCTAAAATACGCTCATGCACGGCAACTGCCTGATCAATCCGTGGATTACTGCCACGAACATAGGCTCCAATATTTATCAGTTCTTCAATTTGAGCGTAGGTAGCCATCCACTCCTTAATCTGAGAAGCCCAACTCAGATGATTTGGATCAATAATCCCACGCATCACGCGACTCGTGCTTTGCATGACGTCAATGGCAGGAAAATGATTTCGTTGCGCAATTTTACGACTCAAGACAATGTGACCATCCAGAATAGAGCGAACAGAGTCGGCGATTGGATCATCCATATCATCGCCCTCGACCAAAACTGTGTACAATCCTGTAATACTCCCTTTTCCAGGAGAGGTCCCGGCTCTTTCAAGCAGTTTTGGAATGGTTGCGAACACACTAGGCGTGTAACCCTTAGAGGCCGGAGGCTCACCCATTGAAAGACCAATCTCACGCTGAGCCATACAAAAACGAGTGACAGAATCCATTAAAAGGAGCACTTTCTTGCCCTGGTCTCGAAAATACTCAGCAATGGCTGTTCCCAAAAATGCTCCGCGCATTCTCAAGAGCGGAGACTTATCCGAAGTTGAAACAATCACAACAGACCGCTTTAAACCTTCAGGACCAAGATCGCGTTCAATAAACTCTCTGACCTCGCGACCTCGCTCACCAATAAGCGCGATGACATTAACATCGGCCTGCGTCCTCCGAGCCATCATTCCAAGCAAGACAGACTTCCCAACTCCTGAACCTGCCATAATACCCATTCGCTGGCCCTGACCACAAGTGAGAAGCCCATTAATGCATCTCACACCTAGATCCAAGGGTTTAGCAACAACCTCACGCTCTAACGGATGTGAGGGTCGCTGATAAAGACCTCTCTCTTCGAAATGAGCGTTTCCAAAGACAATAGGGCCTTTACCATCGATGGGATTCCCCTGGCCATCCAGAACTCGTCCAAGCAAGCCTGAGCCGACGGTGATTGTAGATACCTTTTTTTTCAAGATCACCAGGCTATCTTTGTTTACCCCATGAACTTCTTCGAACGGCATCAAGAGAACCCGCTTGTCTCGAAAACCAACCACCTCAGCCTCAACATTATTTAGATTAAGACCCTGCTCGCGATCGCCCGAAGGCAGAATCTGACAAATGCTTCCGACTCCAGCACCTGGCAAATGAGCCTCAAAAACTAGACCAATAGACTTAGTAATTTTCCCAGCTTCGGTGTAAAGAAGACTTTGGCTAAGTTTTTCATCAATTCGGTGCTTTTCAATTTTCCAGATCAAGAGATTTGCTCCTTGAGTGCTGCGGGAGATCCTGCGCCTCCCCCATCGGGTACCAACGCCCGATAGACCTCTTGAAGCTGCGTTTCAATACTGGCATTGATCAAATTCCACTCGGTTTCAATCTCGCAGCCGCTTTGCTTAACCTTACTACTCAATTCCACATTAAAGTTAGCAATGCTGCCAAAGGTCTTTTCCACTCCTTCTTTAAGGAGCCCAATAATCTCCCCATCAAGAGGATTAATCCTGATTATGATATTTTCACGAACTCCTACTTTGCTGACTAATTCTCTTGCAAGGCGAAGCACATACTCGCGATCAACAGACAACTCCCTCATAAGAAGAAGTTTAGATATTCTGTAGATCATCTCCATAATTATGGTCTCGTTGACTCGAAATATTTCAATTCTTGCATTTTCCATTTCATTCAAAAGCTGATCAAACTTAGCAATTTTATCCGCTGATTCGAACTGTATTTTCTTCTGAGCTTCTTCAATTCCCTTTTTAAGTCCCTCTTGGTAGCCCTGATTTCGCGCTGCTACCTTTTCTCGCTCAGCAATCTCAGTTACGATTTGCTGGACTCGCACCTCAATTACTCGGCGCTCTTCCTCCTCGATCGACAGTTGATTCCTCAGCAGCGGATTGATACTAAAGCGACTATCTTTTTGAGTGCGTACTGAGCGCTCATCATCAGTTGCAGCTAGAGGACCAAACTTACTCTTAATTTCTGAATAGTGATCAGTATCTTTTGCTCGAATCGGTTCAAATACGTAGTCTTTGACTTCGGGTCGAATCGCGCGATCAAAGCTAGAAATCTTGTGCTCGTTCTTTTTAGAACCAAGATGATTCTCATCCTGAATTTGAGTCTCAGCAAACTTCCGATTCCACATTCAAACCTCACACCAGAGCATCAGATCCGCCACCACGGCTGATCATTATCTTACCCTCAGACTCGAGGCGTTTTGCTACATTGATAATTTCTTGTTGAGCAGATTCAACTTCTGAAAGTTTAACTGGACCCAGAGAGTCTAAATCATCTTTGAGCAATTCAGCCGCACGCTTGGAAATATTTCTGAAAATCTTATCTCGAACTTCTGGCGTTGCAGTCTTAAGTGCAATCACTAGCTTGTCATTTGGAACTTCTTTAAGAAGTGTTTGCATTCCACGATCATCAACGAATGAGATATCTTCAAACACAAACATCAATTTGCGAATTTCCTCAGCCAATTGTGGGTCTTTCTCTTCGACCTTGGCCATAATGTTTTGTTCATTCGATTTATCCATAACGTTGAGCATTTCGGCAATCGGAGCAACCCCGCCCAACTGCTGAGTATCGATGGAGCCAAGCGTCGCAAGCTCCTGCTTGAGGACCTCATCCACCTGAGCAATGAGATTAGGTGAAATGAAGTCTAGATTAGCGATACGCAAGACGACCTCGGTTTGAATCAACTCAGGGAGGCGTTTGAGAACCTCACACTTTTTCCCCGAATCAAGATGAGCGAGAATCAATGCAATGGTTTGAGGATGCTCATTCACGAGGAAGTTGGCTAATGTGCGAGAATCTACTAGCTCGAGAGCCTCAAGGGTCCGGCTACCCTCAACCACAGAAAGCTGCCCTAAAACGGTTTTTGCGCGTTCCTCCCCAAGAGTTGAAAGTACGAAGTCCCTACCTGATGCATGGCCAAAGATCAGTGTTTCCTCTTCTGCAATCTCTCTGTAGAAACTCTCAAGGGTTTCCTTCACTACAATAATAGGGACTTTTGAAATCGAACCCATGGC
>CANHSO010000024.1 GCA_947463705.1 Bacteriovoracaceae bacterium
CGGCCATGGCCGATATCTGTTGGCCCTAGCGCCCCTCGCTGAATTCATAAAAAAGTATCAATTGCAGAAAATTCCATCTCCTAGAGTGACTTTGGATAAACTGGCCGGAGCAAAAAAATACATTCAGTTGCGGTCGACTTTTTTATCGGACCAAGCCAACCAGGCCGTTAGACTGATCGAGGTCAAAATGGATCAGTTGATCGTAGATCATGTAGATGCGGTGATGACTGAGCTCGAAGCAAAAGACTTAAATCTGATGTTGTCTGCGGCGTTTACTGAAACTATGCATCAACTACTCAAGAAAAAAACAGAGGTGATGGAAAGAGTTCAGGTACCTTTCGGATGCGGCCAGAAACTTAAGCCTCTTTATGATTTTTATAAAGAAGCTCTGGCTTTTAAAGGGCTCTGCAACGACTTGGAAAAACTTAAGAAAAGTAAGTCTATTTACCTAACCGGATGTAGTCTCATCGAGGGTACTCTGAGTGAAACTCAAGATTTCATGAAAGACGCGGCGCTCAATCAGATGCAGATCACTGAAGCGTTAGCTCGTCTTGAAACGGACGTAGACCTTCAGCAGCTGACGAAACAGCTTTCGAAAGCTCTTAACCAGGAAGGAACTCTAATTAAGAAAATCCATCTTCATGATTCGCTCATCAGGCATTGGCAAGAAATCTTGAACGAAGCGGAGATTTAATTCATGTCTGATTTAATGAGTCATCTGAGTCTTTTTATGCAGTGTTTTTTCAAGATGTGTTTGGGATCGTTGGTCTCCTTCCTTCTTCTTTTGACTCCTGCAAGTGCGGATTACTTTGAGTTTACTTTAGATGCATCTAAGCAGTATGCAGGTGCCCGAGGCTGGGATCACGGCGTAGCTGTTCACTCTTGGGACGCAACAGACCATTGGGCTATAGTTGTCAATGGTCGGCGGCTTAAGGTTCTAGGGCACTCTTTAGCTCAGCCCTTCCTTGTGGGCAGAGTGGCTGTCAGAGCGAGCGATGTGTTCGATGAGAGTGGGAATTTAATCTCTGCAATATTTAATGGCGGCAATCTGAGTGGGGTCGCATTCAAGATTTACTATTTTAATTCAAGAGGTGAACCTCGACACATCTGTGAGGGTAGGCTCCAGCACGAGACTGGTAATCTGGTGGATTGCGGCAATATTCAGATGAATCTCCAGGAGATTGACCCGGACTTGGTCAGGAGAATTGAAGAGACAAAGGCCGAAATCAGAGAGCATCGAGCTCGAGCTAACCGCCCCAATGCAGATGAAACCATAGCCAGACAACAGGAGCAACTCTTTGAGCAGGAAAAAAGTAAGATTGAAGCTCAGATTGAGGCGCTCAATGAAGAACTTAAGGCGATCAACTTTGAAGAATTTGATTCCATTGATGTGGACCAAATGGCGAAGCTCATCGGCGAGGACCCTTCGATCGCGACATCTTACCATCGACTCAAGCAAAATGTAGATCATCTCAAGGATGAAATTCAGCAAGAAGTACAACGCAATCAGCAACGAACCCAACAAGCTGAGGCAGACTTGGCGCGAGCATTCGGGGAAGCTACTCCCATGCCGCCCGAATTCACCCCTCCATGGTCATCTGCTCAAGCCCATTCAAGAGCATCTGAAGGGGAAGTTCCTGAGTTCACGAGCGCACCTTTTGCATCCACGTTTGCCACGTCTGCAGACGGGCACCTGCATGAGGTTTCTCAAGAAGTCATCGAAAGTCTCGATGCGGCACTGAGGCGAGGAGATCAAGGTGAGTTCCTGGCAATCGTTTCTCAATGGACCTCTTTTCAGGCCCAAGCTAAAGCTGGGTTGGAACGAAACGGGAAAGCCAGCGGAGCCGCTTTCGAAAAATTACGCCAAAGCCAGGCTCGTGTGCTGCGCCATATTAAGACTCACGTAGACTCATATGGTTTCTTCACGAAAGCCCGAATTCCCGATGCAATCAAACGAGTCATCGGCGAACAGATCAAAAACTGGAACGAGTCCTATAGTCGTGACCTCAAGGACGAACTCAATACTTGGCAAGAGGACTTAAACCCGACTCAGGTCAAGGTCATCGAGCAAATCGCAGCCCTGGGTACTGCGCTGGATCGATACCCGCCTTCTGCACTCAATTCTCCGCAGGCAGATTCAGTTAAAGAAGAGGCAAGAAACGTCCTAAACACGGCACTTGAAGGCAGTGCTGACCAGCTCTTGCTTGCTGCTCGCGTCGCTCCTGAAATGCCGTCTGCTCCAGCAGCCGATGAGGGTGTTGGAGTTAAATCTACAGATGGGAGTCCTGTCCTTAACGAAGCTGAAGAACATCTACAAGAGTCCCAAACCGGTTTAAAAGTGGCTGCTGCTTTTGGTGATTTCCTGATCGGGGCTAGTCCTTTGGGTTCGATCAAAGATCTTTATGAGGCATTCTCCGGGAAATCCCTACTGACCCAAGAGCCTTTAAGTTTGAGTGAGCGGGTGCTTTCAGGGGCGTTTGCAGTCATCGGGATTTGCAGCCTAGGTTCATCCAACGTGCTTAAGGCATCCGTCAAGGGAGTCTTTAACGTCGGTAAGCGGTTACAGGCTGCTAAACGTTTAAAAACCGCTAAAGCTGCTGTCACCGCAGGTCGCGCCCATCGAATCGAGGAAGTTGCCCGAGGGGTCGAGGGAGTGGTGGAGTCTGCGGCGTCACTAGCTCACACAAATCCAGACTTAGGTCGGAAGTTGGATTACGTATTGGGTAAGGCTACTGGTGCTGCTCATAATGTTGATAGATCACGAGACATGCTTCGTCAGATGGAACGCATTGGTTTTTCTGAATCACAAGGAACTCGAACGTACCTTGCAGATCATCTCAAGAAAGCATTAAATGATCCTACATCAATTGTGAGAACACAAGAGAATGGAAGGGTTTTGCGAGAGACTTTACTCACCGGCCCAAGGGGTTCCTTGAAAGTTGAATCAGTATGGGAAGATTCAAAGCTGATCACAGTCGGTGTTTTTGGAAAAGGAACTGGGTTTAGACATGGACAATAAAATTATAGAAATAGATTCTAAATCGGAACTCAATGAGAAATTTAGGTCTTTAGAAACCCCCAAACTTTTTATTGAAAATAAAGACCAAACGCCAAATTATTTTTTGCTTATCGAAGCTAATTCTCTGACAGTGGGCTTAGCAACCTGGCATCAAGGAATAAAGGTGCAAGTAGGGTTAATTGAAGCGACTGGTTCAATAGTTATCGGTCATGGGAAAGAACTCATATGCTGTTCTCCAGTGGGACCAGCCATTTCATGGAGATTTGAGTTAGATTTTTGTTTTCATGCGTTTAGAATCTTTGATGAAACAAAAACGATTGTTGTCATTGATGAAATCTCGGTTGTTGTTGTTAATTTTTCTGGGGAGAGGATTTGGTATTACTCTTCCCCAGATGTTATTGAATGGTTTGATATCTCTAGCTCAGAAATAAAAATAAGAACCATGGACAACAAAGAGCTAGTAATAGATACAAAAACTGGACTAAATCTAAATAATAGAAAACTATGATAGTTGGTAGGTTCTCACAGACTAACGTTTCGGATATCGCATAAATTAAAATCCCTGTGCATATCTAGTATTTATATTTTATTTCATTTTAACGTAAGTCGGCTAATTAGTTCGAGAAATTTTTATGAAAAGCAATATCAAAAAATTCGTGTTATCCTTTCTTTTCTTAATCACGGCCTGTGGCAGGGCAGAAGTTGCTCAAGATCCAGTGATTGTTCAGGAGCAAGTTCATGAGGAAGCTCAGACTCAAGAGCGAGTCAGCCCTGAGGGACAACGACCTGAAACTCCTGCCACGGGTTTAGACGTTGGTGAAATCAGTGCCATGTCCCGTGCGGACATTCAGGCGATTCCCTCAGAATATATTCCACTTCTTTCAATGGAGCAGATTGGCGAGTTTTCGAGGCAGCAGTTTTTGTGGTTTACTCCAGAGCAAATCAGGGTTTTGACGGGCGATCAGTTTTTAAAGCGAGTTGCTGATATGAGCTACTTGAGCTCTGAGCAGTTTGCAGCTCTGTACAGTGCCGCAAGTTCATTCGAAGCTCAGATGTCCTGTGATGAATTGAAATTGATGAGGGGTCAAGTCCAGTTGTTTGCAAAAGCATCCGAAAAATACCTGGCAGGTCACACGAAAATTAATCAGGATTTTGGGACCTGGCAAAAACAGTTTGCGTCTTACCAGGTGACCGAGGATTCAAGAAAATCAGAATTAAGGCAGGCAATTGTTGTGGCTTATTCCGCTAGGTTTGGGACTAAGTTAATTGCGCCTCTTCTGCGTATGCGTAATCTAGGAATCGCTGAAGGTGCAGAGGCCAGTCATTTAATTCTAGGGATTGATCGCTTGATTGCGGAACTTAAGAATGGCACAGGGTATTATATCTTAGCACTCAAGCCGTTAGAACCGTTCATGGAAAAGTATCAGCTAAAAAGGGTCGCGTCACCTGCAGCGATGCAGGAAAGACTGGTGGGTCTAAAAAAGTACATCGAAGAGCGATCGAGATTGATATCAGGACAGGCTAAGAAAACTGTCGTTGAGATTGAATCGCAGATCAATCAGTTGAACGTGGATCAAGTGGACAGGTTCGTGAAAGCGGTTGAAAAGAGGAGTTTGTAGTCCGCCCTCTGAACTAGCGCGAACCCGTCAATTCATTCAGTGTCTCATAGAAAGTTGGGTATGAAATCGCCACGCATTCGCTTTCTCGAATTTCGCTTGATCCCTGTGCTTTGAGGGCAGCGACTGAGAACGCCATAGCGATTCGGTGGTCTCCGAATGAGTCAATGGCTGCCCCGCGGAGGGTTTGTGGGCCGTGGATCGCAAATCCGTCAGGATAGAGCTCTATTTCGCCTCCCATGGCTCGGAGATTTTTCGCGATGGCTTCGAGCCGATCGGTTTCCTTAACGCGCAGCTCCTCGGCCCCTCGAACGGTAGTGGTCCCGGCGGCAAAGGTGGCTAAGATGGCGATTAGGGGGAGTTCGTCAATCAGAGTGGGGACTTCGGGAGGTAAAATGTCGATGGCTCGCAGGTCTGAGTGTTCGACTTGAATAGTTCCCACGGGTTCAGGTTCGGTCGAGGTGATCTCAAACTGGATGCGTGCGCCCATTTTTTGAAGCAACGAGAGGATACCGGTGCGCGTGGGGTTGAGTAAAACATTTTGAATTTCAATTTTTCCGCATGGGATGAGTGCCCCCAGTCCAAGCCAAAAAGCAGCACTTGAGATATCCCCGGGTACATTAACGTTTGCTGCTGAGAGGGTTTGTCCACCCTGGATTGAGAGTGAGGCGTTGGGATTGCCTCTTTGTACCGTGGCTTCGACGTGGACTCCAAAGTGCTTGAGGAGTCGTTCGGTATGGTCTCGGCTATGCGTGTGGCCAGTGAGTTGAGTCATCCCTTCGGCAGCGAGTCCGGCCAATAGGACTGCACTCTTGAGTTGAGCACTGGCTACTGGGAGCGAATAGTGGATGGGATGGAGTGGGCGAGTGCCGGTCATCTGGACGGGGGGGGTTTGATCGTCCGTGAGTTGAATCTGGGCACCCATTTGTCGGAGGGGGGTAGCGATTCGTTTCATGGGGCGTTTCGACAGGGAGGCATCCCCATGGAGGTGGGCCTCAAAAGGTTGACCGGCTAAGATGCCCATCAGGAGACGGATGGTCGTGCCCGAGTTTCCACAATTGAGGGAGTCCGTGGGGGCTTTGAATCCCGCTGCGCCTCGACCCTGAACGATCCAGTCTGAGCCGTCACGCGAGATTTCAGCTCCGAGTTGGATCAGGCAACTTCGGGTTGAATTCACATCCTGAGCTTCAAGGAGACTTGAGACGCGTGTGACTCCGTTCGCGAGAGCGCCAAAAAGAAGTGCTCGATGGGAAATTGATTTATCCCCTGGGACCTCGATGATGTGGTGCTGTTGGAGCGAATTTCGGGTCGCCGAGTACGGATGAATGTGGGTGTGGCTCATGGGTATCTAGTATCGCAGGACAGGTGAGTTTTCGAGGTCTCTTTAAATAGTACGTTGAGAATCTTCTTGGTCGAGGTTTAATTTCGGTGGTAGGACAAGGTAAGTTAAAGCAGGTTGACACAGTCCTTGATTTTTGAAAGATTTTGAGGATTTTTAGGAGGATACTATGAAGATCAAGAGCGGAACTATGCATCAAGTTTTAGGAACCTTAGGTTTGGCACTCACTCTTTTTGTGACAGCATGTGCGACTGAAAAGAAAAAGGAAGTCACCGAAACCGAAGGTGGCGGTGTTCCTACGGCCGCTGCTGCGGATGAAGCTTCAGGCGGTGATTCGGATTCAGGCAAGGCCATGGGGCTTCAAACGGTGTTTTTCCCTTATGACTCTTTTGTTTTGGATAGGACAGCTAAAGATGCGCTTAAGGCTAATGCTAATCTGTTGAAAGAAAAAAGCAGTTTGAAAGTTCAAATTGAAGGTCACTGTGATCAGCGTGGCGGGATTCAATACAACATTGCTTTGGGCGAAAAGCGAGCCAATGCGACCCGTAAATACCTCCAAGACATGGGCGTTGACGCCAGTCGATTGACGGTGATTAGCTTTGGTAAGGAAAAGCCTCTCGATCCAGGGACCTCCGAAGCGGCTTACTCAAAGAATCGTAGGTCGAACTTTGTCGTCACTTCAAAGTAGGATTGAGAGCGTTCAAGAAAACATTTTCTCTCACGAGCGACTTCGATAAAAGTTGATTTTTTGAAGGCATAAGGAAGAGAATATGAAAAAGGATCTCTTCCTTATGCCTTTTTATTTGAGTCGACTTTGGATTTTATCCGTACTGGTGGCTTGTGGAGTGAGTTGCGCTCTCGTTGCGACTCGACCTGTTCAGGAGATGTCTGATGCTGTGGCGGCGATCCGAGCAGCCCGGGAGGTTCAGGCTGATGTCCTATCTCCCGATAATTTTCGTCAAGCAATGGATCTCTTCGAACAAGCCAAAAGAGAATATCGTTTTAAAGACTTTGCCATGGCAAAAGAACACGCCGATGATTCTCGCGTCCTGGCAGAAAAAGCTGAGGTAGACGCGCTGCTCAATGGCGGAGCTCGAGCGTCTTCGGATGATAATATTCCTGATCCTTTGTCGGGAGGGTTTCAATCAGTCAAGAGCCCTTCAAGTTCTTCATCGAAGCCCAGTGCGGAACCTTATATTTATCCGACGCCCACTCCGGTACCTGCCGAGGAGATGGTTCAGCGTCAACTTCAGGAACAAAACACCCCGAATCGAGTGAAGTAGGTCCGCGATTCCCTTCCTATTTTGAGCATGCTATGAAAAAAATATGAAGACTTTCCATACTCAGCAGTTAATCGGAGCCGTTGTGTTTTGTACTCTAACTTTGCAGCTTCAGGGTTGTCTGAAGACGAGGTCTCAGTTGCGGAGTGAGTCGAGTGATGAAGTGAGCGAGGCCGAGCCTTCTCGAAGGGTCGCTTCAGCTCCTCCCGTGCAGGACGTTAAACCTCAGGGTGAGTATGTCATTGAGGAGTTAAAAGACGAGATTACTCGCCTTTCAGGGCATCTTGAGGAACTTGAGCATCAGCAAAAGGAGTTTCAAAAAAGCTCCCATAACGAAAAAATGGGAGATGAGCTTCGCAAACTGGAAGTCCGAATCAGTCAGCTTGAAAAGAACCAGCAGGTAATCCAGGATTCACTGGCTGAATTTCATGAAATGGCTCAATCGCATCAAGATCCGAATGACATTTACAAGACGGCGAAAGAACTTTTCAGCGAGGGACGTTACCAGGAAGCCGCTGATCAATTGGCGAAAGTCGAAAAAAACTCTAAGGCTAAGAACAAGGACGATGCTACTTTTCTGAGAGGAGAGTGCTTTTTCAGTCTCAAGCAATTTAAAAAAGCCGTCGTGGAGTATTCAAAATTTCCAGAAAAATATACTCATTCCAGTCACTACCCTGAAGCGCTTTACAAAATCGGACTCTCTTTTGAATCGATGGGGATGAAAGAGGATGCAAAAGGCTTCTACCAAGAGTTAGTTGAGAAGTTTCCAAAAAGTCCCCAGGCTAAGAAAATAAGAAAAAAAGTTAAATAAATGAGAGGCCCCAAATCGATACAGCTTTTTCTGGGGTTTTTTGGTTTCCTGATTTTATCTCAACTCGATCGGTTGCCTGAAATGTCATACACAAGAACGGGCGCCTTCATGGTATAAGGGTGGTCAACCTGACTCTGAGCTGATCCAGACTAAATTGAAAGCGATGACCTGCCCCGCAGGAGAGCTTTCGGAGTGGGTCGATTGACGCTCTGAGAGCGCAGGCCAAGAGTAGAAGGGCGAAAATGAAAAAATATTTACTAGGAATTGAAACCTCCTGTGATGAGTGCAGCGCGGCAGTCGTATCTTTTGATCCTGAACATCCTCAGGCGCCTATTCACGTGGAAAGCGTTGCAACCTTTTCTCAAATTAAAATTCATCAACCTTATGGTGGGGTGGTTCCTGAGATTGCCTCCCGCAATCACCTCGAAACCGTGAATGAAATGATCGACGAGGCAATTCAAATTTCAGGGATTGATCCCAAGCGAGACCTTGAAGCGGTCGCTGTAACCAACCGCCCGGGCTTGGTGGGGGCATTACTCGTGGGAGTGAGCGCAGCTAAGTCCCTAGCTTACGCTTTAAAAAAGCCTCTGATTGCAGTCCACCACCTCGAGGGACATGCGAGTAGTCTTTTCCTGTCTGACGCCACGTCTCAGAGTCGCGTTCACGAAGCCCAGTACCCGATGCTATTGGCGATGGTGTCAGGTGGGCATACGAATTTGTACCGGATGGAGAGCCATCCCTTGAGCTGGTCCAAAGACTTTTTGAAGAAATCTCTCGTAGGTCGCTCCCGAGACGATGCCGCTGGGGAGGCTTTCGATAAGACCGCAAAGCTTCTTGGCTTTCCTTATCCCGGGGGAGTTTGGATTGATCAAGAGGGTCGCGGAGGGAATCCGAGTGCTTACCCGCTCCCACGTGCGTTACCTCAAAAGTCTACCTTGGATTTTTCATTTAGCGGTTTGAAAACAGCTGTGTCGCTGTTGGCCGATCGTCTAAAAAAAGAAGGTACTTTAGAAAAAGAAATGAAAGACGTTTGTGCTTCAGTTCAAGAGGCGATTGTCGATGCGCTTTTGAGTAAAATCTATTTAGCGATTCGTGAGCATGGGTGCCAGAGTTTAGCCATAGTCGGCGGGGTGGCTGCAAATTCGCGCCTGCGAGAGCGGTTAGATCGCGAGTGGAAAAATCTAGGACTCAATGGCGCGCCGCTTTTTCCACAGTTAAAATATTGTACAGATAACGCAGCAATGATTGCGGGAGCGGGAGTGTTTCGATTTCTTCAAGGAAACTACTTGAAGCAAGAGGAATACCTGACCCTCAATGCGATTGCTAACCCTGAGATTTGAGGATTAAATGGCTACCCACGGAAGAAGAAGAGCTTTAGGACAACATTTTTTAAGAGACGTCAGCATTTGTAACCAGATTGCCGAAACGGCATTAGAGCAAGCTCAGCACTTCGGCTGTAAGAGTTTACTTGAGATCGGACCCGGTAAGGGCGCAATCACAGTGCCGATTCTTGATCGGATGCCTACTGCTCCTTTGATCGAAAACTTCACCTTGGTGGAGAGAGATCAGAAGCTGGCTCAAGAATGGAAAGTTAAGTTTCAAGAGCTCAAGGAAAAGGGTCTTTGGGTTGAGCCAGGAGATTTTCTCGAAGTTCCTCGAGAAAAGTGGATCAAGTCTGAGCCTCTTGCTGTCGTGTCAAACTTACCCTACTCCGCAGGGACTGCAATTGTTGTACGACTGGCTGAGGAAACTCACAGCATCCCGGTGATGGTCTTGATGTTTCAGGCAGAAGTTGCCAAGCGCCTCATGGCTGGCCCTAGTTCTGATGGGCGCGGGAGCCTCTCGGTTTGGATTCAAAACCATTGGGATGTTAAATCACTGGTTAAAGTTCCTCCGAGGGCATTCATTCCGCCGCCAGAAGTGCAGTCTGAAGTGGTTGTCCTCACACGTCGAGAAAAACCGTGGATCGATGTTCATGCTGTCCATGAAGGCCCCCAAGTCTGGCAGGCGATTCTCAAGGCTGCTTTTGCTCATCGACGTAAAATGCTCCGCTCGACTTTTCCCTGGCCTAAGGCACTTGAGGCTTCGGGCATTGATCCCACCCTTCGAGCCGAAGCTCTCGACTGGAATCAGTGGGAAGCCCTTTTTAGAGCAGTTCTTCTAGATCGTAAATAGAGTTCATTCATCTTTATTTGTTAAGCCTGCTTCCGTCATTTTTGCTGTTCGGACTTTTTCGTGATAGAGAATTGTTCAAAATTTTATGAAAATTCGTTCTTTTTTGGGGATCTCTTCCCTTGTTTTATTGCTGGGGGTGAGAGCTGCTTGGGCTCAGCCTGAGAGGCAGGTTGAGCATTACTCATCTCGTCCTTCCATTCAATCTGTGGCTTCTGTTTCTCATTCAGATCTTTTTGAGAAATCCTGGCCCACTCTTAAAGAGGCTCAGTTAGAGTTTGTCGCTCAGATTCTAGGACTTTACCCAAGTGATGAAATTTATTTCCTAGCTCGGGATTCGGAGCTTTTCTTTGACCTCAGTGTACTCCTTATGGGAGTAGAAGATCGGACTCAATTGAGTCGTTTGCATCTTGCCAACGTTTCTCGGTCACACCTCGGCGACACGTTTCTTTTTGACTACTTGGAGCAAGAAGGGGTCTCCTACGAGGGCCTTCGTTCGGGGAAACGCTATCTTTTTGTCGACACAGGATTTACTGGCTCGATTCCAAGAAAGGTTCTGAAACACTTCACTAGTCATCTGGGTCCAGAAGTGGGGTCGCAATTTCATTGCCACTTTGTGTCTTCGTTGAATCCCAGAATCCCTTCATCGCGCATTTTTTTAGCGACGCTCAGCCCTGCATCCGTGGGTCATGATCCGAGGTGGATGCGGAACACTGTCTTAGAGTACGAGTATCTCCATCGATTCAACTTTCGCTCTACCGAGTACGACTGGGTAGATGAACGGTTGGAGCCAGTGACTCCAATTGCAGATCAGGTCGAGAATGATGGTAGGGTTTCTCGGTTTGAGGCAATTCGGTACATGGAGGATCTTAAAGCCTATTCTGAGTTGGAGTCGACTCGTGCTCTTTTTAGTGCTCGTCTCCACCTTTGGCAGCAGTTGAGGGAGGCAGCGGAGAACTCCGAACGAAGCGAGTTGGTTGAATTGCTGAAGGGCCTGCTGGTTCGGGAGGATCTCCCAGGAGAGGTCATCGTTCGAGATTTTTTGGAATGGCAGGGCAAGGTTCTGTCTATTTTTATTGAACTAGATGAGCTGGGCCTGATGCCCGATCATGGCATGAGCCCGAGCTCAAATAAGCACCAGCTGATTCAGAAGTGCCCTCAGTGGCGGTCGATCTTGGAAGATCCGATCATTGAAATTCCAAATATCGTCGAAAAGGGTGATTTTTTGAATTTGAACCGAATTTTGGACGTCCTTGATGATGTCCAAATTCAAAAAATAATCTTTCGTACATTGGCTGGGCCTTTTCCGACTGAAGAAATTAAATTTGAAGCTAGAAAAAGTCTCCTCGCTCGAATTGAATTAGGTAAAGGCAGAGAGCGAGAGTGGATCGCGTCAGAGACCTTTTCTCAGACCAGTTCTGTTGATTTAGACCAGGTTCTCAAGCGACTCATTGATGAAGGAGACTCTCAGGTTTGGTCTATTTTAGTGCTGAACGCATTTAAAAAACCCCATTCCGCCGCGTGGACGTCTGAGCTTCGTCAGCTTTTAGTGTTGGCTGAACCTGTCCATTTAATTCAATTATTTTGTCACCCTCATTCCAAGAATTGGGGAAGAGAATTGGCCATTTTGACAGAACGGTGTGATCTAAAAATTATGGAATTTATTTGGCGGCGTGTATTGTCGAGGCCTCATTCAATCGACTGGGGAGTAGACCTATTCCTGCTGGTTGAAGATAGAATCAACAAGTTAAAGTAAACATCTGAGATGGATTTATTTCAGTGCTGGTCCGGTCTCTGCTACGACCAGTAACTCCAAGGGACTACAGCGATTCCACTTTTTGGGACTTCAATCGAGTTCACTGGGGCGACTAATATTCCCTGTTTGGCTCCCAGTGCCTTCATAGCTCCAGTCATCGCTCGCTCGTAATAGCCCATCGAACTTGTAGTTACAGCCTCAGCAATGATTCGGATCGGTATTTCATCCCAGACTAGATCAATGACAGCCCCTTTTGCGCTCTTGAAGTAAAGCTTTTGAAGCGGTTTGCCTTGGTATTCATTGAAACAGAAAATCTCATTCAAAATCATATGTCGAGCCAAAGAGAGCAAAGTCCCCGGGCCGCTTTTTTGGCGAGCTAGGTGATATGCCAAGCCGGCATCCCCAAAAATCCAATGATCATTCCCAACTCCTGATTCGTGACAGGTGAACCGCCTGAGGAAGAATATATCCTGAA
Organism: Bacteriovoracaceae bacterium; assembly: GCA_947463705.1. Lineage (GTDB taxonomy): Bacteria > Bdellovibrionota > UBA1018 > UBA1018 > UBA1018 > CAINWE01. Next base: position 12,469 of record CANHSO010000024.1, read on the forward strand.
GTGCCTGGATATATTTTTTTGCCTTGCGCTTATCACCAGAAACAAAAGCCAAAGATGGATACTCTCCCTCAGGTAGCGCCTTAGCAAGCATCCTCACCAGTGAAATGCAATACTCCGGGTCAAATCCTCTGCCATACGCTTTCTGAGCATCCCGAGCCAAAGTCGTCTCCAGCCACTGATCCCAGTAGGACTCTCGAACTTGATCGTCTCGCAAAAACGCAGGCACGGGCAGTCCACCCAGATTCATTTGGAGAGATAGATCTTCTACAGAAAAGCGAAGGTTGCAATCACCTTTCAGGATTGGTCCGGTTTGATTGACTCTAAATGTCGTAGGTTTCAACTCGGCAAGGCAAAGAGGATAAAGATGGACCATTCCAATTCTGCCAGTCAGCGACTCTCTGATTCCCACTTTGTTTGAGAATGCCACAGAACCTGATAAGAACCACCGGCCTGGAATTTTTCTTCGATCGACCAACGCCTTAAGTGAGTCAAAGAGCACGGGCACCTTTTGCACCTCATCTAAAACCGTAGGCCCGCCTGAATGGCGTGATAGAAAAACCTTGGGGGAAAGCTCTGCCTCACTCCTGACCTCCGCATCATCAAAAGTAAGATAATTTGGGACCTGAATCCGATCTCTGAGTAGCGTGGACTTACCGACCTGCCTGAGTCCCAAAACTCCAATAATCGGCCAAAAAGAAGCCATTTTTCTTAGGTACGCTTCAACCCATCGTTCTCTTTGGTGCGGCATATACCTCGCAATTCATTTTTTCTAACCCAGAGCCCTAGGAAACTAAAGGGATGTAAAACCCTAAGTGCTGCTATTTTATGACTCAATCTTGTATTAAAATGGTAGCACTTGTTGGAAGGATTGGCACTCTTTTTCTTTTCAGGCATGAGTAGGTGTCAAATTAACACATTCCACGGCAATGATGCCAGGCGGGTATGGAGTACCTTCGTTTCCTTTCCAAGATGAACAATGAGGGCGTAGCCTGACGGGTGAGCTTTTAAAAAGCTCTCTGCGCTTTTCAGCGAAGAAAGCGATGCCTGACGATCTAAAGTGGGGATAATCGCTAGGGGGCGTCCAAATGCCTGAAAAATCAGCGGTACGTAGGCGCCTCCTCGAGTCCGATAAGAGTGCGTCGAGTATTGAAGGCCATCAGTATAGTGATAGCCTTCGCGAAGGTTGCAGAACAGAAAGTGCGTAAATCCTTGGAGAGTTAGAAACTCGCTGGATTGGTTAGCCAAAAACTTTGCGAGCCCTGCGTCTTCGAAATAAAATGTATCTGGAGTGGACTGGCCGAGCTGACTCATTGGCCGGATTAAAAATAATGCTTCTAGTGCAGAAAAAAGCTTTTTTAAAGTGATGGTGGAGATGCCTGTTTCTCGTCTGAGTGATTCCCAATGGAGAATAGAGCCCTGTGTGCGGGCTAGGGTAGAGATGAGTGCCAGAAGAGTCATTTTTGGAAGGGTGGTTTCGACAATGAGGCGCAAATCTCGATCGAGCAAAGTGTCGAGATGGGTTCTGAATTTGCTTGCTCGGTGCTGAGCGTTGCGCCCAAAACAAATCCCAGGTAGACCCCCCAATTCAAGGTAGCGGAGCATTCCATTTTCGCTTTCTGAGAGTCTTGGTTTGAGTTCTCGCGGTAGAGCACTGAGCCCTTTTTGGTGGAGTTCGATCAGGAGAGGGTTCAACGGAAGCGAATGTGATTCAGACCAGGTCATCGGGAGTAGTTCAGTGATGAGAACTCGTCCTGTCAGTGATTCTCGAATCGCTTTCCTGCTCGTGAAGCGGATTGAGCCCGTGAGCAAAAACTGACCCGGCTTCTTGTGCGTCCGTACATAGTCTTTTAGCGCTGGGAAAAGCCGTGGCGAAAGCTGACATTCGTCAATCATGAACGGTGCAGGGCGGTTAGAAATGAAGTCATTGGGACCGCTTTCGCAAAGTATGAGGTCTTCTTCGCGGTCCAAGGTTCGCATGTCCTGACTGAGGTGTTCGCAAAGAGTTGTTTTGCCAGTTTGGCGATGGCCAATCACCCCAACGATGGAAGACGCCTTGAGTGCTTGAACAACGATCGGAGTGAGATGTCTTTTTCGCTCATGGGGCATAATAGAAGTTTAACTCTGAAAATGGGTTCCTGTCAAATTTGATACCCCCCTACTGAAAACAACAGGAACCCTTTAATTAGTGGCCTCCTCAGTGTGAATTGCGCACCTAGTCAATATTTCGGGCTGTAATGGGGCCGTTGTGCCTGGCGAGGTTACCTGTTTTGGTTGATTCGCTCCGCAAGTCGATGACCTGACTCAGATCAGGCTTGCTCCCTGGGCTTATTTGCGAAATAGTGGCTCCCTGCGTCGAACAGCCCAAAAGGGCCAGCGAGCACGACTGGAGCGGAGATCTCATGAGTCTAAAAGATAAAGTTTCGAGTATTAGTTTCTTCTGTGGTTGGGCGCTTTCTATTTCGTTCGCCCTGGGGTTCGGTACGATTCGTATTGCTCAGGCTAATGTGGGTGATTTTGTAGGGTTTGGGGCCCGGACGATGGCGCTCGGTGGAGCTGGCGTAGCCGGCGACACGGGGGGGTTTGCGGCTTACCACAATCCGGCAGCTTTGGCAGGGTTTGGTAAAGAGCGGCTGACTCTCAACTACGGTTTGGTTTTTGTGCGGCCCCAGTTTCTGCCGATTTCCAATGTCGTGACCCAAAATGACTATGTTGCAGATTCGTCACCGCCCCTCTCCGGCTCGGTCGACACTCAGTATCGGGATACCTTCGGTCAGGTGTTGGGATTATCCTTTGAGCTTTTACCCGATGTGGGTCACCTCACCGTTGGATTAGTCACCTTTTTACCTCTGAATCAGTTGGCCTATATGGATTCGGGGCAGCCCTATATTCCTGAGTATTTTCTCTATCGCTCCAGAACTCAGCGGCCTCAGGTGGAGTTAGGCGCTGGATATCAGGTTCTTCCGAGCTTACGAGTGGGGGCGGGTCTTCATACTGGATTTGGGCTGACCGGGAATGCGAGCGTCTTTATGAATACGGCGGCCAACCGGATTTCAACGATGACCTTTGCAGCCAGTCTTAAGCCCGTTTTTTCAGGGTATGTTGGGGTTTTGTGGACGCCTGGTGCTGAAGAGGGCAAGCAGGAGGGGCCCTTGAATTTAGGGCTTGTTTACCGGATGGCAGCATCCTCTGATATGGTCTTGCCTATGACCGCGTCGGCTCGTGTCCTGGGGACGACTCCAGCCGCTGTTGATCTTATTTTTACTGCCGCATCATCCCTCTATTATGATCCTGCTGCCTTAGAGTCTGGCGTCAGTTTTAAAACCGGTGACCATCGTTGGGTCGCTCAGGTGGATTATCAGATTTGGAGTGGTTACAAGACTGCTGCTCTGAGTATGTCCCAAGGGACTGCTACCTCGGGTGGAGCGCAGGGGCTGATTCAAATTAATCCGGGCATTCTGCCTTCCTATGTTTACTCTAACATCCTGGTGCCGCGCGCAGGTTGGGAGTGGAACCTGAACCGTGGGAATACCGTACGATTGGGGTACTCCTACCGTCCAAGCGTCTTGAAAGAGGTTTCAAATGGAATCGGCAACGCCTTAGATCCGTCCAAGCACCTAGTGACTGCGGGGTGGGGCTTTCATTTTGATAGTTTCTTAGGGTATTCGGTTCCCGTTCAGTTGGATCTCGCTCTGAATTATCAACAACTCATGACCCAATCCATCACCAAGGACTCAAATGGCAATGAAGCGGGCATTACGGCCAACAGCCAGCAAAAGATTGGCTATCCGGGGTATAATGCGGGTGGACGCCTCTTCGGCGGTGCTGTATCTTTAGCCTTGGCTTTTTAGGCTCGGAGGATCGAGCGAGAAAAGCGAGAGAGGATTTTTTAAGATGGCTGCGGACCAAAAATCGGGTGAAAAGCTCATTGCAACCAACCCGAACGCACATGCTAATTATTTCATTGAAGAAGTCGTCGAGGCCGGTATCGTACTAACTGGAACTGAGGCCAAAAGCCTGAGAAACCAGTCGCCTAATCTAAAAGATTCTTATGTCGAAGTGACTTCAACCGGTAAAAAGTTTGAAGCCTGGTTGCTGAATACTCATATCGGTCCCTACTCCCACGGCAATATCTGGAATCATGTTGCCACCCGCAGGCGCAAGCTCCTTTTGCACCACTATCAGCTCGAGCGGCTTCACGGTGCAGTGATTCAAAAAGGGATGACGATTGTTCCGATTAAAATGTACTTTAAGAAGGGCCTTGCCAAGATTGAAATTGGTGTGGGTAAGGGTAAGAAAAAGCACGATAAGCGCGAGGATATTAAGCGTAAGACTGCTGAGCGCGAGATGGAAGTTGAAATGAGTCGTCGATAATTGCAATGTGAAAAGCTCGAGGCATCTTCCTGCCTTGCTAAATGCAAAATTTACGAGCTATAACGAGAAGTCCTATGGGCTTTATTGTTCGGAAGACGATCACCGAAACTTATCTTGAACGAGTAAAAACTTCTCCCGGTCTCATCGGATTTCAATTCAGGCCGACCTATCCTGAGATGGGCTCCGTGGGGAAGTGGAAAAAAGTCACATTTAAAGAATTTCATCAGGAATGTCGCTTGGTCTCCTTTGGCTTGATGGGCCTTGGTATTCAGCAGGGGGATCGAGTCGCAATCATTTCGAACACTCGTTACGAGTGGTCTCTTGTAGATCTGGCTATCTTGGGTGCTGGAGCGGTGACGGTTCCGATCTATGCATCGAATACGGTAGAGGATACCGCTTACATCTTAGAGCACTCCGAAGCGCGAGTTGCGTTGGTCGAAGATTTCAGTCAGCTTTCTAAGATTATTGAAAAGCGGGCAGAAAACCCAGCAGCGTTTCCCGCTCTGGAAAAAGTCGTGGTTTTCGAACCTTCAGCGGTGGCTTTAGCACTGAGAGACGGACGAGGCTTTAAAGCAGCATTGACTCTGCAGGCACTCAAGGAGCTGGGACGGAGAGAAGAGGGGCGCAACCCTACACGATTCGAGGATCAGCTCAAAAATGCCCAGCCCAGCGATCTCATCACGATTTGTTATACCTCTGGAACAACAGGCACCCCCAAGGGGGTTCAGCTCACTCACGATAACCTCATGAGTGTTTTGGAGGATTGCGTAGCCGTGCTCCGTAAATCGGTTCGCCCTGAGGCCGAGGTGGTCTTAGCGTTTCTCCCTTTTTCCCATATTTTTGGCAAAGTAGAGGCCATGGCCATCTACACTTTTGGATGGAAATGCGTCTACTCGGAGGGGAGTGGTCAATGGATGAGCGATCTCATGGAGGTTCAGCCCACCTTGATTTTTTCGGTCCCGCGATTTTTTGAAAAAGTTTACGCCCAAATTCGATTTAAGATTGAACTCTCTCCTGTTCATCGAAGGCGGCTCTTTGATCGAGCGTTTGAGGCTGGAAAGCGCTACTACGCCGCGATCTGGACTAAAAAGCGACCAACACTTTTTGAGCAGTTGGAGTTTGGGGTTGCCAAACGATTGGTGTTTCAGAAGTTAGCGGCTCGATTTGGCGGCAATCTTCGGTTTGCGATTTGCGGGGGGGCTCCTTTGCCGCGTGAATTAGGGGAGTTTTTTGAGATCATTGGGGTCAAGGTGCTCGAAGGCTATGGTCTCACCGAGACCTGCGCGCCCATTGCTGTGAACTCGGTCCAAGAAACGCGGTTTGGGGCCGTGGGGCGCCCCTTGCCTGAGGTCACGCTGAAAACTGCTGAGGACGGTGAGATTTTGGTTAAATCTCGCAAAGTTTTTTCGGCCTACTATAAAATGCCCGAAGAAACTGCTCAAGTCCTAGTCGACGGATGGTTTCATACGGGGGACATCGGTTATTTGGACTCGGATGGCTTCCTTCACATCACAGACCGTAAAAAAGACCTGATTGTCACCAGTGGAGGAAAGAACATTGCTCCTCAAAAAATCGAGAACCTCGCAAGTGCTCAGAAAGTCATTAGCCAGTTCGTAGTCCTGGGAGATCGACGAACTTACCTTTCAGCCTTAATCACTCTGGATCGAGAACGAGTGATTCAATTTGCCAACGAGAGTCAGATTTTATTTAGTGAATACAGTGAGTTAATTAAAAATCCTAAGGTCATTACTTGGGTTCAAAAAATGGTGGATGAGATTAATCGCCCTCTCGCTAACTTTGAGAAGATCAAAAAGTTTATTATTTTACCGAACGACTTTACAGTAGAAGGTGGGGAGCTTACCCCCTCTCTGAAAGTTCGACGAACCGCAGTCCATCAGAAGTATCAACGCCAGCTAGACACCCTCTATGCTGATACGATGCGCGTCTCAGTTGACTCCGTTTGAAGATTTAGATAGAACCATGCTTTCGTTTGCGCAATAAGGAGTGAAAATGGCCCGAGTTACTATCGAAGATTGTTTAGATCATGTGACCAATATGTACGAACTCGTTCACCTGGCTACCAAGCGTGCTCGTCAGCTTTACAAGGGCGCTGATCCTCTCGTAAAAAGTAAAAACCGTATTATCGTTACTGCCTTGCGTGAAATCGCTGCTGGCCGTGTCAGAGCCGTCGTTCGCACTGCTCAGGACGTTGAAGACGAAATGCCAGAAATGGCTAACTAAACTTTGCTCAGACCAGTTCTGGTCTAAGCTTGGATAGTTAAAGTCGTTTTAAAGACTTCCTCAAAAAGAGCTTTTCTCTGCTGCACTCGCAAAACGGTGAGGTCTTTTGACCCTCTTCCGTTCAGTGTGATCCTGGTTCCTTGCTTTCGGATGGTTAGTTTTTTGACCTTCGAGTGGGTTGAGCTAGCCCCACCGAGAGCCTCGGTGATTCTCATCAGGGCAAGGAGTTGCAAGAAGATTTGCTTTTGCTTTTTTTGCTGAATAAAGCTCAAATCTTTTTTCGAAAGGCGAGCTAAGCTGGCTTTGAGGCAGAGCTGTGCGATCCATTCGGTTTCCCAATTTTCCATCGCAAGAAAATCTGCGTTTCTAACAATATAGTAAGAATGCGCTTCGAAGTGGGTGGGGCTCACTGCTGAACCAATTTCGTGAAGAATGACGCCGGCGCAGAGGTATCTTAGCCAGTCCTGATCCAGTTGATGAAGACGTTGGGTCTTACTAAAGATTTCGCTCGCTGTTCTCACTTTAGCCTGAAGGGAAGCCTTGGAAAGCCCGAATTGCGCTGCCTTTTGATAAAGCTCATCGAGCTGAAATCGGCTTTCCACGCCCCCTGAGTGAGTCAAGAGTAGAATCTCTCGGTCGAGAATCCCATCGCGGAGTGAATACCGAGTTGTTCTGAGGCTGTGAGCGCCCAAAAAAGCCATTTGCTCCTCGAGCAGGATGGTTCCTGCTAAGATCATTTCGACTCGTTTGGCATCCATTCCGGGGATTTTCATGAGCTCAGGACGGGAGCACCCCGTCATCGTCTGAATCAGCGTTTCAATCTGGCTTCGTTCGATGCCTTCAGTTCCATACTGCCGCTTCAAAATCCGTTCGATCGCTCGAATGGTTCCGCTTGAACCGATCACGATCGGGATGGGAGGCCACTCTTGTTTCTGGATTTGAGAGGTGATCGTACTGCGGATTTCCTGTCTTAGGCTTTGGATCGATTCGATCTGCTGGGTTTTCGTCACGAGTGGGGGAAGACTCTTGAGGTAAACTTGTTGAAGGCGTGCTGTGCCTAATTGAAAGCTCGAGGACTGCAGGAGTGTCGAATCACGACAGAGGCTGACCTCAGTGCTCCCACCGCCCATATCAACGAGTCCGAAAAGCCCCTGAGGCTTTTTCTCATGTTTTAGAATAGCAAGAGCGATGAGTCGGGCTTCTTCCTCACCCGAGATCACGCGAATTTCAATCCCGGTCCGCTTCTTGACCTGCTCGACAAATAAATCCCCGTCCACTGCATCGCGGAGTGCGCTGGTGCCAAATGCGATGATTTTAGAAGTCTTAAAACGGGTTGCGATCTTTCGAAAGTTGAGGAGTGCCTCGATCGTCCGACGTTTTGCGCTGGGATCGAGTCTTTGTCGTAGAAAAACACCTTGGCCAAGGCGGACCATGACCTTTTCTCGATGCAGAAGGCGGGCTTTGTGGTTTGAGCCAATCCATTGAACGTCAAATCGAACGGAGTTGGTGCCTAGATCAATAATGCCAATGCGCATAGTTTATTTTTCACTCGATTTGAATTTTTCCCAAAGTGGCGTTCCCTCGTATTCTCGAACCGCAAGCTCTTCGAAAAGAAATTGGGAACGAATCGGGGTCTCACCCCTTCTAGATGGTGAAAGCCGATGTCGCTTCCACTTTCCTTCAGGCGTGAGGATCCGCGCCTTTACAGTATCTCCCAACGATACAGGTATGATCACTTCCTGAATATAGCGGTAAATTTCAAAGTCTAAAATGGGAAATGCGATTTCTAGTCGAGAATAAAAGTTGCGGGGCATCCAATCAGCACTGGAGAGATAAATTTTCTGTGCATCTCCAAAGTGATAAATCCGGCTATGCTCTAGAAAACGATCTACAATGCTGATCACTCGAATATTCTCACTGAGCCCTTTGACGCCAGGGACAAGAGAGCACGCCCCTCTTACGACGAGGTCTACTCGAACTCCGGCCTGAGAGGCTCGGTAAAGTTGTTGGATCACTACCTCATCCACGAGTGCGTTGACCTTTGCAAAAATACGTGCACTTCGGCCCTGCTCGGCAGCCTGGATTTCGGCTTCAATATGACCTAAGAGCCTCCGGTGAAGCTTGGCAGGTGCCGGGATGAGCTGCTTGAAGTCTTGAGGGATTTGACCGACAAAGATTCGATCGAAGAAATAACGAACATCCGAACAGATCTCAGGATGAGAAGTAATAATGGCTAGATCGGTGTATTGGCGTGCGGTGGACGCCTTGTAGTTACCGGTAGAAAGGTGGGCATACCTCCTGATCTCATCGCCGATCTGTCGAGTGATGAGAGAGACCTTGCCATGGAGCTTGAGCTTACCAAAACCGAACGATACCTCAACTCCTGCTGCCTTGAGTTCCTCTGCTACTTTTAAATTATTGAGCTCATCGAATCTCGCGCGGAGCTCGATCATGACCCGAATCCTTTTTTTAGAAGCAGCTTTTTTTAGAGACTCCATGACCTGTGAAATGGCATCGATTCGATAGACAGTTTGCTCAATTTGAACAACCGTGGGGTCGTCGCATGCAGCTCGAATCCACTGCTCAAATGCATCAAATGAGTCGTATGGATGGTGAAAAAGAAAGTCCTCCCGATTCAAGCGGTCGAAGATCTCATGTGGTTTTCTGAAGGGTTTAGGGACTCGGGATCGCAGAGGCGAGTAGCAGAGGTGGTGGTGTTGAATGAGACTCTCGGGAACATGGCTTGGGAGTTGGGTAATCGCCGAAAGGCAGAGCGTTCCAGGCGTCTCAATCATTTGCTGATTAAGAAGTTTTAAAGTCTTTGCAGCCTGCAGTAGAAATGGTTTTGAGGGTTTTCCACTAAATTGCAGCCGGGTGGGTCGACCTCGTTCTCTTTTTCCCAAACCAACGCGAACGCGATCGGGAATAGTTTCTGGATCGAGATCTGCGAGTTCGAGAGAAAAGTCTGAGTCACGGGTGATCTTGAATAGGGTGGGCGGTGACTGAAATCCAATTTTTTGCCCTAGGTATTGAATGAGGATTTGGTCGAGAAAAAAACCAAATAATTCACCAGTCACTTCATTCCACCTAAAGAAGCCTTGAGGAATGGACTTTGGGATTTTGAACCAATATTGATCTTGGTAGAGTAAACCGAGTTGGAGATTCTCTAATGAATTGAGCTTTTGATAGCTAAAAATCTCCGGCTCTTGGATTTTTGGGAAAATCTCCTCTTCGAAGAGGGTTCTCTCAATAATTGAACTCAAGCCATTTTTTGTAGGCTCAGGGGCAAGGTGGACCTTTGATGGATCGAGCTGA
>CANHSO010000025.1 GCA_947463705.1 Bacteriovoracaceae bacterium
CCTCCCAGGCAAACATCGCCATCGTAGAAAACCACGGATTGGCGAGGAGTCACTGAGCGTTGCGGAAGGTCAAAGTCAACCTTGACTCGTTCACTTCCGTCAGAGGTCTCAATCCAGCTCACCGTACAAGGCTGATCGGATTGGCGATACCGTGTCTTAGCCTTACATCGAAAAGGGAATGAGCTTGGAGGAGTACCTGCCACCCAAGTCAGCTCGTTGGCGATCAGATAATCCGTATAGAGTGCAGGATGCTTCTCTCCTCGCTCTGCATAAAGAACGTTTCGCTTTAAATCCTTGGCAACTACATACCAGGATTCACCCTCGCCACCCAAGCCCAGACCTTTACGCTGGCCCAAGGTGTAGTAGACCACACCTGAATGCTCACCCACTTTTTTACCATCCAGAGTTTCAATGACTCCAGGCTGTGCTTGTAAGTATTGACTCAAGAACTTTTTAAAATTTCTCTCGCCGATGAAGCAGATCCCCGTACTATCTTTTTTTGAATGAGTAGCAAGGTCATACTCTTTAGCAATGGCTCGAACGATGGGCTTCTCGATTTGACCAATCGGAAAGAGTACTTGAGCAAGCGTTTCTTTCTTTAAGGTGTAAAGAAAATAAGACTGATCCTTACCCTGATCCTTGCCCTTCACTAGCAGATTTTGCCCCTCTTTGATGACATTCTGAGCATAGTGTCCGGTTGCCAAATAATCAGCTCCCAAACTCAGGGCTTTCTTGAGAAAGACATTAAACTTAATTTCACGGTTACAGAGAATGTCGGGATTGGGCGTGTATCCTGCTGCATATTCTGCCAGGAAATGAGTGAAAACATGATCCCAGTATTCTTTTACAAACTCGACCGAATAGTAAGGAATATCGATTTTTTGACAAACCTTAACCACATCTTCGTATTCGAAGGAGGACCGACAAACTCCATTTTCGTCTTTTTCCTCCCAGTTCTTCATGAAAAGTCCCACGACTTGGTAGCCCTGCTTTTTCAGAACCAAAGCAGTGACTGAAGAGTCGACGCCCCCTGACATGCCAACAACAACTGTTGTAGTTGAATTTTTTTTAAACTGCTCTTCCGATACGGTCAACATTCCACTTCTTATACACGAAAGAGAGAATTTTTTCCAGATCCTCCAGACCCCAAGAATACCAGCTGTCCGCCAGTACAAAAAGAAAGGGAGCCCCGAGTCCTTGGTAAAGGCCTGGAGCTCCCCTGAGGAGGTGGTGGGTACAGCGCTTCAGCGTAGATTCGATCTACGCAACTTTTGAGGCTTTGAGTTTAGCTACGTATGCCTGATAATGCCCAAACTTTTTCTCATAATCCGAAACCGGCTCGCCAGTTTTTTTAATTAATCCAAATTTAAAATGTTCATAGTGTTCACTGCAAAAATTAAAACGATGGGCTTTATGCTTACAGCCCCAGGAGTGGCAGCCTTCCGGCATGGGGGTGTGCCCTTTAGCCATTTTTTGTGGCTTAGCCGATTCCGCCTTTTTATCGTGCGGCACTGCAGTTTCCTTAGTTTTTTCGATCTTTTCTGTACCTTCGTGTCCCTTTGCCATTTGTCTTTCCTCGCTTCAATTGACCTATCGGACTGCACGGCTATAACTTTAGTATTTTAATCAGGTATAGAACTTGCCGGTTGCTTTGGGGCTCAGGACCTCTTAACCTGATGGTTCATCGTTCAATCGATAGGGGGAAATTAAAATGAATAGAGGCATAAAAAGAAAAAGCTGGGCTTTGGGCGCGGCAGTTTCGGCTCTGATAGTAGGGATCTGGGATCACTCAGCACACGCGTTGCCACAGGATGTCAAGGACGACTCGGAATTGAGATTCATTCAAATCGGTGCCAAGAACAAGGAAGAACGCACGACCATTGCAAAAACGGGGGCAAGCGTAGAAGCGGTTCGATCTGACAGTGTTTGGGCATTTGCCAACTTCAAACAAATTACAAAACTCCATGACCAAGGATTTCAGATCATCGGCAATTATGACTATAAAACCAGCCGAGGTGGACATGAAAGACTATTTGATTTCCCATCAAATGATTCACACTTTCATAACTACAATCGGATGCTGACTGAGATTCGTAATCTCCAAAGTAAAAACCCTGATTTGATCTCCCTAGTCTCCATTGGCAAGAGTTTAGAAGGGCGTGATCTTTGGGCGATTCATTTCAATACTTCACCTGACTCCCTGAACCAGGGCATCAGCAATAAACCAGGCATCGTTTACATGGGCAACCACCACGCACGAGAACACGTGAGTGTCGAAGTCCCACTCATGTATGCGAAATACCTAGCAGAACATAGAAACGACACGGCAATTTCTCAGCTTTTGGAGAACCGTGACGTTTGGATTATCCCAATGGTTAACCCAGACGGCGCTGAATTCGATGTCTCCGCTGGGCGTTACAAGTGGTGGCGAAAAAATCGCCGCGATAATGGTGATGGAACCTTCGGTGTCGATCTCAACCGAAACTATTCGTATCACTGGGGAACTGAAGGAGCTGAAAATGACTCGTCAGCAGAGACTTACCTTGGACCTGCACCGTTCTCTGAACCCGAAACCCAGGCCATTCGGGACTTCGTGAAAAGTCACATCAATCTGAAAGTCCTGCTTTCATTTCACACTTTTAGCGAGTTGATCCTCTACCCTTGGGGCTATAGCTATGACGGGATTAGCAAAACTGAGGACCTCAGGGCCTACCAAAAAATGGCCACAACGATGGCGAAGTGGAATCACTACAAACCCCAGCAATCCAGTGACCTCTATATCTCCACCGGCGACACCACCGATTGGGCTTACGGCGAGTTGGGGATTTTCTCATTCACCTTTGAACTCTCACCGAGTGGGATGGAAGGCGGAGGCTTTTACCCTGGCCAAGGGATCATTGACAAAGTCTTCAAGGACAACTTACAGCCGTGCCTCTACCTACTCAACGTATCAGGCAATCCGTACCAAGTCCTAGACACTGGCTCTGAAACAAACTGGCTGCCCAACTACGTTCAGCCAGGCTCGCAGTTCTAGTTCACTAAAGATCGAGGATAATGGGGAGTACAACGGGTTTTTTGCCGATATTTTGGTTAAAAAACCGACGCAACTCGATCCGAATCGTTTCTTGAAGGTCCATCTCTGGCCCACGGTTTCCGATGGCTCGGTCGTAGTCAGAGATGACCTTCTGAACGATTTTCTTCGCCTCTTCAACCACCCAGCCCTCACGGCTCTCATGGGTCAAACCTCTCGAAATAATTTCAGGGCCTGAAATAATCCGACGGCTTTCGGCGTTTCTCACCATCAGAGAGAAAACCACACCCTTCTCACCCATTTGTCGACGATCTTTTAGAACGAGCTTGGAAATGTCATTCCCTTCTCGCCCTTCGACCAAAACACGCGTCTCTTCGAGGTGCTCCGTTACCCGACAACTGTCGGGAGTGAGTTCAACGACGTCTCCATTATTTACGATCACCACGTGCTCAGGAGCAACGCCTGATTCCTTGGCAAGTGCGGCATGATGCACCAAGTGGCGGTATTCCCCATGAATAGGAATGAAAAATTTAGGCCTCACGCACTGAAGCATGACTTTCAATTCGGGCCTCGTTGCATGTCCCGAAACATGAATATCGTGCACGGCCTCGTAGAGGACTTCAGCACCTTGTTTGAAGAGCTGATTGATCATCTTACCAATCGCCTTTTCGTTGCCTGGAATGAACTTCGAACTCATCAAAACCAAATCGCCCTGCTGAAGTTGAATTTGGCCGTGCTCACCCTGAGAAATGCGAGTCAACGCAGATCTGTGTTCTCCCTGGCTGCCGGTCGAAAGGACGATCACCTGATCTCTTGGATAGGAGTCTAAATCATCGAGGCTAATGATCTGGCGCTCAGCACCTTTAATGTATCCAGCCTCCAGCCCCAAACGAATATTTTGCTCCATCGTTCGCCCAGCGAGAGCAATTTTCTTATCGAGCTTACGGGCGATATCAAACACTTGCCCCATTCGCCCTAAATTCGAGGCAAACATCGAGACAATCGTCAAGCCTTCAGCAGCTGCGAAAAGCTGTTCAAACTTTTGATAAATGACTTGCTCGCTCATGCTGTGCTCGTGTCGCTCAACATTAGTCGAGTCGGACATAAGCAAAAGAACGCCTTCGTCACCCGCTTTAGAAAACAGGTCGAGATTGATTTTCTCACCAAAAAATGGGGTCGGATCAATTTTAAAATCACCCGTATGAATGACTTTCCCCACTGGAGTCTGAATCAAAAAAGCCATTGAATCGACAATGCTGTGATTGACCGAGACCGATTTAATTTGAAACTGGTTAAAACCAAATTCCTCTTCGGGCTTAAACGTCCGAATCTCAACACGATCTTCTAAACCATGCTCTTTGAGTTTTTCCCTGATCAGCAACGAAGAAAAAGCAGACGCATAGATCGGCGCATGAATCCCGGCTTTGATTGCCAAGGGCAAGGCACCGATGTGATCTTCATGACCGTGCGTGATCAGGAATGCCTTAATTTTGTCTTTTCTTTGCTTGAGGTACGTGAAGTCAGGAATGACAAACTCGACTCCGAAATGATCCAAATCAGAGAACAAAATTCCGCAGTCAACGACCACGATTTCGTCCTGATACTCCAGGACCATGCAGTTCATCCCGATTTCACCTAACCCCCCCAGGGGTATGATTTTTAGTCCACTCAACGGATTGATTCCTCCACTTTGCGGGCGATTGTAATTTCAGCAACCCGCGCAGCAACTACATCAGCAGCCACGTCTGTTTCTTCGCCCACCACAATATCAGCGTACTGACGGGTAGGTTCGAGGAACTCTCGGTGCATGGGGCGAACGGTATCGTAGTACTGACGAATGATATTATCCAAAGACCTACCGCGTTCGCGCACGTCTCGGTGGAGCCGTCGAATGAATCGAATATCAGCCTCGACGTTCAGATAAATTTTTAAATCAAAAAGATTGCGGATCTCGGCATCCCAAAGGGTGAAGATCCCCTCCATCAAAATGGCGCCGCAGGGGCCCACCGACTCAACCTCAGCCGTTCTGCCATTTTCACGGAAATCGTAAATCGGCGAATCCACTCGCTCTCCGCGCTTGAGAGCAGCCAAGTGTTCTTTCAAGAGCGCCCAATCAAATGCCATAGGATGGTCGAAATTCCCCTCACCATGGACCTTGAGGTGATTCGGAGGAGAGGGCAAATAATAAGAATCCTGGTGAAGAAGTGCTACAGAAGAAGACAAGCTCGGGTCGAGCTTTTGTAAAATTTTCTTAGCAAATGTCGTTTTACCTGAACCAGAGCCACCAGCAATGCCAACCAAAAACATGAAATTCTTACCTCGCTGTTTCCTCTATCACATTTTAATGCTGGGCGCGCCGTCTCCTTGAGGAGATTTCACTAAGGAATCGAATTTTTCAAAAAACTGCCGCGTTAATGTTTCTTCAGATTCTGCGACTGTCCTTTTCATCCTGAGACGGTAACCCACCGGCAGCGGTATTTTCTTGAGAAAAATGTCTTCTGATAATCCTGGATTGAACTCCCGCATCTCCTGAATGGTCACACCGAAGGCCTTCATGAGCTGGGCAAGCTGAGTATCCCGAGAGAGCTTTACCTCATAAAAAAGCAGTTCCGGGGCACGCTCAATTTCGGATGAATTAAAATACTTTGAGGGGTTTTTCTCAAGTTCAACTAAAGCAACCAGCTCAGGATAAAAATTGCGACTCGCAAATCCGAACGACCTCCCAGTATACCCTCCGATCAAATCTTCCAATCGGTCTGATCCGACTCGCCTGACAGCTCTCATCAGGGCTTTTCGGCCATGATTATAGGCAGTCACAGCAAGCGGCCAATTCCCAAGAGATTGAAAATTCAACTTAAGAAGTTGTGCAGCAGCCTCCGAGGCACGAAGAGGGTCGTTACGTTCGTCCACTTGATCATCCACCCGCAAAAAAAGACGTGCGGTCGATTTCATAAACTGAAAAATCCCGCTAGCCCCCACTTTTGACCTGGCCTTTAAATTGAAGCTACTCTCCACAAATGGAAGACGAGTCAGCTCAACGGGGAGCCCAGCTTGAGCAAAAGTAGCCTCCATTCTATGAAGGTATTTTCCGGACTGCCCCAGACCGCTCAAAAAAGAGTCCCTCTGTCCACGCTGAAACCGCAGGCGCTTTCGATGGGCTGCGTTCAAGAACTTATTAGGCTCTTCAGTGTCCTTAAACATTTCAAAAATCCGCTTTTCATCTGCAGAAAACTTTTCGGGTGTAGCCTGCTTTCGATGTACCGAAAGCAAAACTTTTCGCCATTTAGCCTTCTCTCGCCGAATTGAGTCAGAACCTCGCTTCTTGGACTTCTTGAGATTTAATACGGAGTAGATATGACTCACGTCATCCGAATCATGAATCAGACCTTGTTCATTTGAGTACTGGCTGTTGACCTGAATCCAAAACTCGACATTTTTTTTCAAAGAATCCGCAACCGGAGTGTCCCATTTTGAGAGGTCTAACGATTTTTCTTCTTTTCCCCCGTCAGCCCAAATAGGGAACTGAGTCAAAGCTAGAAAAAACCCAAGTAAAGCCAAGGACTGCTTCTTCGAATTCGGCATACTCTTCCTTTTAGGATTGATTAGAAAAGAGTAAACTAAACTTTAAGTTCGGGCACGCATAAAAGAAGAAATTAAACTCATCGTCACTAAAGCTGCCGTCTCCGCCCGCAAAACCAATGGTCCCAAACTCAAGGGAATCGCATCCTGTCCAGACTCCGACGAAAGTTTCTCAAGAAGGGCACGTTCATTTTGACTCCATCCCCCCTCAGGCCCAATCAAAATCCTCACTTCATGAGTCGGGCTCAATGGATTCTTTAAAATCCACTCTGCAAGACTCGATGATCCTCCTTGAGCTTTTTGTTCATCACACCAAACTCGACCACTCTGGGTCGAATTCAATCGAGTTTTCAAGAGATCAGTCAAAGCGAGAGGAACCCCAACCTTAAGTCCTTGGAGGCGCCCACATTGCTTGAGAGCCTGGTCAGCAATTTTCTGCCATCTTTCCTGAAAAAACTCAGGCCCTTTGTTTTTAATCTGAATCACAGTGTGATCAGTCACTACGGGCGTCAGACTACGAACCCCCAACTCCGTGGCTTTTTCAACTACCCACTCCATGGCTTCACCCTTGAGGATTGCCATCTCTAGCACAACAGGCACCACCGCTAGCCCCCCTCTCTTTCGATCATCGTCCTGGATCAGACTCACATATTCGAGGTGAACCCCGAGGTCGCTCATTTGAAGTCGACCCACGATATGGTGCCCCTTGCCATCGAGAGCCTCCACCTCCTCGCCGCTCCTGAGACGAAGGACCCGCTGGGCATGGTTCCCTTCGTTTTCTGGAAGTAAAACCCTTTGACCTGGAAGAGGAAGAATCGGACATAAAAGTCGCTTACGCATGGAAGAACCTTTCTATAAACCGGACCTGCCGTCCATTCTCGTTGAACCTACCACTTAATTCCGATATACTGGAGCTTCTTGAAAAACTTTCAAATACGGGTTCAACCGCACTCATGGGAATCAATCCAAAGCACCCGCTAGCCATGCCAAGGCTGGCCTCTATCGTATTTTGTCCTGGGCCTCTTCGGTATCTCAACCTGGAGAGCCCGTCAGACGAGGTGCTATCCGGCACCTTTACCCATGAACTCCCAGCCGGGAAGCGACCGGCTTTGGAGGACCTCAGCTCATTTCTAGTAAGATCGGGGATCTCTTTCCAGGATGTCCCCACTCTGTTCGGGAGCTCGCCCACCCACCACGAGGGGCCTTGGTCCCGATCGCCGTCAGAGGAACTCGAAAACTGCATCCAGTATGTTTTTTCAGACGGCGTGGTCATTACAGCTCGAGAGATCCTGTATCATCCTTATTCTTTAAGAATTTCAACTCAGCTTTTACCCCTTCTTTCCAAAACTCACTCTTTGGTCCTCCAGGCACCTTGGCTTCATCTGTTCCCAGAATCTCGAGTCACCCTTTGGGGCCACTTAAAATCCGTGGAACAATGCCTCCTTTCTATTCTTTTTGAAGCACAAGCAAATGCAAAAAAACGACCCCCTGAAGACCCATTAGAACTCTGGATAGCGCTGAGTGCTGATGCAGAAGTTCCTCGTCGTGCATGTGCTATTCAAGAGTTCGACGTGCTCCTCGAGCTCAAATCCCGATGGACTCTCGAAGCTACTCAAAGTCCATTTCAAGCCCCCTCTAGTTCATCGCAACAATCCGACCCAGGTGCAGCTCGTCTCACCTTTCAGCATTCGCCGTACAAGCCGGGTGGAATTATTTTTGAAAACCTGGAGATCAATGCTGAAAAAGGCTCAGTCCTTTTTCATCCTTATAGGAAGTGCCTTGAACTCGGATTATTTCAGATGTTGGGAGAAGATGCCATGCTATGGCCATCCATGCCCACACTCCCCATGAGTTTTGAAGTTCACGGACATCAGAAAATCCAGAAGATGGTCCGACAAATCAACGAGCAACTCATCAATCGGGACTACCCACAGATTATCCATACAGCTCGCACAACACTTTCAAATTCACAGATTCTTGGGTCGGTCAATCTGGAGAAGAGCGGAAAATTTTCATTCTCTCGCGAATTTAATTTTGGCGACCAGAAAACTCAGGTCTGGAACCTACCCCTCATCGCCCAAATTTTTGCAAATGGCCTCGAGGGTGGAATCGGAGCAACCACAGGGAAAGATCATCGAATCTTTGCTCAAGATCGCAAAGGCCAGAGACGTGACCGAGACCTTAAAGTTCTAAAACACGCTGGGATTTTTCATTGCATCTTGTTGGAGTTTTTGAGTTTCAGCCTAGGGAAAAAATCATTCGACGGAAAAACTCTTAAGTCTGGCCCCGAATTCATCGAGCACTTGCTGGAAAAACTCGGAATCCTTCTTTTCGAAATTGAGAAAAAAGCAGGTTTTTTTGAGCTTTCACCAGCTCCCCCAATCGACCGACTTTGCTCTCGAAACGTTATCGACCTCATCAAACGAACCTTGGCGAACTGGACCGCCCTTCTTGATCAAGATCAAGAGAGCGTTTTTACTGCCCAAGGTGAGCTCTGCCTCCAAGGCGGTACACGGACAATTTTTCAGCTCTTTGAAGGACTTTTGTCCAGCTTAGCAATGAGGAGTCGTGGCCAGTGTTTTTTAAAACTCAGGACCGGAGCTTTTCCCTCTTTTACGGGACAGGAACCCTTCCGCGATCTCCAACTCTACGTAATCGATCCGGAGATGGAACCCGTTCGCCCTGGAACAGACGCCCAAGTCTACTCACCCATCGGACCATGGCTGAACGCCCAGCAAACGCTTCAAGCGCTCCTTCCATTGAGACCTTCGGGCATCCAAATTACCTACGACGGCTTACCGCTCAATGAGATGGACATTCAGGACTTTAAGCCAGAATTCAACCTAGTTGAAAAGTCCGATGATCCCAATCAATCTGGAGAGATTGATTGGTTCGAACTTCATCCTAAATTCTTTTTCAAGGGACAGGAAATTGGAACTGACAGTCTCGAACGCCTCTCGCGAGAAGGAGTGATTGAATTTCAGGGAAAAATTTATCTCATCCAGAATAAAAATCTCCCCAATGTCAAACGACTGGAAGCGTTCTGGACGAAGATCCAAGGCGGTCAATCGCTCGCAAATCGTCGCAGATCCCAAGACACCTTTCTACGAGTTGCCAAGAGTCAGACTCTGGAAATGTTAGCTCTCAGGTCCACTGGCGTCGCAGTGAAGGGCGGCAAACGCTGGGAAGAAATTTGTCAATTCTACGACAGCCTAGATCAGCCCCGTGAGCCTATTCAAACGCCGAGCTCCCTCCAAGCTGAACTCAAGCCGTACCAAAAAGCCGGAGTCCGCTGGTTAATTGATATTTATGAGCTCGGTCTCGGCGGAATTCTAGCCGATGATATGGGTCTAGGAAAAACAATTCAAACTCTGGCATTTTTGGAATGTCTG
This sequence comes from Bacteriovoracaceae bacterium, assembly GCA_947463705.1. Taxonomy (GTDB): domain Bacteria; phylum Bdellovibrionota; class UBA1018; order UBA1018; family UBA1018; genus CAINWE01. The sequence continues at coordinate 10,003 of CANHSO010000025.1, forward strand.
CGCGCTCAGGGAAAAATGGGCTCAACGCTCATCGTGGTTCCCACCTCTCTGACTTACAATTGGATGAGTGAAACAGCTCGATTTACGCCTAAAATTCCTATCAAAACGTTTCAAAGTAAATCCAAGGCAGAAATCCAAGATTGGATGTCCATTGAACCCCAACATGCGCTCATTTGCACGTATGGCTTATTCACAGAGCACCAAGACTTCTTTGAAAAGCATAAGTGGAACATCTTAGTTTTTGACGAAGCGCAGAACTTAAAAAATATTACATCCAAACGAACCACTGCATCGCGAAGTATTTCAGCCCGATTCAAACTCTGCCTGACGGGAACCCCGCTTGAGAATCACTTGGGAGAATTCTATTCCTTGCTTGATCTTGCTGTATCAGGGAGCCTAGGCGAACTATCCGACTTCAGAGAAAAATTCGTGAACCCCGACTCTCTTGATCCGGCCGAAGTAAAATACCTCAAGCTCAAGGCTAAGCCGCTGGTTTTGCGAAGGACTAAGTCAGAAATACTTAAAGAACTCCCTCCTAAGGTTGAGAGCACGGTAAAGCTCCCGTTTGAACAAAAGCAGGAAAAAATTTATCGAGATATCGCTCTTTCGTGGAACGAAAAAGTTAAGGGCTCAATTATCACCGATGGAGAAGCAAGAAGTCAGCTTCTCATGCTCACTGCCTTACTTCGCCTGCGGCAGGCTTGCTCTGACCCGGGTTCAATTCCAAACGTAAAATATTCAGAGCGACCGCCAAAGATCGGTGTACTCATGGAGGCCCTCCAGGAGATCACTGAAAGTGGTGAAAGCGCTCTTGTTTTTACTCAGTTCATCCATACTTTTGAGCGAATTAAGAAAGAACTCAGCCTTCATAAAATCCCTCACTATTCGCTTCACGGCGGCACCTCGCGCCCCGAACGAGAGCGAATGCTTAGGGAGTTTCAGGCGGAACCCAAAGGCTCAGTCCTGCTGATGACACTGAAAACTGGGGGAGTAGGACTCAACCTGGTCAAAGCCAGTTACGTTTTTCACCTAGAACCCTGGTGGAACCCAGCGGTCGAAAACCAAGCAACCGACCGTGCCCACCGAATTGGTCAGCAAAAACCCGTCCAGGTGTACCGGTACTTAATGAAGGAATCGGTAGAGGAAAAAATCGAAATCCTCAAAGAGCGAAAATCCGCGAAATTCAATGCCCTCTTTACATCGACTGAAAATGATAAGGACCTCTCGCTTTCTGATTCGCGACTCAGTCAGGCGGACTTTGAATACCTCTTAGGGTGAAAATCTTGCTACCCAGACTGATTCAAATTCATCGTTATACGCTCACCCCCCGCTCTGCCCCCAATAGCAGGTCGCTAGCGACTCCGAGGCAGGGATGCCTCTTGCGAGCCGATTTTCCAGGCATAGGTTTAGGATACGCGGATTGCTTTCCCTGGCCAGAACTTGGGGATGCACCGCTGGAGGCGCAACTTGAGTCTCTAAATACAGGACACCTCACACCCATCACTGAGCGATCCATTTTTTTTGCCCATCAAGACGCTCAAGCGAGAAGAAAGGGAGTTTCGCTTTTTGAAGGACTAACTATTCCTCCCAGTCATCTTCTTGTGACACAATTAGAAAGCCTCAAAGAGGCTGAGTTGATCGCAGCAGCAAAAGCAGGCTTTCAATTAATCAAGGCTAAAGTGGGTAAAAGTCCTGATCAAGAAATCAGAATCATTAAAAACTTAGACCCGCTTGTAAAAACTCTGGGACTCAAGTGGAGACTCGACTTTAATTCGTCTTTGAATTTAGAGAGCATGCACACTTTTTTAAATGGACTCAATCAAGCCGTCGATCGGATTGATTTCCTAGAAGACCCGATTCCTTTTGATCTCCAAACTTGGGAAAACCTAAGTAAAACATGGAAGGTCAGACTCGCTTTAGATCGAATCGAGCCTCAGGAGCTTCCAAGGATTGAACAAGCCCAAGTCGATGTCTTGGTCATCAAACCGGCATCTCAAAATCCTGAGCAAATTTGCGCTCTAGCTCAAAAAATCGGAGCTAGCGTTGTTTTCACCAGCTCTATGGATCACCCTTTGGGTCAGATTTGCGCAGCCTGGAGCGCAGCTCAAGCAGCACAGAGAGGGACTGTCCTTGTAGAGACAGCAGGACTCCTCTCGCAGCACGCCTACGAGAGTCATCCGTGGAGCGAGGCAATCCGGTGCACGGGACCGAAGTTCATCGCACCCAAAGAACCGGGATTTGGATTGGGGGAGACTTTTGAGGCGCTCGCGCACGGTACTAAAATTCAAATCTTAAATAACTCATCGCAAACCAAGCCATAGCAAGAATACAAAGCAGCGCCACTAAGAGCCAGGCTTTGAAGAAGCTCTTGTTCATTGGAACGATCGAGTACCAGGACTTAAATAAAAACTTGGGATTGCGTCCTTCCCAAACTGCCCGCATTTTAGGAAAAACATCATCGATAGTTCCAATGAGGTACTTCCCCCCTGCCTCTACAGTAGCAGCAGAGGGATCACCCCAGTAGGAGTTTTGCTGATGTTTCCAGCGGTCTCGGAGACGCCCAAAAAAAGACGGATTTCGATCGATCGGAGGCAACGACTGATAAGTCGGTTCTACATCACCTGCAAAAAGAGCCAAAGCAACCGAAGTATCCCGCTCCCCTCCATGCTCTTTGCCATCTAACCAGAGCGGTGATTGAAAAAGATCTTTGCTTTTCACAAGAGCGGAACTCACAGAGATCAGAGTAGGACGAGTGCCAAAGTGCAGAATCCCAGGAAGTCGAAAAACCCGGGTTCCTCGTCGGATAATCCAGCCCGCATCTTCGATCGCAGTGAGCTGGCGGGGTCCAAGATTCCCTGAGAAACATGCAAAATGTAAAAAACCCAGGCGAGAAAGAGACTCACAGGCATCCACCAACCAATCTCGCAAAACGTGGGATCGGACAGTGATCGCAATTCGAGTCGTAAAGGAATCAATTCCAAGGGGAGCCTTGGGCATAACGATACCTTTCCAGTCGGGCATCTCTTGTTCCAGGTGCTGGACCGCAAGAAAGCAGAGCCTCTCAGCCTCCTCAAGATCCATTCCGAGGGGCAGGTGCGGACCGTGGTCTTCCATCGGGCCCACTGGGAAAAAAAACACAGTCCGATCTCGAGGCAAAAACTCCAACTGAGAGGCCGTCAATTTAGCAAATTCCACGTCAGCACCCCCCTGGCGGGAGATCACACACGAAACGAAGCATGAGAAATGTGAGAGACTTCGGCAGCGGATTCAAGATGAAGGAGTTTAGCAGCATTCTCTCCTAGGATAAGTCTTCCTTGCTCCTCGTTCAACAACCCTGTTTTGAAAAGAACCGGGACTACATGACTATTAAAATCAACTACTAAAGTCATTCGCTAGTCACTCCCCCCCCTGTTATCGAAGCCGGCGTAAAGAGTCAATGGAACTTGGTCGACAAACCAGGTATAAGAGCTGAAATGAAAGCAGCTATTTTTAACGCAATACTCGGAACTCTTTTATCACTTGCCGCAGGCCTTGAAATTCTCCACTTGGATTGGCCAACCATCCTTCTCTGCGTTGTCACGTCAAATCTGTCCATATTTGTAGCTCTCCTGGGCAGCCTTCAGATCGAGAAATTGGCCTGGTTCAAAAAAATACCCCTTCACGGAGCAATCAAAACCTGGACCGTCCTAACGCTCCTCTATGTAGGATTGGCTGTCAGCTTGTCAGCACCGCTTCAAAACTCGAAAAACTTTTTTGTCTTAGTGCTCCCTCTCATTTTAAGTGCAGGAGTAGGAATTATCCTCTTCGGCCCTGTGCAGGATCAATTGGTCCGTAGACAGCAGAGAAAAGAACGCACCTTCAAAAAAAGAACGAGTCCTCAGCAAGCCTGAGCGCCCGTGAAAATTAGGCGTTTGTTGTTTTCTCAGTTCGCCTGCGGTGTTATACGGAGTTTATATGGAATACAATCTAGTTGAAACTTGGCTACGTCGTGATCCCATTCGATGGATTGCAGGAATTTTAGGTGGAATATTTGCTGGCCTTTTAGCCATGCTCGTTGCTGTGGGCGTTTCATCCGCTCTTGGCTGGGACCCCTACTTTCCGATCAAGCTCATGGGCACTCCACTTTTGGGGGCAGCAGCTACTGATCTCCAATCCATGCAAGGCGTGGTTGCTGGAGCATTTTTCATCGAAGTGTTGGCCGTGTTTTGGGGTGTTATTTTTGCTCACTTCACAGCGACCAATTCAGTTTCAGCCCTTTTAATGATGGGACTCGCCTGGGGCGCATTCACCTGGATCTTTATCTGGAATTTGTTCCTCCCATCCTTCAAAGTGATCTACGCCGCTAGGATCCCTGCTGGCCCTGCTCTCCCTGTTTGCTTTGCTTACGGCCTAGGACTAGCATCCATTGCATTTTTTGACCGGATGATTCGCGGTACTAAGTAGCCTTTTTCCGCGCCTTTTCGATGAGGCGGGTGGTGCTACGACCCTCTACAAAAGGGATCGAACGGACAGTGCCACCCCAGCCCATCACCTCAGTTGATCCTACAATTTGCTCGATTTTCCAATCCCCACCCTTTGCTAGACAATCTGGCCGAATTTTTTGAATCAGCTCAATTGGAGTGTCTTCTTCAAACCAAGTGACATAGTCAACTGACTCAAGCGATGCGAGAACTTCTAGGCGATCCTGGGTTGAGTTCAAGGGCCTTTCAGGTCCCTTTAGCCGACGAACTGAATCGTCAGAATTGACCCCCACAATCAGAAGGTCTCCGAGGTTTCGTGCCTCCTCCAAGTAAGTCACGTGCCCCTTATGGAGGATATCAAAACACCCATTAGTGAAGACCACCTGAACGGATCGAGAAGACCCGAGCCCGAATTGTTTTTCCAACTCACTGGCAGGACGAATTTTGTCCAGTATCGATCGAGATAATTTGCTCATGCTGCATTCTAGTTGAAAAAAAAGCATTGGACAATACACCATCCCATTGCGGTATTCTGAAAGAGTCGGGAGGGGATTTTCAATGCAATCAGATCTAGGTCCTCATCGGAACCAAAACACCGATGTTTCATTTCGCCCTTTGCACTCCGGAGTGGGGTTCCACCCCTTTTCAGACGGACTGCCCTACGCACCTCAGCAAAAGCCCAAAAGCCCAACGCCCCAGCGTGTCCCTGAAGTCAGAACAGCGCCTCAGACTCAAACTCAAGCCCGTCAGACACCCACTCCACCGAAACCCACCCTTGCCGGGATCAAACCTGAAACTGAAAAACTGGGGGTGTCTTATTTGTTTGTTCGTGGGGCAGCCTATACCCTCGACCTACTGGCTCACACCTCGTTACTAAGCGGCATCGTCGGCCTCACATTCTGGCTCAACGAAGTTGACCCTCGCATTCTGCTCGATACGACCATGATCCCTATTTTCGCAGTCGCATTACTGGGTCTGAACTGGTTTCTGGTTACCATCCAGGAAGTTCTCTTTCGTTCGAGCCTGGGAAAATCCCTATTCAGCTTAGTTTTGCGCGGATCTCGAACAAAAATCCTACTCAGAGCGATTCTCTTCATCCCTAGTGCTCTCATCGGGGTTGGGCTTGTGCTCGGATTCTTTAACCGAAAACGTCGATGTCTTCACGACGTCCTATTCAATCTCCAACCGCTCAAAACAAGGCCATTTTAAATCGTCCTCACCGACCGGGCATCCACACTCGGTTTTGGTAAAAGTCTCTCGTACACGCCACGAAGCAGAAGGCGATCAATCCTGGACCGTGACACCCGAAAGTCCGTAAAAATAGACTCATACCGAGCGAGGTTCCTCAAAAGTCTCTGAGTTTTACTCACCACTGCATCTGGATTGAGGCTACCATCTAGCGAGGCTAATCGAATCAACTCAGCCAAGGATTCTTGAGACCCTCTCAAAACATCCAAAGCAGATGCATGGACTTGTAAATCCGAATTATGAGCCTCGACCAGCTCGTAAACTCTTTGAGCTAGGTCATGATCCACTTTACTTGCCATCACCTCAAGCTCACGAATTTTCGACTGATCGACCGCGATCAATGTCGGTAATGCAGGCCCGAATGAATAGCTTGCATCGCCGGTCGAATCGAGACCCAACCACCAGTGACTGCGCTGATCATACCTCGCCGACTGAATGAGGTGTTGAATCTGCTCAAGCTCGAAAGATCGCCCACGCGCTACCTTCAAAATCTCTTCTCTCTGCAAAGGCATGGCACTGCTAATGGAGACATCTCCGACTCCAGAATCTAAGGACACTATGCCATCTGGATTTCTTAAACCGATCATACTGGCAAGAGCACGTTTAGTCGCAAGATAACTCTCTTTAACTCGAATTTCCTCCAACTTAAGCTCTTCAATCATCTGTTCAAAGTCTTTAAATTTTTCCATGGAAAGTGCCTTGGACTCGACATGAGATAAAAATCGAGGTCGGCTCTCATCCAAAAGCCGAATGAGTCTTTGATACTCTTCATGAATCCGAGACTGCTGATCCAAAACATGAGCAACCCCCTCAATCTGAGTAGCCAAATTGGCCCGCATCGCCCGAAATGCTACCCGTTCTGCCTCGCCTAACGCAGAACTCGAATACGCCTTAAACCATCGAGATGGCAGAAAAACTGGAAAAAAATCACCTAATGAAGTAATTACTGTCGTAATTGCAAAGCCCATTGGATCAGGCAGCGCTCTAAGCGGCATTCCACATCGAACACTGAGACGAGGAAAAAGCGACAACCAAGCGGCTTTTGCGCGGAGAGCAGCCTGGGTCATTTTTTCATACTCCACTCGTGCATCGAGATTCTGTTCGAGAGCTAGATCAACTGCCTCACTCAGCGAAAATTTACGTGCGTCTTCAATCTCATAAGGCCCTCGAATCTGAAACGGAGTCGCTGAAATTTTTAGGTACTTGCGATTTTCAGAGTCATTCAAATTCAATACAAACTCTTTGTCGCTAAAACAAACATCAGCTCGGATGGGCAACTCACTGAGATAACAATTCCCCTTTTTTTTGAGGTGGATGACCTTGGAATTCAAAAATGGCAACGTCAGCTGATAAACTCCCCGCTGAACATGCTTCACATTAAAGTGATAGAGAGGACATTTTTGCTCATCTCGAATAAAAACAACTCCCGACTTTCGGCCCTGAGATACGATTTCAATATCGACCAGAGTTTCTTTTTGACTCGCGGAATGGCTCAAAACTGAGGCAGAGAAAGTAGTTAAATTACCGCTAAAATGGCCCGTGACAAACTTACTTTTGCAACTAGCTAAAAGGAGAGCTGATATCACGCAAAGAAACACAGATCCTCCCCGCGTCACACCTAGTACTCTCGCACCCAGCAAAAAATTCATACCCCGCCCCCCGCCTAAAAAACCTAATTCCCCGAGCTAAGCGAATATCCAATACGGAGGAACGTGTCAAATCTATGTTGTTTAATTTTGATTTAAAAAAAGAACTATCGTCCTATGCAGAGCGGCGTTTATGCACAACAATATCTTGCTCTAGTAAATCAACTAGTTCCCTAAGCTTTTGGGTCGAAATCTCTACCTGAATCTCGCTCTTTTGACGCTCTTCAGCAACAACCGTCAGTCGGGAAGCCTCTTCGATGATCTGCATTAGAATCTCAAAACGCTTGATTCCTGTTTTAGTAATTCGTATCGGAAGCGGTGCCACCTCATGAACCAAGATTTCTGTTTTTCCTCCGTGACTGTGAATCGCTCTGACCTGATCTAGAGTCTGATAAAAGCAGAGGCTAGAGTGCCTAGAGATCCATCGAAGTACGCACCAACCATTGGTTAACTGAACACCCTCGGCCACTAAACCAGTGCCGCTGACTCCGCTTTGGTCCTCGGAACGGTAGAAATGAAAAAGTTTCATGGGACCCCCAGTCGTCGTTGGGTACCCATGCAATCGGAGGACCAAATATCAGGTCTAATAGAGCAAGAAAGGCTTCCGCTCCTGCTCCCAGAACTTTTCCTCAGGCCTGACCCGAGCCTCAAAGTCAGACACTCGAGAATTTGGGTCGTCGACCCACTTCCTGAGGAACTCACCCCCACTAATCAAATCAATAGCGAGGCGATCGTACTCATATTCATACGGAAAGTTTCGCCAAATTGCGTAATCTGGGTGGAGGACTCGAATTGCTTTGAACAGTACCGAAAAAAGGCGATAGGGCTTGAAACTCTCATGATGATAATGAGGATCATCCACATGCACTTGAATTCCAAAGTTCATTTGATTCATATGCTTGTGAAACGTAGGTTCAAAAACACACGATCTGAGCTTACACCCCTGGATCCACTGAGGAGCAAGTTCTGTCATTTTTTGAATGATCTTTCCCGAATCCAGATCAGGTGCTCCAGCCATCTCTAAAGGGCGAGTGGTCCCCCTCCCCTCAGACAAGGTCGTCCCCTCAAGCATCACTGAGCCTGAATAGCAGCGTGCCATCGAGAGTGACGGAGCATTCGGACTTGGGTTAATCCAAGTCCGCTGGTGAGTAGGCCATCCGAATCCAGGAGCCTCGTCCATCCGGTATCCTTCCATCGTGATGACTTTGAGATCGAGATCCAGCTTGAAGCGCGATTTAAACCACTGCCCCAATTCACCCAACGTTAAGCCGTGACGCATAGGAAGAGGCCCGGCTCCCACAAAACTCTCCCAACCGTCTTCTAAAAAACTCCCCTCAATTGGCCGACCAGCCGGATTCGGCCGATCTAAAATCCAAACCGATTTACCGAGTCGCGCACATTCTTCCATAACGTAAAGGAGAGTGGTGATGAATGTGTAGATTCGACACCCCAAATCTTGAAGATCGACGAGGATCACATCAAAGTGACTCATCATTTCTTCCGTCGGGCGCCTGACTATGCCATAGAGGCTAAAAACGGGGATCTGATGAACCGGGTCAAGGTAGGTCGGAGATTCGACCATATTATCTTGCTTATCACCTCTCATCCCATGTTGGGGCCCAAAGGCGGCAACGAGCTTTACATCACCCAGAGCTTGAATCGCATCGATCGTGGGGACTAGATCACGAGTCACAGAAGCTGGATGAGCTAAGAGCGCGACACGCTTTCCATGAAGAGGAGTTCTTAGCTTAAAGTCTTGGCAAAAACGATCAATTCCAAAGTTCATGAGATCAGGGTAACATGCAGACCTCTACTGATCTACTTCACTTTACGGAACAATGATTTGTCCCTGCACCCCGGTCATCGCATCTTGAAAAACATAGGTGACACCACTCTGATCTAGTTTAACTGGATACACTTGCGGAACCTGCCGCCCCCCTGGAACCCAGGGTGTTGCACTGAAAGTAAGAGCACCCACCGGAACGATTTGATGGGATCCCGCCCCTTGCCCGAAGTGAAAAGAAACCTGAGTATCTGCCTGGGTCAAATGACACGTTAAAATCTGCCCGCTGGTCACCACCGTACCTGCCGCCTCTCCAGCCCCATTGCAGCCACAAAGATGGAGCAAATACCCGTCCCCTACCCCAATGAACGCCCGATTCGCCCCCGAGCAGGTCAGACTCGCCGATGAAATCAGCCCAGATGTCTGCCCACACCCACCCAAGCTGACGCCTGAAGAGACCAAAAGAATGGCCCAAGTGGACCAATTTGTGCGTAATTTCGGGAACTTCATACCGATCACCCTCTCAAACCCAAAATCTTACTCAATTCACCTAAAAAAAGAACTCGAATTCACAAAAAAACCCTGATATAGTCTGCCGACATTATCGATGACAACGACAGTTCACCTGAAGTTTTATTGATTAAGTCGGATGCGCCCATAGCTCAGTTGGATTAGAGCGCGACACTACGGATGTCGAGGTCGGAGGTTCGAACCCTTCTGGGCGCGCCATAAAAAAAGGCTCTTAGACGCAAGTCTAAGGGCTTTTTTTATTTGTAGAGTTTGAGACGCCTCGCCTTAGATGACTATTTTGACATTGATGTTAAAATAGTTAATTGAACCGATCCATTTCTCAGTTTGTCCTAAAAGATCTTGAGCGAAAAATGGTCCTCATTGGTGGTCCAAGACAAATTGGCTGAAAGTGATTTACGACAAAGAAGGGAACAGACCCAGGATTCTCGTGACCGGCTCCGCCCGCCTAGACACCTACAAAAAAGGGGGCGACTCCATGGCAGGCCGATTTTTCTATTTTCGACTCCACCCCCTCTCACTAGCAGAACTCAAAACAGCCGGAGAACTCAGAGACGCTAACGAGAGCTTAGATCGCCTCATGAACATCGGCGGATTCCCAGAACCTTTTTATGAAGGATCACTAGAATATGCCAAGCGCTGGAGAAGAAGTCATTTAGACCGAATTCTACGTGAAGACCTCCTCGACTTAGAACAAATCCGAACGCTGCAAAACATTGAAATTCTCGTCGATCTTCTCGCGGACCGAGTAGGAAGTACCATTTCTGCTGCCTCTCTCGCACGAGACCTACAGGTCGCACCAAGAACCATTCAAAGATGGATACAAATTTTAGAAAAACTCATGGTGATATTTGTGGTCACGCCCTACAGCAAAGACATTGCTCGTGCTATTAAAAAGGAACCTAAGATCTATTTCTACGACACAGGCATAGTAAATAATACGATAACATGGGCAAGTAAAAAGCTCGTGGCTCCCATGACGCACCGCTCTCTCGGTTTGAGGCAACACGATCTTGGCAATCCTCTGACGCCGCTCCGTCCCTCTAAATAGACTGTCATTTCTGATAGGACCTGTCAAATTTGAAAACACCTGTCAAATTTGACAGGTCCTGCTATTATTGAAAAGATATGCCCCATACCAGAAAACGATTTCTTCAAGAAGTTTTAATGAAAGCGACACAACTGAGTCCACTCGTCGGAGTACTAGGGCACAGGCAAGTGGGGAAGACCACACTTCTGGAGCAAGTATCTCAAACCTACTTCACGCTAGATCAAAAAACGGAGCTAGAGGAAGCCAGACAAGACCCCAGCGGTTACATCAAAAGCCGACAAGGCCACCTGGTCGCAATAGACGAATGCCAAACTGCTCCCGAGCTTTTTCCAGCCCTGAAAGACAACGTCCGAATCAACAGAAAGCCGGGTCAATTTATATTAAGTGGTTCCGTTCGATTCACGAGTCGAAAGGCTATCCAAGAATCACTCACTGGAAGAATTATCAATCTAGAGCTTCTCCCTTTTACATTGGCTGAACTTGAAGGTGAGAATCTATCCGGTTTTTGCGAAAAGTGGATGAAGGGCATTTCATTTGAATCCCTAGAAACCCAATACCAAATTGATTCTAAGACCTTCGGTCGACGCGAAAAACTGATGCACTACTACTTTAATCATGGAGGTCTGCCAGGCAATTGCTTTATTCGGGATGAGAAAATCCGAAACCTCAAAATCGGTGAGCAACTACAAACTCTTTTGGATCGAGACCTCAGGATGATCCAAAGGACGAGCCTTGCCCTTCAGGATCTCTTAAATCTCTGCTCTCGATTAGCTGAATATCAAAGCCAACCAATCAGGTACACTCAGCTACAAAAAGAAACCGGAATCTCAACCCCCACCCTGAAGAAACTCATCTACGCTCTAGAGGCTGTTTTCATATTGAGAACCCTCCGTATCGAGGGTGGCAGATCCAACCAAACTTACTTCTTTGAAGATCAAGGCGAAGCCCAATGGCTTAAAACAGAAACCACCGACCCACAAGCTCAGTTTACCCACTTTTGTTACACCCATCTCAGAACCCAGTTTGCATACACCCCCGGTCTCTACACCAAAACTTTTCAATACCGAACCCGAGGCGGGGCTTTTGTCCCTTTTGTTTTTGCGAATTCAACTGGGCATTTAGGAGTCATCCCACTCCTCGACCCAGCAGACTGGAAAAGTGTTCTCAGCTCGGCTAATAGCTTCCTCAAGTCGTATCAAAACTCCCGAGTCATCATCACTCACCCCAAACAAGAATTTCGTCTAATTCAACCCCGCCTTCTAAGTGCCCCGATCTTGGCAATCCTCTGACGCCGCTCCGTCCACCATGGCTCCCCATTGCCCCTAGAGGGACGGAGCTCAACTTGGCCCAGTTCTTTCATCTGTTGAATTCCCTATGAGAGTATCCCGTTATCAAGTCTTGTCCC
>CANHSO010000026.1 GCA_947463705.1 Bacteriovoracaceae bacterium
GATGATGAACTTGGATTGAGTGGAAAGTTTGAATTCAGACACACTCGACTCCTTAGGCTAAAAAAATTTAGCGAATTCGGACTTTAACAAAAGCGGATAGACCGGTCTGGAGTTCGTCCACTTCACTCGAGGTCAAGCCATCCAAAGCAATCCGGACTGGTACGCGTTGGACGACCTTTGTAAAATTTCCAGTCGCATTATCTGGCGGAAGCAATGTGAAAGTCGCACCCGTTGCAGCACTCTTACTCTGAACTGATCCTTTGAAGGTTTTCCCTGGAATAGCGTCGACCATTACTTCGACTTTTTCTCCAGCTTTTATGTGGCTCATTTCAGTTTCCTTAAAGTTAGCTACTACCCAGCGCTCATCCGAGCTGACAAAACCAAAAAGAGGGGTTCCCACTGCAGCAAGCATTCCAACTTCAGCCGACTTTCGAGCAATCACGCCATCCGAGGGTGCCTTGATCTTAGCATATTCCAAGCTAAGTTTGGCTTGAGACACTTGGCTTTGAAGAGCGTTCAGTTTTCGCTTGAGCTCGTTAGCAATCGCTTCAGCGGTGTCATATTGCTGGCGAGAAATCGCACCTTTTTTAAAAAGCTCAGAAAGTCGGTGCTCATTTACTTCAGCATTTCTCGCTCTTGCCTCGATGGAAGATTTCTCATTCTCCATCTGAACCGCGGTGTTCTCGTAATCTCTGCCATCGATTTCAGCCAGAACTTCGCCTGCCTTCACTTTTTGATTCTCGATCACAGCGACCTTAACCAAGTAGCCAGGAACTCGCGCAGAAATCATTACAGTTTTGCCTTGGATTTGCGCATTATCGGTCGTAACGTAAAAAAAATTTTGGTAGAAAAAATAACCCAGTCCCAGCACCAAAGCTGCCGAAAAACCCAAGATTACATTTTTCTTTTTTCCCTGAGGTAGAGCCATAATTTACGTTCACTCCCGTTGTTGAAGTAAATCATAAAGGCTCACTCGAGCCAACTCTGTTCTACTCTTTTCGTTCAATCGATACTCATCATCTTGATGAGCGCGTTCTGCCGCTCCACAAGATCAGAGACATTAAGACTCAGCAGTCGTTTAAAACTGAAGTCCTCCACCGTGAAGCTAGCCATAACGCTCCCAGCCAAGACAGCTCTCCGCAACAGTCTTTCCCATTGTTTCGGGTCTGAATGCACCATGTTACGGTGAGCACCCTGCTCAGCTAGATAACCCATGACAGCACCCGCAAAGCTATCTCCCGCTCCTGTTGGATCAACCACTTGAGAAGTGGGATAGGCAGGCGCAATAAAAAATCCTTGAGGGGTCAGGAGATTTGAGCCGTATTCACCCCGCTTGATAATCACCGTGGATGGCCCCATTTTCTGGATCTCAAGTGCAGCTTTCAAAACATTCTTCTGCCCAGACAAGAGAAAGGCCTCACCTTCATTAATCGAAAGCAGGTCCACGCGTGCAAGAGTTTTGCGAAGCTCAGCAGGCTTGCCAGTAATCCAGAAATTCATACTGTCGCAGGCCACTAGCCGCGGAGACCGAATTTGATCCAACACACTTTGTTGGAGAACTGGATCAATATTGGCTAAGAATACGTAAGGAATGTCCTGATGATGTTTTGCTAGCTTTGGATCAAAATGTTCAAATACGTTCAAAGCAGTTGAAAGGGTCTGTGCTTCATTCAAATTCCTATCATAGGAACCTACCCAGTGAAATGTTTTGCCTGCAGCCACCTTAATCCCTGACACACCGATATTACGGGTCGAGAGCCATTCCAGATGTTCTTTCGGAAAGTCTTCACCAACCACTCCAACGACTTCAACAGGCGCGTAATGAGAGGCAGCAATCGAGAAGTAATTTCCAGATCCGCCAAGCACAGAATCTGCCTTTCCAGCGGGAGTCTGAATAGTATCAAAAGCCAAGGAGCCTACCGTCAAGATCGTCTGGGTTTTCATAGGTTCGAAGTAAATCGCGACCCGATGAACGTGTCAAGATCAGACCGGGCACCTACGATTGATTAATAGATGATTTCTCTAGAGTCACGTGCTTGAAGACTTTTATGCCCAGCGACCTGGGGGATCAGTTGATCCTTTGACTTTCTATTTTCGATCGCCTTGAGAACCTCCTCAAAGCCTTCCCAACCCAATGATGCAGGGACCCATTCTTGAGCGACAGACAAACAGCTACGACAAAAGGTCTTCAAACTAGAATCCTCTTCCTGTCCCGATCTAGCAAAGACGGCAACCCACTCTAAATCACGGGTGTACCAGAGGCGGACTGATTGATCTGAACTCACCGGCAAAGACCGCATAGCTCTCTGGACTTTTGCAGGATCCTTCATCTCACTCCAGCCCAGGCCAGCTAGAGAACCCTTGAGGAGTGCAAGACTGGGAAAGTGACTTTTTCTCCACTGAGACAGGATGTCATCTTGAGCCCATTGAAACGCCGTAAATCCCAAAAACCCCGAGAGCAAGAAGTACAGAATTCCATTGATAGCGCGGCTCTGCGGTAGCCTGACCTTTTTTCCAAGTGATCCCGATACACTCGATATTCGTGTCGAAATCCACGACTTAGTCCCAAAATGGCTCCTAGTATCAGCAAGCTCCACAAAATCACCTCAAAAAAAACTTGTCCACTCTGCGACCCAAAGATTCGGCGAAAATTCAGATTGAGATCTAGGTCCAATCTTTGCTGCAGCGGAGCGGGGCCAGTGAGTAATCTGAATTTTAAGCCCATCACTTCTTCTCCCTCTCCATTCCAGGGGTTGCGGACCTGCAGTGTCTGGCACTCCGCGCCGAAAGGGAGGACTAGCCAGAGGCACGGGGATGTCCCCCCACTTCCCACAACCCTGATTCACCCATGCAACTCTTTTAAGCTCCCAAGTAGCCATGCTACCTCTTTGAATCAGCACAACTGCTTCTGAAGACTGAATCAACGAAGGAATCGCCTCGAACTGTAAAGCAACCTCTGCGGCTCGAATCATTGCTCGAAACCCCTGAATTGCTACATTTGTCTCCTCAATGAGGTTAAGATGATTCCTCAAAGCCAGAGCATGTTCAGCAACACAACGATTCAGTCGTAATTGGACCTCCATATTCCGCCGCCAAGTTCCCATCAAGAACCAGAGACCTAAGCCGCCAATCATGATGACTAACAAAACGATCGCCATCGGAAGGTGCATCACCCCTCGTCTATCAGTTACCATTGAGCGGATTCTAACCAAGGCAGGTCGACACGCTCCAAGGTACGACCACAGGTCATCCGTCCATGGACACCCTGGTCATCCACCGTAATGGTCACTCCGGAAAACACGGACCGTACTAGTTTGGCCCTGACTTGGTTTGAGTGAAGACTCACACTCCCTGACTCATCTCTTCCCTGAACCAAACGCTGATGCGTTTGTTCAAAAACCTCATGGGCACACCGGAGTCTTTCAAACTCGGCCTTCAGGACCAGTCCGCAAAGAAAGACCAAAACCACGATGAGCAGAACTGAGAAGGAAAATTCCACCAGTGCTTGACCTGCCTGATCACTTCGACGCTTCACCTTCGAGTCCTCAATGCCATTCAGTTCTCGAGAACCCTAACCTTTCATTCTTTCAATTCGTGTTTTCGCCTCTTTTAATTGATCCCGGAGGGCGGTACCCACCCCTCTCACTGCGACAATTGAGCCGATCGCCACAAGGATCATCAAAATTGCGTACTCGGTCAACCCTTGTCCATCTTGGTCTCGAAAAATCTTTCTTAAATGTAGTTCCATCTGCTTCCTCTCTTATTTGCATCTAGACTGAGTTCAAAGTTTCGCCTGAGTTGTAGACCGTGATGATGCGCTAGAATGAATGAAGGATCTGTGCCAGACTACCCCGCCCTGGAGCTCCAATCCAAATATTGAATTTAGGAGCTACAGTGTGGCTTTCGGACTTTACAATGAGCACCCTTAAGTCAAGTCTTTGACGTTAAGAATTCGTTTGAACTCCTACTTGATTAAGTAAATAAATATATTTAATATATAATTATAAAACCTATGTCACTCAAATATAAACAAAAGCTTTTCATTTTTGACTCTCGAGAGATAGGCGCTCTACTCTTGCTCTTTGCAAGCGGGCTAGCTTTTGCATTTACACTGGGCGTACACTATACAAAACAGCTCCGCAACCCTGAGAAGACCCAAAGCAAGGAGCCATTCAAACCAGTCGAAGAATCTGCTGAAGCAGTTCCCAGCCAGGTTGAGCTCACAGAGCAGAATCAAAAGATTGAAGAATCTCTGAGTGAGTCCCTTCAAAAGGACCTTCACGATGAAGTAGTCAAAACTGGGATCAGACTGAAGGTGAGCAGACAGGTCAGCCTCCCTAAGACAACCCGTGGTCACGAGGGAGGGGCCACTACCCTGAAGGAAAAGTCAGAAGTAGCACCAAAGCCTAAAGGCGAAGAAGATTAATATGCCCGAACCAATCAGTTCCGGCAATAAAATCAGACTCTTACAGCGAGGTGAGATGCTCTTCTCGGAGGGAGAAAAATCTAGGTCGATGTACCTAATTAAAAAAGGTGCAATCCGCCTTTTTATGAAGAAAGGCCACTCGAATATCGAAGTGGATACGGTCCGAGAAGGTCAAATTTTGGGCGAGCTCGCATTTTTAGACGGAAACCCTCGATCACTCTCGGGTGAAGCATTGGGGTCTTGTGAATTAATTGAAATCTCAGGAGATACATTTCTTGAAACGCTTGCCAAAGCTCCAGAATGGCTCAAAATTCTCCTCAAAACCGTAGTCGGAAGACTGAGAACTGCTAATTCTCGCCTGCGACAACTCGAAGCGGCCAACCAGGGCATTGAGTACTGCGTTAAGCCTGGCAGCGGAAGCCGTCGAGTTTTCTATCAATACCTCTCCTGGCATGAGTTCATGAAGGTCTGCAGCGCCATTCAGCTGGAATCGTTGCGCGCAGGAAAACACTCCGATGAAGGACATGAAGTTTATGTTCACAATATCAACATATACGCTCACACGGTTTTTGGGGTACCAACCTCAAAAGGTGATTGCGTAATCGCGATCCTCGAGGGATTGGGCCTAGCCAAAACATTTACTGAAAATAAAGCCTTAAAGGCTAGGTTTCAAAATCTACAATTTTTAGACGAAGTGGTTCGCTACTTCATCGAGGAAAACCGCCTAGAACCGTCGAAGCGCCACCAGGTCTCAGAGAGAGCCTATGCGATTATGACAATGATCGAACCGGAACTCTCCCTCCATCCAATCGACGCAGCAACAGGAAGAGTCACAATCAACCTGATCGATGCCAATCAGCACACGATGACTTCAGAACCTGGTTCGAAGGGATTTAAAATCGATGAACTCAGTGAACTCGTGCGGGCCGAATTCATCACTGCTCTCAAAGCAAACTCAGCCAGCGAAGTTCTAACGACCATAGATCCAAAACATTTTAAGGCTCAACGTCGATTTCTTAGCATCGCGATCGCAATACACGCCCTCAATATTCAAAAAAGTCGAGTTACCTGAAAAAGTCTAATATTATTTCCAACCTTCAATGGTCGCGTTCATTTCGACTCGAAAGCTCAGCTTGTAATTCTGAATTTCTTGTCTTGAGTTCCTCAAGCATTTTCACAAGTTTTTGGTGCTGAACCTTGAGAACGGCAAAATCTGCAGATGAGGACTCAAGACTCATTGAGCCGGATGATTTGATTCGCTCTGACTTAAGAAAAACGATCTCCGATTCCAATTTAGATATTCTATTTGATTTTTCATCTAGACTATTCAAAAGTTCATGATGATCTGAACTCAGCTCGACATCACTCACCTTATCTATACTGGAGGATTCAGGCTCATTAACTCCGCTAATTTGATTTTTAAGCCATTGAACCCATTTCCAGGAATTGACATTTGCAACTTTAAGTTGGGGCCTCTTAGGAGGTGATGTATTATTTCGCTTGGTTTTTTCGAGTATTTTTGACTGATTAAAATCGCCAAGCTGAGTATATTTTTCTTCCGCCGTGTATTTTTTTCCAATTACTGCCTCCAAAAAAATCAAATCAAAGGGCATCCGCTTATGAAGAACTTCCGAAGGGATCCGTCCAGGCAACCCAATAAAAACCAGGAGCTCTGCTAACTGAAATTCAGGAGCATACTTAAAAACCATTCTGTGAGAGATTGAATGAATTCGACTCAACGAACGCTCAAAAGAAGTCTGAATCAGCCCCTTAAAAACTCGATCAGCAAGACCATCCCACTGAACAGAGAGCTCAGGACCCAACCGAAAACTGAAGCTGAAAACGATCTTCTCAAGATCAACCCCACACTCAAATACAATTGGCTCTTCTAACTGTCCTGGATTTTGCTGAGTCGAAAAAGCCACCTGTAAGGATTGATTAATTAACTCTCTAAGTAGGAATTGATCGAGATCTGTCGGCTTGAGTTGAGCAATCAAAAGATCACTGACACGCCCAACGGATTGATTTTCAAAAATAGGAAAATAAAGAACCTCTCCACGTCGGCCGAGTACCCCGGCAACTCCGAATGTATCCAGGGATTTTAAAGGTTCAACTCCAAACTTTTCCATGCGCTTTTCCCCTTTTTAAGCAAATCCGTCTTCTCCAAAAATACTAAGATTGCCAGATTTACGATTCTTCATCCCATTCAGAATTTCAGGCAATCGACTTGAAAATTTTTTAGTCAAACTTTCTGTATCAGTCGCAATTACTCGTGCTCTGATCATCTCTCCGGCCAGACCCTCAAATCGAGTACAAACAAACTGAAAGACCTGCTCAGCTTCGACTCCAAAACCCACCATAGAGCCCGACTTCTCGCGTAAGAGAGGTCTCGTCCGATTCTGAGCTTCATCCAATAATGCAAAAACAGCTGCGATTCTCAAACGGTTCAGATACGCTAAATTGAGGTATCCTAAATGAATCATCATAAAAACAGAAAGACTAGACAGCACGAGAACTCTTTCTAAAAAATCAACACCATAAGCGCGAATCTTGGTGAGAATGGTGGGCGAGAGCCCGCCTAAAAGTTCGTCAACAAAGGCGCACACAAAAAAGGCTTCAGTCTGAACCCCTTCTTCCGGATGATTAAGCCAAAGCTGAGTGAGAACTCTCAATACTTGTGAGGAAATTTCGGCATCGGATGCCCCAAGAGCAGCATCACGAAATACAGGCGCATGTGCTCGATGAGTGACAACATCACTTCTCTTAAGAAGATTCTGCACCGCACGGGCGGCATCCCGCACCAACCCGATGGAAAATATGAATCTAGAAAAGTGTAAAAACTCATACCCAGAAAGACGAGTCAGATCCTCTGGCGTAAAGAAATCCAATGGACCCTTAACTCCCACGTAGAACTGATCTTTTTTCATCAGTACGTAAGCAGGAGCAAAAAGGATCACATGCGGTTGCACTGTCTTAAGTGTGACTTTTTTAAACGACTGACCCCTGCTATAGGGAATTTTTTTCTCTCTAAACTCCATAAACTGCCTCTCTTAAATGATCGGCAGCTTGAGCGCAATTCAGTAGAAATTTCGCCGCTTGCTCACTTTACGCATAGTGGCATGACACAGAATGAGGAGAACCTTGAGCCTGAGGCTGATCGACTAAGGTGGGAGGCGTCACCTTGCAATTCTCTTGAGCTTTTGAACAGCGAGGATGAAAGTAGCACCCCGAGGGCGGATTCAGTGGTGAAGGGACATCCCCCTTCAGGATGATACGATCGCGTTTGCGAGTTGGGTCGGGAATCGGAATTGCTGATAGTAGCGCCTGAGTGTAAGGGTGCTTGGCTCTATGATAAAGCTCATCTGAGGTCGAAACCTCTACCATTTTACCCAGATACATGACCCCTACCCGACTTGAAATGTGTTGAACCACTTTAAGGTCGTGAGCAATAAATAAATAGGTCAAGCCCAGATCTCTCTGCAAATCCTGCATCAAATTTACGATCTGTGCTTGAATCGATACATCGAGAGCTGAAACAGGCTCATCACAAACAATAAACTCAGGCTCTACAGCCAGGGCTCGAGCAATACAGATCCTTTGTCTTTGCCCGCCTGAGAACTCATGAGGATACCGAGAGATGGCCTCCCTTCGCAAACCACACCGATCGAGGAGATTGAGGACTCTCTCTCGACGCTCTTGTTTATCTCGCCCGATACGATGGATTTCAAGCGGCTCTCCGACGATACTTTCAACCGTCATTCGAGGATTGAGCGAGGCATAAGGATCTTGGAAAATGATCTGCATTTGCCTTCTGAGCTTGCGCAGTTCGGATCCTGCGAGAGTGGTAATATCCTGACCTTTAAAAAAAATTTGCCCTGAAGTTGACTCGGTGAGCCTTAAAATCGTGCGGCCGAGCGTAGACTTACCGCAGCCAGACTCACCGACTAGACCAAAAGTCTCTCCTTTTTTAATGTCGAATGAAACGTCTGCAACTGCTTTGACGCTCCCCACTTCCCGAGAAAATAAGCCCCCCTGAATCGGATAGCTTTTCACCAGATTGCGAACGGAGAGAATCACGGAGGAGTCTGGTTTAGTTTCCATATCAAATGTCCCTCGCACAGCGAATCAGATGAGCCCGCTCTCGCCCTTCATCGATAGTCCTTAACTCGGGCTCTTGCCCCCGGCAGACCTCAGCCACATGTGAGCACCGTTCTTGAAACCGACACCCAGAAGGCAGACGAAGAAGATTAGGAACAATCCCTGGAATCGTCTCCAGGCGATTTCGCCTGGGTGATCCTACAGGATCAGTTGACAAATTAGGGGTGCTTCGCAGGAGCCCTCGAGTATACGGCATTTTTGGATTTTTAAAGATCTCCATCACACTCCCCTGCTCAACGACACGCCCGGCATACATCACAACGACCTCATCAGCGACCTCGGCGACCACCCCCAGGTCGTGCGTAATCAGAATGAGTGCCATCCCTACTTTTTGCTGAAGGTCTCTCAACAAATCTAGAATCTGGGCCTGAATAGTCACGTCCAATGCAGTCGTAGGCTCATCTGCTATCAGGACCTTCGGATTGCACGAGAGGGCCATGGCAATCATCACCCGTTGCCGCATCCCACCTGAGAGTTGATGAGGATACTCATGAACTCTCTTATTGGCCGAGGGAATCCCAACTAATTCAAACATCTCGACAGCTCGCTGATACGAGTCGCTTCTGGAAAGACCCTGATGGACCCGAATTGCCTCGCTCACCTGCTCTCCCACAGTGAAAACAGGATTCAGGGAGGTCATGGGCTCCTGAAAAATCATCGAGATCTCATTGCCTCGAATCGAGCGCATCTGCACCGAAGAGAGCCCAAGGAGATCCTGGCCACGGTAAAGAATCTGACCTGACCGGATCTGACCGGGTGGATTGGGAATGAGTCGCATGATGGATAGGCTCGTGACACTTTTGCCACATCCAGACTCACCCACAATCCCTAGCGTTTTTCCGGCATAAGCCGTGAAACTGACATCGTCGACCGCCCTCACCTCGCCGCCTTCGGTGAAAAATGAGGTGCAGAGATTCTTGACCTCTAGAACCTTCTCTCCAATGGATTGATCCTGCTGCATTTTGAGTGCTCTCCTAATGTTTCAGTTTTGGATCGAGCGCGTCTCTTAACGAGTCACCCAAAAGATTGAACGCCAAAACCACAAAAAACATGGCTAATGTCGCCCCGGCGAGCTGCCACCACACTCCCCGCGATAATTCTAATTTGGCGTCATCAATCATCACGCCCCAGCTTGGCTGTCCTTGGACGCCCAATCCCAAGAAGGACAAAATCACCTCAGATTTGATCGCAGAAACAAACTGGATCGAAAGATTAATGATAATAAAATGGGAGATATTAGGGAGAATGTGTTTAAAAATTCGCGATAAATGCCCCGCTCCAAGACTTTCGGCAGCGAGAACATATTCTCGTGACTTATGCTTGATAAACTCTCCACGCATCACACGAGCCAACCCCACCCATGCCGTCACTCCAAGGGCTACATACATTGCTGAAAGCCCCTTACCCAAGACAAAAGTCACAGAGATCAGAAGCATGATATTTGGAATCGATGAGATGGTCGTGTAAAACCAAACAATCAAATCATCCACCCATCCGCCAAAATAGCCAGCGAGGGCGCCCAGAGTCACTCCAACCGGAATACTCAGGAGCGAAGACATCAGACCAACACTCATTGCGATTCGGGTCCCGTGGAGTACCTTGTAAAAAACACTCCGTCCGAAAAGATCAGTTCCAAAAATCAACTCAATCGAAGACAAACTAGGAGGTTGATAAGCCGCGCCAACCACTTTGTCCCAGGGAGTTGCAATCCAGCCGAGCTGGCAAGATAGAGCAATGATTGAATAAAAAGACAGAATCCCAATACAAATCAAGGCAATCCGATCACGTTTAATCCGTAATAAAGCATCACCCCAGAGACTCCGACTCGGTGGAAACTTCTCATTTTCAGGTAAAGGTTGAACCGTTGGTGCAATAACTGCTTCTGTTGTCATTTTAGCCTCACCCGCGGATCGACCAGAGTGTAGAGCACGTCAGTTGCTAGGTTGCCTAAAATATAGAGAAATGCAACCAGGGTAGTCATCGCTTTGATTACAGGGAAATCACTATTATTTACGGCATCAATTGTAATACTCCCTAGACCCGGAATTCCGAAGAAACTTTCTAACAAAAATGCTCCTAAAATCAAAAGTGGAATCTCAATGACTATATTAGTTAAGATTGGAACCATGCTGTTTTTAAGTACATGTCTGAAAAAAATAACTGGTTCAGAAAGTCCCTTTGCGCGGGCGGTTCTTACGTAGTCTTGCGACGTCTCTTCAAGTATTGCCGTACGATAGAATCGGACGTCGTAACCTAAGCTGACCAGAACAAAAATAGCCATCGGCATGAGAATATATTGAATGCGATCAGGCCAAGCCGTCTCGTATCCAGAAATTGGGAACCACCCTAACTTAAATGCAAAAAAGTACTGACCAAAAAGAATGTAACCTAGCATGGGAAGGCTCATGCCAAAGATGCAAAGAATTACAGTCACACGGTCAATCGCCTGCCCTCTGAAGTAAGCCGCTCCAAGCCCGATTGCTATCGACAACAGAGTTGTCAGTAAAAATGCCGGAATCATGAGAGAAAGGGATGGCACAATCCCATCTCCGATCATTTGGCTAATCGACTGACGGGTCGAATAGCTGCGACCATAATCAAAAGTGACGATTTGCTTGAGATAGTTTAAGAATTGTACTGGCTGAGACTGATCAAAGCCGTACTCATGCCGAACTTCTTCGATCTGCTGGGCATTGGCATGGCGTCCCAGCATTTGATACGTCGGATCTCCGCCGACGAGGTTAAACAAGACAAAGACAATCAATGCCACGCCCAAAAGAGTGGGAATGGTGCTGAGCAACTTTCTAACGATATAAGCAAACATTGGATGCCCCCACCCTATTTTTTTAAGCTCGGATCAACGCGATAGTACTTATAGTTCGAGTGACTAAAATCGTTCGGTTTATAGTTTTTTAACCACTTTTGTGCCAAAATGTAGCTGAGTCGGTGAGAGCCAAAAATCCATGGACAATCTTCTACCAAGATTCTCACCATTTTCTGGTAGGTCTCAGTCCGTTGCTTGCCCTCCGGAAGGGTAAGGGAAAGTTCATAGAGCCGATCAAATTCTGGATTTCGATAATTCGAATCATTTTGACCAGGTGATGCATTTTTACTATAAAAAAGCTGGAGGAAATTTTCTCCGTCTGGATAATCGCCTCCCCAGGCAAACTCCCAAATTTGGGCTTTTTTGTTTTTAACAGTCTCTAGAAATTGCGGCCAAGAATACGTGTTCGTATTGAGCTTTATGCCAATCGCCGCGAACATCTTAGTGGTGAACTCACTTTGCTGTCGACCTGAACTTCCCGCGAGCGTGGCATACTCAAGAGGTGGCAGTCCTCTTCCGCCTGGATAGCCCGCCTTAGCAAGAAGTTCGCGAGCCTTGTTGATATTGAATTGGCGATAGGGATTTTTAAAGTCTATGTCATATCCATCAGTTCCAGGCGGGATGGGGCCCTGAGCAGCCATTGCTCTACCATTATAGAAAATCTCATTAAATGTATTTTGATCGAAGGCCAGACTCATCGCTTGTCGAAGCAACTTATTCTTACCTAAAAGAGGGTCCTCTAAATTAAAGCTCAAATGAGTCACATCGGCAACAGGCTCCTTGATCAGACGAATCCCCTGAGCGAGGAGATCGGGCGCCAGCTCCTGACCTGGACCAATCGAGGAAGAGAAATTATCTTTAGGAATGCCAGAAATGTCCAACTGTCCCGCGAGAAAACTCAGCCACATCGGCTGCTGCTCGACAAAGACCTGAACATCGACTTGGTCTGCAAAAGGAATCGCTCGTCCGGCATCAGCAAGTAATCCTGCTTCACGATCTCCAGGGGCACCCTCCTCAGGGTAAACTGCCTTACGATAGGTGGGGTTCTTCACCCACACCACCTTCGACGAAGGATGATACTCGGCTAGGCGAAAGGGGCCAGTACCTACTGCATGATTCAAGAACTCCTTACCATAAAAATCCACTGCCTCGTGAGGAACAACTGCAGCGAAAGGCATCGTAATCAAATAGAGAAATTGAGCTGACCGCTGGGTGAGCTTCACTTGCAGTGTATAACGGTCTAGAGCGCGAAGCCCATCGACTTGCTCCGAGTAGTGCTTTTCTCCATTTTTAGCAGCTCGCTCCCGCCACGCATTCAGGCCCACCACTCGACCGTCCAAGATCCACCACCCACTCGAGGTCAGCTTAGGATCAGCCAGTCGCTTCCAGGAATAGACAAAATCCTCTGCAACGAGCTCACGTCCCTTACCTCCTGTAGATTTGAAGCAAGGGTCATCCTGAAAAAGCACTCCCTTTCTCAAAGTGAAAGTATAAACCTTTCCATCCGCACTCACATCAGGCAGTTTCTCTACCAAAAGAGGGGACACGACATAAGGACGCTTTAAATAGTGAAACTGAAGCAAAGTCTCATAGGCCTGAGCAGACTGAGTTCCTGAATACCGATCCTCGGCCAAAATAGGATCCAATCCCTTAAGTTTAGCTTCAACAACGAGGTGAAGCGTATTGGGCGGCTCTTTAGACTGGTGACGGGTACAAGAAGCTATGACCAGGGTGAAACACACTAAAGTTCCAAATTTAAAAATGAATGAATTCCAAATATGATTGAACTGAAAAGCCCCCGGCGATAGCTTCATGAGAACACACTCCCCATTGCCGGTGCTACCTAATTACGAGGCCGGTGTCAATCTCGAGTAATTTCTCGGGTGCGCCATTTGACTTTGACCTGCCCTTGAGACGACCGAGCCTCCCACTTTTCTGGACTTCTCGTGGTCTCCTCTGGACTCTCGAATTCAAAGTCAACCTGTGAACTATTTTTCGCATCGCGAGTCCAACTTAGAGAAGAAGGCCAAGGAGTCTGATTCGACTGTCTAAACCGGTAGACGAATCTCTGGCGATCACTTCCATTGAAATCCGACCAGGTCGCAATCAACTCACCCTCAGCTCCCAGATGCAAACGAAGACTTGAATCTGAGGGCGGGCAAGGAATCCTCCCAAGAAATAAACTACTCGCCCACTTTAATGGGATCCCACCCCAGTAATCTTTTCCAATTTGAGGTTTTTGATCCCGGTCGGCGTAATTTATAATTTCATAATTCCCCTGGTTTACCTGAATCAAAACCTGAGTTCCACCCAGAGGATTAGTTACATCCAACTTAAGGTGACCGTCAGAGTCGGCCAAGACCTGCGCCAAAAACTGACCCGAAAAATCACTTGAGCTGACCTTTGCCGCAATACGCCCGCCTGCCGTGTGAATTCCTTTGCCTGGCGTACAAGCATACTCAAAAAGTTCAGCCGCTGTGTGTTCACCTTTCTTTAGGGTTGGCACGGTTGCACAGGAAACCAAATGAAAAATGACTAAATAATAAAAGGCGAAGCTAAAAATTCGTGCAGAGGATCTCATTATCATTTTGATTGAACTCGTCGATTCTATTTATTTTTTTTGGACTCTAAATCAGCAGGACCTTTAGAGTCGACACTCGTGGTCTGACCACCAAAATTCATACCAAGCTCCTTACGAACACTTTCCAGCTTAGCCTCAATTTTCTTCTTAGTCGCCTCATTTTCTGCATACTTTTCGGCAACTAAGTACTGATCTAATGCTTTCGCTCGTAAATTAGATCGCAGGTAAGCGTCTCCTAAATGCTCCAAAATGGTAGACTCATTGGGTTTCAACTTAACCGCCTTTTCGAGTTCAACCACTGCCTCCGATAAGCGGCCGCGAACAAGGAGATACCAGCCCCAACTATCCTGAATGTAACCATTTTGCGGGCGAAGTACGAGAGCCTTCTTGAGAAGCTTCTCTGCATCATTCAGACGAATACCACGCTGCGTCCAGGTGTATCCGATGTAATTCATTGCATCGACACTATCCGGATTAATTTTGAGGATCGCCTCCATCTGCTCCAAGCCTCGATCTACGTCACCGAGGCGGTCATATAAGCTGCCTAGGTAGTAGTGAATTTTCTCGTCCTCAGGAAACTGGGTTGCAGCGCCCTCTAGAATCTTGAGTGCCGCTTGAAAATGCTTGTCTTCTTCTTCAAGACTAGCCTGAAAAATGTAGAAATTGGCGACCTTGGGGGCCCTTTGAATCGCATCTTGAATTAGCTTGCGCGCATCAGAGTTCCGTTGACTCTGCTTCAGCAAGTAGCAGGCCTGCAGGACAGAGTCCGGATAAAGTCTTGAATCGACTTGTATTCTCTTTAGCTCTTCAAGCGCCAAATCAACCATTTTCTTCTGTTGGTAGACCATTCCAAGATAGTAATGAATCCGATCCGAATCAGGTGTTTTCTGGAGAATCTTCTTAAGCGAGGCTATTGCTTCGTCATGCTGTTTAAGCTCCATATAAACCAAACCCAATTTAACTTGAGCGTTAAGGTCCTCTGGATCGCTGGCTTCAATGGACTTAAGATAGGGAATTGCCTCTGCATACTTTTCTTTTTTCAGTAGAATAGTAGCCAAGCGATTCGCCGCAGCCTCGTCCTTAGACCGAGAGAAAATCGTCTTGTAAACTGCAACGGCTTGATCGGTGAGTTGATGTTCCTCGTAGAGGTAACCCAATCCTAAGGAGGATTGACTAAAACTTGGCCTGAGTATAATCGCCCTTTGATAGGCCGAAACTGCGGGTTTAAAGTGCCCAGCAATCTGCTCTGCCCTAGCTAAGTAGTAGAAACCCAAGGCTGAATCTGGATTCTTTTGAGTATATTGACGCAGCATAACAGCTGCCTGGCTCACCTTACCATCCTCAAGAAGTACCTGACACTTATAGATCAGAGCCTCTTCGTTCTTTGGATCAAATTTCAGAATTTGGTCGTATTCGTCAAGAGCAGCCTGATTCTCATGAGCTGTGGAATAGAGTCCAGCCAGTATCAAACGTGCATCTATGAACTTCGGGTCTAGGCGCACCGCCTCTTTTGCACTCCCCAGAGCAGCAGAAAGCATTCCTTTTTTAACAAGCTCGGATGCTAAACGAGCATGAATCAAAGCAGATTCAGAATCAAAAATTAGTGCAAGCTTGTATTCTTCTATGGCTTTATCTACATCTCCTTCATTTGCATAGCCCTGAGCAAGACTGAAGTGATATTCGGCCTGCTGTTGATTACTTTTAATTTTCTCATCGACTAGGTTCTTTTTTTGTTTTTCTTCACCAGCAGCATAAATAGAGGTCAAACTCTGAGCATATAAGCCACCTAGAATGAGCCCAAAAACAGTGATCTTTAAGCTTTTTGCCATGTTAAAGGTCATAGATTGTAACAGCCTCCAATATCCCTATCGTCATTTAGTTAGAAAACCTAAAAACTATAAGTGCACAACCCGACTGCAACTTGAATTTTAGCTTGGAATGCTACGTGCATACGCTACATTCCAGTGTGAAGCTGAGCCCCTTGCTTTAAAAGGGACTCAGAGAGATGCCTGATATAATCCTAGGAATAGTCTCAATTTGACTCTTAGCGAAGACTTGACTTTACCGCGGTGAGTTGTTATTTGGCATATGGGATGTTGATGACACAATGTAGCTTATGCGCTGCATTGAACATCAAAAAGTGGGATAATAAGTTGAGGAAGGAGTGGAATACTAAGTTCCAAACCTTATTCTCAAATTCAATGAATGATTCAATAGGGGGAATCATGAAAGAGACAAAAATCATCAAGCGCTACCAGAATCGCAAACTCTACGACACTCACGAGTCAAGCTACGTGACTCTAGATGAGATCGCAAAGATGATCAAAGGTGGGGAAGATCTACGCGTCATCGACAATAAAACCAAAAATGACATTACGGCTGCGACACTCACTCAACTCTTATACGAAAGCGAAAGAAGAGCAAAAACTCAGCCATCAGTTGAGCTTTTAAAAGAAATCATCCGCCACGGAGATGGCTCTTTCTCTGGATATATTCAGACTAAGGTGCCAGGAGCAGATTCAAACGACTTTAGTCAGGCTTCACTCCAGGATGCTCAAGTTGCGATTGCGGCACGGGTCCCCGCACTAAATCAGTAGTAAATTTTTTTAATGTTTTGATCGGACCAGATGCAACATTGGGAAAGTCTGATATCATCAATGATGATGAGCTACCAATTCCTGTTGAAATGGGTCAGTCGATCAATGAGACAACAATCCCTGTTCCCGCTTGGAGCCGCGGTACTTTGCCTTGTTCTCGGAACAGGAGAGGTCTCTGCTTCAGCGGGTACAGAGACTTTACTCGCCTCGACGAGCTGGTCAAATGATGACTCTCGATCATCACGAAGTTCTTACTCAGCTCAGGGTTCAACTAATGAGACTTCCCCATTCAGTCCGGGTTCAAATAATATCGGGGTAGACTTAGGTCAGATTTTTCTAGTGGGAGACTTAACTCGTTTTCAGAATTCCCTTGGCTTTCAAATTCACTATGATTACGGAGTCAGTGATTTGTTCAGCTTTGATTCGAGTCTAGGATATTCTCAGCACTCACTCGGCCCTGCACCAGGAGGATTTTCCATACTTTCTCTATTGAGTGGTCTTCGAATGAACCTGAGCTGGTATGACAGAATTATTCCTTTTGCCGCCGTAGGACTCGGATTCTACCTACCTTCTTACGTAGACCTTACGGCCACACCAACGCGGACGACCACCTCAAGCTCAACCTCTTCTTCAGGCGCGAACAATCTTTCAGGCCTACCCTCAATCAGCGCTTTACTCTTTGGACTTCACTTTGGTGCCGGGGTCGATCTCTCTGTGAGCAAAAATGTATTTTTCGGCTCCTCTCTCACTTTTCACCAAATGTTCGGAACCACTCAGCAACAGTCGAATGGTACTCCCCTCAATCTAGGAGGAGCATACCTCAGCTTCTTGCTTCACGTTGGTGGAACCTTTTAAAAGAATTAGGTGGTCGAAGCCCCTCGAAGTTGCGCAATCAGAGCACGAAGCTCCTCTTCGCTCATTCGATATTCAGTGGAGCAGAAGTCACACTTAACAACTGCAGACCGATCTTCTTCAAGAATTGCTTCGAGCTCAGTCACACCTACTAGAACTAGAGCACGCTGCACTCGTTCCCAGGAACAGTTACATTGAAACTTGAGTGGCTTTTCCTCAACCACAACAAACGCAGTACTCTGAAAAATCTGCGAAAGCAGATGAATGGGCGAAGAATGATCGCTAACACTCTCAGCAAGAGACTGAATTTCGCTAATATGGTGTTCGATCATTCTGACTTCAGCGGCACTTGCACCCGGAAGGGCTTGGACCAAAAATCCGCCTGCTGAAACTACACGATCACCATCCATACTCACCGCGAGCCCAACAGCCGAAGGAATCTGTTCGCTTTGAACCCAATAAAAGCTCAAATCCTTTGCCAAGTATCCGGTCAAAAGTGGGACGGTGCCAATATAAGGCTTAGACACTTCGTCGCTATCCTTAGTTCGCAGAACGGAGAGATATCCTTCACCCCAGGGTCCGAAATCACCCCCGTCTTCCGTTTTAGAAATGGATGTAGACTCACCCTTTTCTCGCTCAATGATGTAGCCTCGAACGGTGCCGTCAGGCTGAGCGTCAACTAGCGCCTGCTTATAAATACCTGAACCTTGAACGTTGAGATTAATTCTTTGGCCTGTTTTACAATAGGAGGCCACCAACAAAGCACCAATTACAGCCTCCCCTAAGCCTTGAACGGCTTGCCCCTTAAGCTGGTGCCTTTCTGCCATTCCCTGAATGAGCTCTGTTGCCTGAATAGCAACTCCCCTGATATTCCCTTGCGTTGAAATACACTTCATCCACCGATCAGACGACGCTTCCATTAACATTTCCATGCCTTAACACAAGCAATCACAACTGTCACAACGAGCAAAAAAAAAGCCCCAGAATTTCTTCTGGGGCTCTGATCAAATCGACTTCAATTGAAGTGGAATTGAAATTACATCATATCACCGTAGCCGCCCATGCCGCCCATGCCGCCTGGAGCGCCGCCCATAGGTGAGGAGCCTTCTTTTTTAGGCTTTTCAGCAATGAGGGTCTCAGTGGTGAGCATCAAGCTTGCGACGCTGGCTGCGTTCTGAAGAGCGCAACGAGACACCTTAGCTGGGTCAATGACGCCAGCTGCAATCAGGTCTTCGTACTTCTCAGTCAATGCATTGAAGCCCCATGAAGGAGTGGTGTTGTTCCAAACCTTATCGACAACAATGGAGCCTTCATGTCCCGCATTTCCAGCGATCTGACGAAGAGGTTCTTCCAATGCTCTGCGAATGATGTTCACACCAGCTTGCTGCTCAGGAGAGAGACCTTTCAAGCCTTCGAGTGCTTTTGCAGCGCGAAGGAGAGCAGTCCCGCCGCCAGGAACGATACCTTCTTCAACTGCAGCGCGAGTTGCGTTGAGAGCATCTTCCACACGAGCTTTCTTTTCCTTCATTTCAACTTCGGTTGCCGCACCGACGTTCACAACAGCGACGCCGCCGTGGAGTTTAGCAAGACGTTCTTGCAACTTTTCACGATCGTAGTCAGAAGTGGTTTCTTCGATTTGAGCGCGGATTGTTTTCACGCGTGCTTCAACGTCAGCCTTCTTGCCAGCGCCATCAACGATCGTGGTATTATCCTTATCGATGGTGACTTTCTTAGCTTGACCGAGGTCTTCAACACGAGCGGTTTCAAGTTTGTGGCCCATTTCTTCAGAAATGACTCGACCGCCAGTCAACACTGCGAGATCTTGGAGCATTTCTTTACGACGATCGCCGAAGCCAGGAGCCTTCACAGCTGCCACCTGAAGGGTGCCGCGAAGCTTGTTGACTACGAGGGTTGCCAAAGCTTCACCTTCGACCTCTTCAGCCACGATTACGAGTGGCTTGGAGCGCTGAACGACTTTCTCCAAAAGTGGGAGAAGGTCTTTCATGGAGCTAATTTTTTTGTCGTAGATCAAGATGAATGGGTTATCGAGGGCCACTTCCATCTTCTCTGCATTGGTCACGAAGTAAGGAGAAAGATAGCCACGATCAAATTGCATCCCTTCGACGACATCCAAGGTAGTTTCAGCAGTTTTGGATTCTTCAACGGTGATGACGCCTTCTTTACCAACTTTTTCCATCGCTTCAGCAATAATCTTGCCGATGGTAGGATCATTATTGGCAGAGATGGTGCCGACTTGAGCGACTTCTTTTTGGTCTTTGATTGGCTTGGAGATAGTCTTCAACTCGCCAATAACGGCTTCAACAGCCTTATCAATCCCACGCTTCAATTCCATAGGGTTGTGGCCAGCAGCAACAATCTTAGCACCTTCGCGAAAGATTGCTTGAGCCAAAACGGTTGCAGTGGTGGTTCCATCACCAGCGTCGTCATTGGTCTTGGAAGCCACTTCACGGACCATCTGAGCGCCCATGTTTTCAAACTTATCAGAAAGTTCGATTTCCTTAGCAACGGTCACGCCGTCCTTGGTGACGTTAGGCGCGCCGAAGGACTTTTCAATCACAACGTTGCGACCCTTAGGTCCCAAGGTCACTTTCACAGCGTCAGCAAGTGTATTTACGCCATTTAAAATGGCAGAACGTGCATGTTCAGAAAAACGGAGTTCTTTAGCAGACATCTTTATCTCCTTAGTTTTAACTTAATTAGTTCAGAACGCCGAGGATATCTTCCTCGCGCATCATCAGGAATTCTTCGCCATCAATCTTAATTTCGGTGCCAGCGTACTTACCGAAAAGAACTCGATCACCCTTCTTCACATCGAGAGGACGAATCTTGCCATCTTCAGCAACACGGCCCTGACCAACAGAAATGATTTCGCCTTGAATTGGCTTTTCTTTGGCAGTATCAGGGATGATGATTCCGCCTTTTGAGCGTTCTTCTTCGTTAAAGCGCTTCACTAACACACGATCGTGCAATGGTCTTACTTGCATAGAATTCAACCTCCAATTTGAGTTTTCTCGAATGGGACCTCAGTACTGCTCAAGGGACACCATTCATTTCTTAGGGGATGAGAGAGCGGAAATTCGGAACTCTATCTCGTAGACTGCTGATGCTTGGCTACTGACACAGTGCTCTGAATTGCCGCCTAAAAAGCTCATCGCTTCATCGAACTAGGTGGACACTAATTACAATTTGTCAAATACAGCAATGGATTTTTTAGGTTTTTTTCGAAGAAAGCTCATACCCACTCTCATCTTTATTTCCTGACTAAATCGATTAATTTTAATTTTTATCGACCTTCCGCGTTAATCAGTTGCGTTTTTGATCTAAATCGCATAACTCATAGCCCTCATCCCGAGAGGCCTGGTAGCTCAGTCGGTAGAGCAGCGCCCTGAAAAGGCGTGTGTCGGCGGTTCGATTCCGTCCCAGGCCACCATCTAAAAAAACTCTAAATGTCGCAGGACTCGAATCAAAACTTGGTCAGCGGAATATTTGATCCCACTATCAGGTCATGCTAGCTTCCTCTCCTACTCAACTCAAATGTAACTGAAAAGCGGAGAGGACCCCCTAGTGATCATTGAAGTGAAAGATATTCGCCGTTCGTTTCGCTCGACGCAAAAAGAGGAAGGCTGGAAGGGAGCCCTCGGTCTACTATTCCGTCCTAAATACCAAGTTCATGAAGCCCTCAAAGGAGTCAGCTTCTCAATTGAGCCCGGTTCATTTAATGGCCTGATTGGCGCGAATGGCGCAGGAAAAACCACTCTTCTTAAAATTCTCTCCGGCTTAATCCCCCCCTCTTCGGGTTCGGCACGGGTACTTGGATATGACCCATTTCAACGAAACTTAGACTTTCGGAAAAAAATTGCACTCGTCATGGGTCAGAAAGCACAGCTCTGGTGGGACCTTCCAGCTCGAGATGCGTTTGATTTACTCCGTGCAATTTATGAAATCCCCGATCGATTGTATCAGGAACGGCTCCACACGCTCACTGAGTTACTCGACGTTCAACGCCTTTTAGGGACCCAGATCCGTCGACTCTCCCTCGGCGAACGCATGAAAATGGAACTCATCGGAGCCATTCTCCATTGGCCTAGTGTCATCTTTTTGGATGAACCCACGATCGGACTTGATGTTTTAGCAGCTCACAAACTGCGAGAGTTTCTCCGTGTTTTTAACCAGCGAGAAAAAGCCACCATCATTCTGACCAGCCATAATATGGATGACATTGAACGTCTTTGCTCGAGAGTGCTGATCCTCAGATCAGGCGAAATGATCTACGATGGCCATCCGCAAGGACTCACTCAAGAGGGGGAACGAATCTTAAGAGTTCGCTTTATGACACCGCCCTCGCTCGATGAACTCCAAAAGGCAACGGGACTTTCCCAACACCTCATTCAACTCGGAGAGCCAGAGACTGACAACACAGAAGAGGCTCGACCCGTTCTTTTCAATATCAAGCAGGACCAAATCGTTTCCGTGCTGCAGGCTGTCATTTCTCGGTTCCAGATCCTCGATATGGGGATCGAAGAGCAGAGCCTTGAAAAAGTCATTCAAAGGATTTACTCCGAAGAAAAGGCAGGTTCGGTGTGAAACTCCAGTGGCGACTTGCAGCTCTGAAGAACGGATTTCA
>CANHSO010000027.1 GCA_947463705.1 Bacteriovoracaceae bacterium
CTAGTTCGAGATTTGGAGTTTTCGAATCACTTCCTCTGCAATTTGACAGAGGACCTGAGCACGCTCTCCCCAATGAGTTGCTAGCCGTTGACTTGCTGCGGTCAATTGTTCCAAGGTGCGTTGTCGTGCCTGCTCGGGCGATAAAAAGAAAAGTACGCTCGTGGGCTCGGGTTGAAAAGTTCCTGGAGCTGCTTCTTTGAGGTCTTCCAGGTCGTCTGCTACTTGAAAAGCAAGACCGAGTTGGTCTGCAAAGGTCAGGATCGATTGACCTTCTGCGCTGCTATCTGGAATACCCGCCAGATCTTTTGGAATGAGTAATGAGGCAATGAAAAGGGCACCCGTCTTTTGCCGGTGCATTTGATGGAGCTGTTCAATCGAAGAGTCCTTGGAGAGGTCTTCTTCGGCTGCTTGGCCGCCGGTCACGCCGCGAGGGCCCGAAGCCCAAGCGAGTCGTTTGAGTCCGTGTTTGAGGTGTGGCATCTCGACAGGTGAGTCGAGAAATACATCGAAAGCCAAAGCAATCAGGGAGTCACCCGCAAGAAGCGCAGTGCTTTCACCAAATTTCTTGTGATTGGAGGGGAGTCCTCGTCGAAAATCATCGTCGTCCATGCACGGTAGGTCGTCGTGGATCAGTGTGAAGCAATGAATCATTTCAATGGCGATCGCAGCCGGAAGGACTTGCTGCGACGGAAGCCCTAACATCTCTGCGCAAGCCAAAAGGAGACGTGGGCGAATTTTCTTACCTGGTGCTAGGAGTGAATACCGAATCGCCTCTTGGAGGGCTTTGGGAGTTGTACCATCAACGCCCATTAAAAATCGGTCAAGTGTCTCGGTCAGAACTGAATCAAATTCACTATTAAAGCTCTGGGTTTGAACCTTCATTAATTTCCTCCGCCAGGAGTCCAAGGTTGAGCGTTGGGTTGAGCTACGGACCCCGTGATCATGTAGGCATAGCTCCCATCAGCTTGTTTTCCTGGACCTAGTATTACATCAAGTAGCATAAAGGACTTTAGAATGTTTTCAGAAAATTTGAAATGAGCTTTAACGTTCAAAGTGCTCATTTCGAACGTCTTTCCCAGGGTAATTTCGCCAGTGATGGTAGCAGTTAAATCATCTCCAGTCGCCCCGGTGCCGGCGGGTTTACCGATCTTGACCGCCGTGAGTTTGGCTTTGCCTTTTTGGATCGTGGACTGGATGAGGGCCTCGGAAACGCTTAGTTTTGGTAGCGCGAATCCAGCGATGGTTTGAGGTTCGAGCGAAATCTTGGTGAGTCGAAGGTTAATCGTTCCATCGGTTTCATTCAATGCTTGCAGGTCGGTTGAAACCGACCCATCCCCTTCCAAAATCGACGACCCTTGAATTCCTGCGAAAAGGGGTAAAATACCCAATCGCCCGAGATCAAACTGATCAGATTGGAACGAAGCGGACAGAGAATTGCTTCGATTTGAAAATGAAGTTTTAAATTTGCCGGGACCTTCTTTGATCTGTATGTCAGCTCCCCAGCGCCCCATGAGCAGGGGGAGGAACCGAGGCGAAATGCTGATTTGATCGACCCGTGCGGCATCTGCAGGGGGAGGGAGAGTTAATGTCACTTTTTTCAGGTCGTAAGAGGGAAGTAGAAAAAATGAAAGATCTTCCTCACTGGCAGAGAAGTTGGCTCCTTGCGCTGCCAACGCGTCGGCGATCAGTGTGTGGAGCGAATCCTTAATCGGTTCCCGTGGGAGCTTGAGGATCGTAAAAAAAATGAGGCAGCCTAATCCGAAAAGAAACCAACTAGCGCGTTTTAACTTAGAACTCATTTCATAACTCCTCTTAAGGGGATTGCGTTGGAGTAAAGCCCGACAGAGATAGGGTTGCATCGAGATATCCTGATCCATCAGGTTGAGCTTCAACTGATAGATTACGGACCTTAATTGGACGGCTCCCCGTTTCGAGTGTCTTGATAAATGCGGTGAGTTTCTTGATGTTCACATGCTTCACCTTCAGGTCGATCAGGGTTTCTTTCGCGCTATCAGAGGATTGCCCAGCTTTTTCGGCGAGTAGGCTGAGATTCGCAGGTTCAATTCCAGAGCTAGTTGCGGAACTTTCAAAGTAGGAAAGCCAAGGTGCAGTTTCTGGCTTGCCTCCAAGTGCTGCGGCTGCAGGCATGAGATCCTTGAGTCGACGAATTTCGTCGTTGGCCCCTCGGATAAAGTTAACCAGACTGTTTTTATCCTCAAGTTCGTTTTTCAAACTATGCGTAGACCAAACTGAGCTGAGCAGTGCAAAAAATACTGACAACAGCCCAAAAACACCGAATCCTAACTTAATGTAGGTTTTGGTTTGTAGGTCAAGCTCGTCCCACTTAGCGCGAGCTTCTTGGTACCACTGTTGGTCATTGAGCCATTCTGAGGTCTTGCGGGACCATTCAGTCAATTTTTCGGCCAGGGTTTGATTACTTTCCATAGGCGTCCTCGGTTGGAGTTCCAGAATAACTCACTCTCCATTTTTTTACTTCAGAACCGGAAGGTGTGAATTCTTCCAAATCTCCACGTTTAATTGGATTCATTTTTCGGCTCAAAATCGATGTGAGTCGCTCAGCGACCTGAGGATTCGCGATCGTGAAGGTGAGCTGGGTTGAGTTCAGGGCATCCGTCTTTGTGTACGAATCAGTGGAGGATACTCCCACTTGAAATTTGTTCAAGTCGACGACCAAATCCTTTGGAATTGCCATGGAAATCTGATTGAGAAATGCAGCCGGAGATTTTGGATTAGGCCCGAAAAGTCGAGACAAATCCCTCTGTTTAGTGAGCTCTTTGCTGAGTGCTAATTTTAACTTTTTTGGCTCTGCTAAATAGCCCTTGAGCGTTGCGCTGGTGATCTGTCCGAAAAAACTCTTGATGCTTTTTTCAAGCACAGTGTTGGTGGTTTTAAGCCGAGAGTCGTAGACAAAGGACTGAATACTGACGCTTAGAATTAAACTCGCAGTCATCGCAGCGAGGGCCATGGCAGGCTTTTTCAAGATTTTAAAATCAATCTTTTGAACAATAGAAACCTTTGCGAATTCTCCATGTCTAAAGTTAATACAGGCATTACGAGCCTGTCCTACCAGGCAAAGTGCCATGGATGCAGCGAGGATGAACTTGCTGTCGGTTTGCTCGGAGTAGGTGACGCCTGAGGCGGCAGTTGCGCTCAAGGCAGGGAGTTTTTGAGTAGGAATATTGAATTGCTGCGAAATCCAGGATCCCAACCCCGGCAACAGGGAGGTCCCTCCTGAGAGGTAGATTTTTAGAATGGACTTGCGTGTGTAGTTTCTCGAGGTCAGGTTGATGTGTCGCAGTTCGTTGATAAAAGGCTCAAACGCAGTCTTGAGGCACTCGGAGAGTTCTGCTTGCTCCGGGGGCAATTCGCCGGTCTCAGCCCCGCTCTGAATCATGCCTTGATTGATTTGAGTCACTTCTGCTTGGTCAATGGGGATATTGAACTTTTGACTGATCGCCAAAGTCAGATCTCGACCACCAAACGAAAAGTCCCGGATCATGGCAGGTGCTCCATGCCAGTGAAGATAGAATGTCGTTCGAAAATGACCCATTTGAATTAATAGGGTCGGACCTTCCTTTTCGGGGTCGCTCAGAACCTGGTTCATTAAAGTGCGATAGGCCCAGACTTCTGTTGTAATGACATCAGGCTCGACCGGGGTCTGGGCCCACGGCTGAAGAACAGATCGAATTTGATCCTTGAGGGTAGCGGCGATGTGAACTAGGCTGCCGCCCTTAGTCTGTGAGAGAGAGACGAACTGGTAGGCCGAATTTTCAATTGCAAATGGAAGTTCGTCTTCAAGTTCATAGGCTACGCTTGCCTGAATTGCCTTCTTGTCGCGAGTCGGCATTTGAATGTTGCGAAAGGTGGATTGTGGACTAGCCAGAGCCACGACGACTCGATCCGGTTTCCGGGATCGTTTGCTGATCCAGCCTGCTACCGTCTGAGCAGGTGTACTTTCAGGATCATTTGAGATCTCGTGGTAGTCGTGGATCTCAAACCGACCAAAAGCGCTATCTACCTCAACGACCTTAATACTTGAATTGCCTAAGTCGACTCCTAAGATTCTCATTTCTGCGCTCCTAATCGATTCTCATAAAGTAAATAGTCAAGCCAGAATCAGGTAATGCATTCGGACCTTGGGGGTTAAGTTGAGTTTGGTCAAGAGCAAGATTAGTGGACGATTTTTCCTCTAACCTGACCCAAGCTCGGATGGTCCGAGTGGCTGAGTTGACCGTAGCTTGAACTGTGATTTTAAAAACACTTTCATCGGTGATGATAGTGATATTCTTTTTCTTGATCGAATCTTTGAGCTCATTGAGGCCCCTGTCATTGCCCTTGTAGGCAGCGACGAATTTCGAGATGTAGGCGAAAAAATCATCAGCCCTTTTGAATGTATTATCGGCGGCGTCTGAATCTCGGATTTTGAAGAACTCGTCTGCCTCTTCCTTGGTCATACCAGGGACTAAAGACCGCAGCACGGGTTCCTTAATATGATTGACGTTAATTTCATTCGCTAAGTAGCCTGTGGTGAATTGAGGGGAGAGGAGTTGATAGAGTTCGTCATCCATCATAGATAGATTATGAAGTTCAGCAACGGAGTAAAATGGGGCTCGCTTCATCGGAACCGGATCTCGTGAGGGAGCTGTTCTTCTCTCGTATTTGCGATCGGCCCAGGCAGCCATCTGATCGACGAGTTCGGGAACTCGGAAATCTCGATAGATGGCTCCA
Source organism: Bacteriovoracaceae bacterium (assembly GCA_947463705.1). GTDB lineage: Bacteria > Bdellovibrionota > UBA1018 > UBA1018 > UBA1018 > CAINWE01. The sequence goes on from CANHSO010000027.1 coordinate 4,750, forward strand.
AAGTCAGGATCTGACTGGGTCTTTTGAAAGATGATTTGACGGATGGTTTCTTCCATTGCCGTGCGGGCAGCCTGAGGATCGGCCTGATTTGACATCTTGTTGGGGTCTCCCATCGGTCTTGGCGGCGGTGCCGCCGATGGTGGCGCCGAAGGCCCGAAGCCCGGAATTAAGGAGTTCAAGTTATACTTGGTGGACTCGGATTCAATCGTTGCTGAAAGTTTGCCCTCGAGTCCTGATTCTTTTTCGAATTTTTTTATAATATCTCGATCGCCGATCGACATTCCTGGAAGATTCGTTGGGAAAGGATAATAAAATGGAAAACTCCATAGCTTTTCAAGTGCAGCCTTGGGAATCATGCCCTGACCCGTTTTGCCGCCTACTGATGCAAGATTTAAGGCTTGCTTGTAGTATTTGAGTCTCAGGAGTGACAGCTTTAAACCGCTCTTAGCCAGGTAGTGAGCTTGAGCTTGATCAACGCCTCCATAGGAAATCGCCTGGCTCACTTGCGTGATGTAGACAAAGTCAGTAACTAACAGAGAAAGCACAGCAATCGAAGACATGACCATCATTAAGGCCATCCCCTGCGTGTCTCTGCCTAGTCGAGAACCTTTCTTATTCGGTTGCTGGAATTCCATTGAATGGGATCTCCGGTCTAAATTTATATTTGCCTTCGAACGACAGATTTTTTCCCCCCGCAACTTCAATATCGATCACGATTAGGTCTGGAATTGAATATTTTGGCTGCTCTTGCTCGCTATCAAAACTCTTTAGAGTTCTCCACGTGTTACCTTCTCGAAAAAGGTAGGAGAATGACAGTTTCTTTACCCCATGAAGCAAGTCATAGGTCTGAACCAACTGATCTTTGTCGTCTCGTGTATATGCATTAGGGCTTTCCGTTTTGACTAAGACGGAGGTTCCTTTGGCTTCAGTGTCCTTTTCCTCTCGCTTGAGTTCATAGGAGATCTTCGCAAATTCGGAACCCGGTGTGTCTTTATAGATACGGCTGTAGGTGAGGGAAATAAACGAGAGTTTGCTATCTGTTCCGCTAAAGCGTGATGGTCTAAGTCCCGTCTCGTGGATTGCTGGAGACCAAAACAGATAGGGGCTTTGAAGGTCTTCGCCCGGCATGTTGGGAATCATCAGTGGAGGGGCATTGGGTTTGACGGTGCCCTTAGGGAGAAGAAGGGTAGGTGAATAGATGAGGGCAATATCCTTTTGTACAATCGACATAGCAAGTCGGATCGTGTTGTAAAACGTACCTTCGGCAGCGAGCGTATCCCGAAGTTTAAATGTTTCGACGGTAGCTTGATAAATTCCAAGACTAATGAAAGCCATGATGGCCATAGCGACAACCACTTCAAGAAGTGTGAATCCCCCTGCTCCGGCAGGAGAAGTGGTGTCGAGACGGCTTTGAGATCCGGACATACCGATCTCTGTGCTATTGGCCGGTGAGTGAAATTTCATGATTGAGGTTGACCCAAAATGTTGAGAGAGCAAAACTCTTTTCTTTCGCTCCTTGTTTCCAAAAAACGGTGACTGAGACTTGTCTGATGGCTTTAGAGAGGTTGCTGCTGATGAGTTGATTGATCATGTCACCTCCCGCGGCAGATCCACCACCGGTACTCTCTTTTGCTTCTCCGGAACTTCCTCCGGCCATCCCCATGAAATTAGGTATGGAAAGTTCTTTAATCTTAGTTTGCCATCGATAATCTTGATAGGGGGACTCGAAAGTTCCAGACTTCTCTTTCGGGATCTCCTCAAAGGTTCTACCCTGAATTGCAAATTCAGTTTCGACCATTTGATTTTTAGCCAACATTCCGACGATATTCATTTGCTTGGCACGAGTCGTTGCATTAATGCTGCCGCTTTCAATCGCCAGGATCGAGGCAAAGGCGAGGGTCATGATAGCCAAAGCAAACACGACCTCAACAATCGTGAATCCTGAGTTCGGCAGCAAAGGTGCGGAAAGTCGCTTAACGCCCAAAAATTTCTGTCCCCGCTATATGTCGATTATAAAGGTCTGTAGTTCCTAAGAGTGCAGAAATGACGAGAGAAATCTCGTGTTTCGAACCGTCCTTCAGGTAAATGATCGTCTTTTCGGAGAGTCCCGAAGGAAAAAAATGGGCGTAAGCCATTCCATCCTTTTGCGGCTCAGTGCTGATTGGACCTCTAATTCCATCGAACTGAACGCCAGTGGGAAGTCCTACTTTTTTACGAGTAATGGACTTGTCCATCGTAAAGGCTGAGCTAGATTCTTCTTTACCGCTGAGTGAAAGTTGAAACTTTTTTTTGTGGGCGGCTTTTTCTGCAGATTCCTTGGTGTCCAGGAGGAGTTGAGTCGGACCAGACTCGACCCAATAGGCTTTCTCCTTGAGGTCAAAGGCGATTCGATAAACTCGCCCTGAAATGACCGCTGCATTGTAGGTCTCTTTAATTCGACTCGCCAAATCTCTGGCCGTCGAATTAATTGAGATTTGAAAAAAGCTCGAAATATTAGGTAATGCAATCGAGAACATCAAAACAATGATGCCCATTGCTACTAATATTTCGATCAAGGAGAATCCCTTCGAGTCTTTCATTGAATGGAATCCGTCGACATCAGTCAAGATGATCTGAGTCGACCTCCTTTTTGAGTTTATTTTTAGCACCGTTAGAGCGAAGGAAATACTTTTGGCCGTCCGAAGTGTATTCGTAATCTTCGTTCCAAGGATCTAAAGGTAGTTTTTTACCTTGAATTAAACCGTCTGGATCAAAGTTTTTACAATTGACTGAAGCAGGTGCACTGATGAGGGATTGCAGACCTTCTTCCGTCGTAGGGTAGCGTCCACAAATTCTACGGAAGTCATCTAGTACGACACCGAGTTGACGGATTTGCATCCGGGTCGAACTCACTTTAGCTTCATCGTACTTTTTGGACACGTTGAGAGCCACCATACTCAAAATGAGTGATGCGATCCCCAAGACCACCATAATTTCGATCAAACTGAATCCGTTAGACTGCCCTAGTTCGCGATTGATTAAGAGCTTTTGCCAGAGTTTTGATTTTTTCATAAGGTTCTCCTTCATTAGTTAACGCTGAGTTAAATTCATCATTTCCATCATCGGTGAAAACACTGATAAAACGACTACGCCTACCGAGAGGCCCATTCCTAAGATCATGAGTGGCTCAATTAGACTGGTGAGCGCATCAATTTGGGTATTGACTTGCTCCTCATAAGTCTCCGCAATGCTATTGAGCATTTCAGGGAGTTCTCCTGTTTTCTCGCCGATAGCAATCATATGGGTCATCATCGGTGGGAATTCGCCACTTCGACGAAGGGGGTCGGCAATCGACTGTCCTTCGGTGATGTTTTCTCGGGCAATAGTAATGGCATTGGCAATCGGAACATTTCCTACCAGATTGCGAGCGATATTCATACTCGTTAAGATCGGTACTCCGCTATCTAAAAGCGTAGCCATGGTACTTGAAAACCGAGTGACAGCAACCATTCTCACTAGCTTTCCTGCTACCGGGAGTCTGAGTTTGAAAGCGTCCCATTTGGGTCGCCCCTTTTCAGAATTCGTGTATTTCTTAAAACTCCAGGCAATAAATCCAATCACGGATAGCCAAAGGTACCAATAATCGATGAGAGAGCCGCTCAGATTCATCATGAACAGAGTGGTCCCGGGGATGGGTTTATTGAGCGAGACAAAGATTCCGGTGAGTTTTGGAATCACAAAGGTAAAGATGATCATCATCAAAATAAAGGAAACGCTCATCATGATGAGTGGGTAGGTCATAGCGCCGATCACCTTGTTGCGCAGTCGCATCTGAGCTTCTTTGAGATCGGCCAGGCGGATGAGAACTAGGCTGAGCGTTCCCGAGCTTTCACCAGCTTCAATCATGTTCACAAAAATCGTATCGAAAACTTTTGGATGCGAACCTGTGGCCTTTGCCAAGCTGGATCCTTCGTTTACGTCCTGTCGGACCTGCGAAAGGATCACTTTGAGTTTTTCATTCTCGGTCTGATCGACGAGTGCACCTAACGCCTCAACGAGCGGAATATTGGCTTTGACTAAGCTCGAAAGTTGACGAGTCATAGCCGCAACTTCAGCCCCCTTGATTCCACCGCCCAAAAAAGACAGGCTGCTTGGCCTTTCTTGGCGTAACGAGGATTTTTCCACGACCTCAGTGATCATCAAGCCTTGCTTTTTGAGTTTTGCTCGAGCTGCTTTTTGGTTTTCGGCTTCGACAATCCCTTTTTGGGCCTTTCCGTTGGCCCCGAGGGCCTTGTAGTCGTATATCGGTGCCATGCTTAGACCTCAGCGTGTGTAGCTCTCATGAGCTCATCGATCGTGGTTTTACCGTCTAGAACTTTGGTCACGCCGTCTTCACGGAGGGTGGTCATTCCTGCTGCGACAGCAGCTTTTTTGATCGTCCCTGCATCGACGTTCTTGATGATTAGACTTCGAATTTCATCGTCGACCACCATGAGTTCGTGAATGACGGTTCGCCCTGAATAACCGCTTTGAGCACAAGAAGGGCAGCCGACTGCTTTGTAAACCTGAGCATTGGCAGGAAGTTGGGATAAAGCGAGTTCCTGCATCTCGAAATTTGAGGGCGTATGGGGCACACGACATTTGGTGCAGACCCGCCGAATCAGGCGTTGAGCAACGATGCCGAGCACTGAGCTGGCGACTAGAAAAGGCTCCACTCCCATATCGATCAAACGAGTAGCAGCGCCGGAAGCATCGTTTGTGTGAAGAGTGGATAGTACTAAGTGACCAGTCAGTGAGGCGTTAATTGCGATTTCTGCAGTTTCTTTATCTCGAATTTCCCCGACCATGATGATGTCCGGATTTTGACGCAAAAAGGCTCTCAGTGCGCGGGCAAACGTAAGTTCGATTTTAGCATTCACTTGGACTTGGTTGATGCCGGGAATCTGATACTCAATAGGATCCTCGACCGTCATGATATTTCGGGTGGGACTGTTGAGCTTAACGAGGCAGGACGAGAGAGTCGTCGACTTTCCACTTCCAGTGGGTCCTGTGACGAGAATAATTCCATATTTTCTGAAAATGAGTTTTTCGACGGCCTTTGCGCTTTGATCAGAAAATCCAAGTTGCTCAAGCTGCAAAACTGTTCCCGTTTGCTCGAGAATACGCATGACAAGACGCTCACCGAAATTAGTTGGTACAGTCGACAGACGAATATCGACGTCCTTTCCGGCTATTTTGATTTTAATTCTGCCGTCCTGAGGGAGGCGTTTTTCAGCAATATCAAGAGTGCCCATGACTTTAACACGGGAGGCGATTGCTGCATGGGCCCGCTTGGGCTGACGGATAATATCGTAGAGGATGCCGTCAATTCGAAATCGCACTACAAATTCTTTTTCAAATGGCTCGATATGAATATCGGATGCTTTTTCTTTTACAGCTCGAAAAAGGAGAGAATTCACGAATTTGATAACAGGAGCATCGTCTTCGGTTGCTTCGAGAATATCGATGGGTCCTTCTAGATCATAGGATTCATCAAACTCACCGCTGATATTATCTACGATATTTGAAGTATTTTTTTCGTAAACTCGGTTGATGGCGTCTTGGATGCGCATGCTTGAGCTGGCCATCAGTCTAATGTTCGAGCCGGTGAGGACTCGAAGGTCTTCGGCTAATGATGGATCAAACGGGTTAGAGACTACAACCGTCAAAACGTCCCCCTTGGGGCCTGACTCTTTAGAGAGTGGGATGAGCTCTTTTGCCTTGGCGTAATTAATGGGGATCTGATCAACCAGGGTTGGCGGGATGTCACTTGACTTGAAATCCTCTAAGAATGGGATTCCAATTTGGGCACAGAGAACTCGTGTCAGATCTAATTGGGAAATTAAACTTCTTCGAAGTAAAATCTCGCCAAGAAGCCCGCCCTCTTGCTTTTGAATTTCTAAGGCTTCTTGTAGCTGCTCGGCCTTCAAAGGTGTGTGCTTTAGGAGAAGGTCTCCGAGCTTGGGTGAGTAGTCTATTAAGCGAGAGGCATTAATATTCATATCTAATTTCTCCCTACGGGTGCCTCAGGGGGAGGTGCTGGAACCGGTTTCATGGGTTCCATCGGAGTCGGGGTTATGCCCGATGAGTTGACGGCCGGAGCCGAAGTTGGAGTTGGTGCGGGAGCTGCAACTGGGGCTGCAACTGGGGCTGGGCTCATCTGTTCCGATTTGCTTGCTCCGGAGGGCTTAACATCGGCTGCCTGAGTGGGGACGACTGGCGTTGCGGTTCCCTTTGGTGAGGTACCAGCTGAATGCGGTTGAGTCTGAGCCCTTTCATTCTCACTAGCAGGCGACACTGCACTGACTGGAGCGATCTCTTTGGCAGCAGGTTGGGTCACAGGCTTCTCGTCATCGAGGCCATCAGTAGTCTGTGGACGTTTGTGCTTGAGTTCCTGTGGGTCAGGCAGCGACCTAATAATGCGGTCACGTTCATAACGGAGAGGATCTACTCCGCCAGTATTTGTCTCTAGAAATTCATCTCGCTCTTTCAGCTTTTTGTCTAAAATCGCTCTCACCTTTTCATATTGTCGGACAATGTGCGGCGTCATTAAGATGACCAAATTCCGCTTTTCAACTTTGGTTGACTTGGCTTTAAATAACCAGCCTAGGATCGGGATGTCTCCTAAAAGTGGAATCTTCGTGGTTTGTTCGGAAGATCGGTCACGTACTAAGCCGCCCAATGCGACTGTGTCTGAGTCGCCCACTAAGACCGTCGTTTGAGCATTTCTTTCGGTGGTGCCAACGGCAATATTTTGCAACTGTAAAGGAACATTTGAATTATCAATATCAGAAAGTTTGACCGTAATGTCCATCTTAACAAAATTAATAATCTTATTGATTTGCGGCTTAATTTTGATGGAAGTCGTTACGTTGTTTGGAGCACCTGGTGTTACGGTTAAGGCTGATCCTTGAACTGCTGAAGCACTTTGGGTTGGAATTTTTTCGGTCGATTCAAAAGTCGCCTCGGTATTATCTAGCGCAATAATTTGTGGCGTGGCCAGAACGCTCATGTGCTGGTTGTCTTGGGAGGCTTTGATCATTGCAAAGGCAGAGGGCACGTTGTTCAGTGTTTGCCCTCCAGAGTTAAAGTTGGTTGAAGGACCCAGGGGTAAGGTGATCAGTCCGCCTGTGTTTCCTAGAATTCCCAAGATCCCGTTATTCAGGAAGCTCAGGTCTTTTCCGCCACCGGGCGTAGAGGCTAGAAAGCTGTTAGGTGCAGCTGCATTTGCTGAAAAGTTGAGTCCTCGGTTCATGGAGACTTCCATGAGTACCACTTCGACGTAGACTTGATCTCGCTGAATATCGAGTTGGTTGATGACTCGTTGAACAGTGACGAAATCTGACGGCGATGCGGTAATGACGAGAGAGTTGGTTGCTTTGTCTGCCGAAATCTTAATGCTGCCTTCAAAGAGAGACCCTGCAATCGGGTTGGAGCCAGTGCCTCCAGCTCCCCCGGACATTCCGCTAGGACCTCTTGTTTGCGTCGAGAAGTTGTTCAATGTGTTTGCCACTTGCTCGGCATCGGCGAACGAGAGGTAGACGACTCGGACCTTTCCTCCTCCTAAAGAGGTGGGGACTTTGAGATCCAGCTTAGCAACGAGTTCTCGAACTTGATCGGTTCCCTTGACGTTTGCATGGACGATGAGAGTATTGGTTCTCTCGTCGGCGATGATGGTGTTAATGATTCCACCCTCTTTGGTCCGGCGGGCATTAAACCTACCGCCTCCAAGCCGAGGCATTCCTCCAGGGCCTCCTGAGCCACCGCCCGTGCCTGCTGCGGTACCTGGGATGAGAGTGTCGATGAGCTTTGAAAGCTCTGCTGCGGACGCGAATTTTACTGGAATGACTTCGATCCCTGCGTCGAAGCCTTCTACGTCGAGTAGCTCGAGGAGTTTTGCAAGTCGAGAAATATTGGAGCCCGTATCGGTGACGATGACTGTGTTGGTTTGTTCGTAGGGGATAATTCTTGAAGTGGCAGGGACGATATTTCTGAAAGTTCGAGCAACTTCCTCGGCACTGATATATTTTAAAGAAAATACTCGAGTAATCAGAGCGTCCGTATCTGGGGAAGAGTCTCCGGTGTAGGTCTTAATCTGTTTGTCTCGTGCGTCGCGCTGCTTAGCGATTCGGAGATAGGCTCCCGATGGAACGAGAGCGAGTCCATTGACATCCAGGGCGGTGAGGAAAAGTTTCCATGCCTGTGAAACTGTAATGGGTGAGTTGGTAATAATACTGACTTTGCCCTTGATTTCTTTATCGAGGACGAAATTTTTTCCGGTCAGTTTGCCCAAGGTTTTAGCTAAATCGAGAATGTCGGCATCTGGGAAATTAAAGTCAGTGACCATTTCCTTGCTGCCTTCAGCTGATTCGTCATCAATTTTCAGTGTTGGGACTAAGTTGCTCGAGATGACTCCGTTTGCGGGTTGACCACCAATGGAAATTCCCCTTGAGGTTCGAATGGGGTCAGAACCTTCGCTGTGAGGCATGCCGCCCGCTGAAACTGCCCCAGCCCCTGCGGATCGTTGAGGGTTGCCAGCTCTTTGATTCGCCCCGGTCGGGTTGGCAGCAGATGGGTGAGTCGGACGAGCGAAGAAATCGTCGTCTTGCCCGTCGTCCTCTTCGTCGTCAAAGTAAGGGGAGGGAGCATTTCGAGCTTGCCCGCTTAAATCTGCTGGCATCCTGTGTGATGGGTCAGCAAGAGCTTCTGTTGGATTCACATTGGGATTCAGCCTAGAAGGGAAAGATGGGCGTTGCAAGGGATCAGCCGAAACAAGAGTCAGGTTTGCAATGAGAATGGTCTCGGTGAGAAGCCCGATCCAGCAAATTGACTTTTTTCTAGCTCTCAAATTTGGGTACATAAAGTTCTCTCGTTAGGGGTGAATATCGTAAACGTAATTCAGCTGTTTTCCGTTTTTCTTGATCTGTAATTCCATGTGATTCGAGTTTTTTAATTCATTGAACAGCTCAAAGGCTTTTCCTGGATCGTTGATGAGCTGACCATTCACTCCCGAGATGACATCCCCGTTTTGAATGCCCAGCTTGTCGTACAAGCTGCCTGGAATGATTTGAGTAATCTTAAATCCGGCAGGTAAGCCCCCGTCGTCAGAGGCAGGTTCAGCTCGAGCATCAGTGAGGAGCTTATTAAAGTTGGCTAAGGCTCGATCAACTTCGCCTCTCGGAACGCTAAATTGGCTAGGAGCAAGGCGCTCGATTGCAGTATTTCCGCCGCCCATGCCGCCTCCGCCAATCCGAGTGGGAAGGCGCGGACCATCGGGATCTTCTGGAAGTTCGACGTATTCTTTTCGTCCGGACATCTTGTTGACGAAAATGACCCGACGGGATTCGATAGTTTGGACCTTGAGCTTACCGGGTACCTCGTCATCGATCCCAACGGGATAAATTTGCGAGGCTGACTTATCCTCGATCGTTGCCAAAGAATGGAGAGGGTTAGACATAATCAGGGTCCCGATTAAGTTCAGAGGGAGTGTGGTTTTTACAGGCATTGCGTTGGGGTCTGCTCCACCTCCTTGGTCGTCCTCTCCCGGAATGAGGCCTTTGCTGCTGAAAAGGTTTCTAGCCACTACAGATGGATAGTCCGAGCTCTGGCGGCCCTGAGTGGTCGATGAGCTCAGTTTGGGCTTGGGACCACTCGTAGAAGGGCTGGGGAGATAATCTCCAATAACTAGGGCTGACAGGTCCGCTAAAAAGTAGCTGCAGACCATAATCGTTCCTAATTTTCCGTAAAATGCAAAACTACTGTCTTGAGCCAGCTTCGAGACCCAGTCTACGAACTTTTGCAGGTCGAGACTTTGAACTCTGCTTGCTAAATCTTTCCACTTGATTTTAGATCCTAGTCCAGACGTGGATTGGGTCAGACTCGAAAATGGATTCGAGCTGAATTTCTCGCGAAAGCGGGACCATCGATTCTGAGGTTCAAATTCGTTACTCATGAGCAACCTACCTATGACGCAAGATCAATGCCAGGGGGCAAAAAATGCCGTATCAGTTTGAGGAGAGCAACTATTCAAAAAAAACTGAATCATTTCAACTACAAATCGACGGCGATTGAGTTTTAATGTGTATCTAAGTTATCGGGTAATGGGTTCTGTGCCAGACAAATTGTCGAATTTAGATTTTTGAAACGAACTGGGCTGGACAATTTGTCCATTTTTTCAGGAGTCAGTTTTTCAGGTAAGACTCTAGATTAAAGCCTTCGCCGAGCGAGGGGTTACCTTCGTTTTCTCTCTTGAATTCAGGTTAAAGTCCGGAGGAAATTGACTTTTTCTTAAATTATTGATAGTCTTTGGCGGGTCAAAATTCTAGCTCCCCCTGAGAAGCGTATTGATGAAGATGGTTCTAGAGCGGCTTCTTTGGAAACTAGAGTGGGTCGTTGGAGGTAATACAGCATGTTCAAAGTCGGTGACAGTGCGGTTTATCCTGCTCATGGTCTCGCCGTTATTAAGCGGATCGAGGAAAAAGACGTTGGTGGGAAGAAGAAGAAATTTTACGTTTTACAAGTCGTCGATAATCAAATGACGATTATGGTGCCTACGGATAACGTAGGATCTGTGGGACTTCGAGAAATTATCTCAAATCAAGATGTAAAGGCAGTTTATGACATCCTGAGAGAGCGTAATGTAAAAATCGATCAAACGACTTGGAATCGTCGTTATCGAGAGTACATGGAAAAAATCAAAACAGGTTCTATTTTTGAAATTGCAGAAGTTCTTAGGAATCTCTTTCTTTTACGTCACAGTAAAGATCTCTCTTTTGGTGAGAGAAAAATGCTGGATCAAGCTAAACACTTGCTTGTAAAAGAGATTTCTCTTGCTAAAAAAGCAAAAGAAGAAGTGATCGAACAGGAAATTCAAACGATTTTTGCTTCATAAATTCACTCGGGTCTCTGCCGCGAAATAAGGATTTTGACTTTAGGCAAAAGCCTGATTTTACACGTGGTCAAAGCAGACTTTTGAGTAAAAATTGACAAAGCCCAAAGGCAAAATCTAGTTCCGCATTGGAAAGGTAGGGTCTTCATCCGTGAGTCACGTTCGTGTTCGTTTTGCGCCCAGTCCGACAGGTTACCTTCATGTTGGGGGTGCAAGAACCCTATTTTTCAACTGGCTCTACGCTAAAAAATTGGGTGGAACCTTAGTTCTCCGGGTCGAAGATACTGATCAAGTCCGCAGCACTCGCGAGAGCGAAAAGATGATTCTGTCGGATATCCAACGTCTTGGCCTTGATTACCAAGAAGGTCCAGATGTTGGAGGTCCTTATGCTCCCTACCGCCAATCAGAGAGACTCTCGATTTACGCTGATTACGTCCGAAAGCTCCTAGAGCAAGACCGGGTTTATTATTGCTTTTGTTCGGACGAGCTTCTCACTCAAAAGCGCGAAGCTGCTATGAAAATGGGGCGAACACCTCATTACGATGGAACCTGTGCTCGCCAGAACAAAGAAGAAGCCCTTGCCCGGCTCACTCGTGGTGAGAAAGCCGGTCTTCGATTCCGTGCCCCTCAAAAAAGCTACGTACTCAACGACCACGTGCGGGGTCGAGTCGAATTTAAAGAGGGCATGGTGGGCGATTTTCTCGTCACTCGGACCCCAGGAGCCGGGGAGAAGGAGATCGCAGAGGGAATTGGCTTTCCTGTATATAACTTTTGTTGCGTCATTGACGACCACCTCATGGGGATGACCCACATCATCCGAGCCGAAGAGCATTTATCTAATACCGTTCGTCAATTGATGCTTTATGAAGCCTTTGGGTGGGCTGCTCCAGATTTTGCCCATATTGCATTGGTACTGGGAGCAGACCGACAGAAATTGTCGAAACGAAGTGGCGACGTTTCTGTTTTTGAATACATTGAGAAAGGCTACCTGCCCGAAGCCTTGTTGAACTTTCTTGCTCTCCTCGGGTGGTGGCCACCGACTGGTTTTAAGCCCGCCTCCGGACATCCCGAAGTTCTCTCACTCCCCGAGTTGATCGAGAATTTTAATCTCGAGGGATTGCAAAAAGCTCCCGGGGTCTTTGATGTTCAGAAACTCCAATGGATGAATGGCTTTTATATCCGCTCAATGCCTTTGGCTGAGGTTGCGGAGCGCGCCAAGATTCATTTCGAACGTGCTGGATTCAATCTTAGAGATCATTCTGAAGATTGGTTTTTGAGAGTCATTGAAGTGGTTCGAGGCGAGTCTACGCTTTTAAGTGATCTCCCAAAAGCAGCTCAACTCTTTTTGGAATCTACTCCCCACTTGGAGCCTGAAGCCAAGACGGCGCTCAGTGAGCCGACAGCTCATTCCGTTGTTGAAGCGATGGTCGCTGAACTCAAGTCTCAGACGGGCCCACTCTTAGTTGAGGAGGTGGATGCTCTTCCGAAAAAAGTTTCGAGTAAGAGTGGCGTCAAAGGTAAATCGCTTTACATGCCAATGCGTGCCGCTGTAACAGGGAAGGTGCATGGCCCCGAGTTGAAGCTCATTCTTCCGATCTTAGGGCGTGATTCAGTTCTGAAACGTATTGAAGCTCTCCTCTCTCAATCGAGGTAAACACCATGAGTGCGACCCAGAAGATTCGTCCCATCCGCCTAACCAATACGCTCACGGGGAAGAAGGAAGAACTTCAAACCTACGAGCCCGGTCGGTTGACGTTTTACTCTTGTGGTCCAACCGTCTATAATTTTGTTCATATCGGGAATCTGAGAGGTGGTCTGGTTTCTGATCTTTTTTATCGTTACTTTAAAAGAGTGGGATACGACGTTCAGTTCGTTCGTAACTACACCGATGTCGACGATAAAATTATTAAGAAATCAAAAGAAGAAGGAATTACCCCAGAGGAGCTTGCTAAAAAGTACACTCAAGAAGTAGAAAAAGACTTTGCACTCTCTGGAATGCAGGAGCCTACTCATAAAACAACGGTGACTACTCACATGGCTGAGATTGTAGCCATGATTCAAAAAATCATTGATCAGGGCTATGGGTATGTTGCGCCAGATGGCGAAGTTCTTTTCTCGATTAGCAAGTTTAAGGATTACGGAAAGCTCTCGCATAAGAAAATCGATGACCTCATCGCCGGGATTCGAGTCGAAGTGAGTACCAAAAAACAAAATCCGCTCGATTTTACACTCTGGAAGCCCGCTAAGCCCGATGAGCCCTTTTGGGAGAGTCCTTGGGGAAAAGGTCGTCCTGGGTGGCACATCGAGTGCTCTGCGATGGCGAGCAAGTGGCTCGGAGATCGGATTGACGTCCATCATGGTGGCGAGGATTTAGTGTTTCCTCACCATGAAAATGAAATAGCGCAAAGCGAAGCTGCCAGTGGCAAAGCACCTTTCGTAAAATATTGGCTGCATCATGCTTTTTTGACGCTTTCGAAGGAAAAAATGTCCAAAAGCTTGGGCAACGTCTTTACTGCGCGTGAATTTCTCTCTCGATTCTCGGGAGAGTTTGCCCGCTATCTCCTTCTTTGTGTGCATTATCGTTCTCAAATTGATTTTGGTCCCGAGTCCATTGAGCAAACTCTCACTGGACTCCAAAGGATTTACGAGGCCAAAGCTAAAGCTCAACAGCTCACCAAAATGAGCCGAGCCGTCGCTGATCTGAGAGCTGAGACCGTCTGGGGATCTTTTGCCGCCTCTTGCGAAAGTGCTCGAACCGCAATTGACGAAAACTTTGCTAATGATTTCAACACCCCTGGCGCACTTGCTGCATTATTTACAGTCATTCGTGAATTCAATCGCACCTTGGCAGAACCTCTCGCTCAGGCGACGCCTTCTGCGGTCCTCGGAGCTCAGGAGCTGATCCGCCTGATGGAGGAGGATATTGGCGGAGTGTTAGGTTTTGGACGCTCTGATCCTGAAAAGGCTTTGGCGGATCTGAATCGAATTCGACTGATTTCCAGTCCAGAAAATCCGGGCTCAGCAGCAAGGCCGACCGAAGCTGAGATTCTGCAGGCGATTCAAGACCGCGCCGCTGCTCGCATAGCGAAGGACTTTGCTAAAGCCGATCAGATCCGTAAAGAGATCGAAGCACGCGGGGTTCTCATCAAGGATAGCCCGAGTGGTACCACTTGGGAGTATCGCTAGTTCTTAAGTGAGTGAGCTAAAACCATTGCCCGCTCCAGAGCTCTTCAAGAGCCTGTTGCCATGGAATCACTCGAATTCCGTCGATGAGTCGCTCGTGCGGTTCTTGTGAAATTAAGAAATAATTCTTAATGAGATTTTCTGTTCGGAGTGCTCTCAGTCCCTTTAGATGTTTCTCCGTCACAAAGTGAGTGGCCTTCACTTCGATCGCAGTCTGGGTGCCGATCACAAAATCTACTTCAAATCCTGTCTTTGTTCGCCAATAGTGAAGAGGTAAATCAGCTCGAGAATAACTGATTGCAGCCCTTAACTCCAAGGCGATGAAGTGCTCAAATGCCTTTCCAAAGAGTTCGCTGCCCTCAGTGATGCGACCCCGCCGAGCTAAAGCAGCCGTAACTCCTAGGTCAAAGAGAAAAAATTTGGCGCGAGTGATTGCTTTTCTTTTGAGCGTCTTCTCGAACGGGTGGACGCGAAATCCCAGGAGGGTGTCTTCAAGGATCTCGACATAGTTCATCAGGGTGCGAGCTTTCATTCCAACGTCGCTTGCAATTCCCTCATAATTCAACTCCTCGCCGTTATTCAACGCCATCGTGTCCAAGAAGCGGGCGAACTGGTCCATTCTCCGAGTGAGGGCTTCTGCAGCCACTTCTTCTCGAAGGTAGAGGCTCAAGTATCCCTTGAGGTCCTCGATAGGTTCGTCGGATTGATAAATTGCGGGTAGTCCTCCTTGGTTGAGAAACTTGAGGAGATCAAACGGACCTGATCCGATCTCTTTCCATGTCAGCGGAAAAAGGTGAAGTTCACGAGCTCGGCCTCCCAGTAAATTAGCTCCCTCGCGCTTGAGCTTTCTGGCGCTGCTTCCTGTGAGTAAAAAGCGGTGTTTCTTCTTTGTGATTAATCGTTGAACTTCGTCTAGTAGCTTAGGGAGTTTCTGGATTTCATCAATGACGATGAGCGCATTTTCACTCGGATTCTCTTGCTCTAGGACTGCAGAATCCCTGAGCAGTCGAAGATAGGTTTTCTCTTCCAGGAGGTCGTAGACTCTCGCAGTGCCCAATTGGGCTGTGATCAGTGTCGTTTTTCCCGTGCCCCTGGCACCAAAAAGAAATGCAGTTCTCTTTTCAAGGATGCTCGCCAAATCTAAGAGTCTTATAAAATCCATAAGTTAATTCAAGCTTAGGCGATTTGGTGCCAATCCGCAACAGAGTTTCGAATTTAGACTCTTTTTCAGAAATAGAGATGCGGACTAGTCTTACTCTGAGTCCCGCTCGGTTTTAAGGCTTTGCAGATAATCTTGCAGGAACTTCAAGTCTTTCTCGAGCTGCTGCAAAAGGGCCGGGGCTTCAGCGTCGTCAAATCGATATCCCGATTTGATCAAATCAATCATGATCCGAAAATCGGTGCAGGTCCCAACAAGGTCATGGAGAGTTTTACCAGAGAGTGAGTTCACATTCCGTCTCGTTTCAGGCGTTTAAAAATTTCAGCGTAAAATTTGAGGTAATCCATTCCGCGAGCGCGGCCTAGAATTTGACCGATCTGCGCATAGTGATCGCCCGAGTAGGTGCAAATAGGCTCACCCCAGGTGGCTGACTCAACGGAAACGAATCCATCATTGTCGCCTTCGCTCTTTTTTAGGATTTGGTGGGAGAGCCAAAAAATTGGGAGCGCTTTCGTAATTAAGGGGTTAGTGATGGCAGTTGTGGCGCTGTAGTACGCTACACCGGAAATGTTGGGAGCATCAAGTGCTAGGGGACCCGTCCGGGATCTTCGTGTGATCTGAGTGAGGGCACCGCTCGTTCCACCGCTGTTCGAGTCCATCAGTTTGAGGAGGCGATCGACCGCTTGGAATGTGGCAGCAGGTAAGCTCTCAACGGCTAAATCACTCACTGAGGTTCCTCGATGAGGAGTTCCGATGGTCGTGAGACTGGCTACTCGATCGGCAAAACCCAGCTGAGAAGTGAGGTAACGCGCGTCTAGTCCACCCATACTGTGGCCCACAAGGTTGACTTTGCCCTCCGGGATGGCCCGCTCGATCTGCTTCTTGAGTTGAGCGGCTCGAAACTCGATTGTGTGCCAAGCGGTCAGGCTCGGGGTGATCACGTGATTTTGTGCGTCGCGGAGCATTTCGGGCAGGCCATAAAAATAATTGACCAAGCCGAAATTGCTTCGAGCGCCCAGTCCGTGAATCAAAACAATAGGATACTTTAAACGAAGGGAATTACTACTCATTTGATCTACCGTCCGTTGCTCACCATTGTATCCTTGAACTTGATAGTTAAAAAGAAATTTGAATCGGCTTTGATTCATTCTACGCTAATTTTTAAGGACAGACAGGCAGCACATGGGTTGACTTGCAGCCGCGCTCAAGTTCCTGCTTGGGATTTGGAGTGGCAATAGGCTAGAAGAGGATTTAAGCACTATGGCAATTTTTTCTGAACGTAAATTTGAGCTCAAAACTCCTTTTCAGCCGACAGGTGATCAACCTCAGGCGATTGAAAAGCTCGTCCGAGGGATCCAAGAACAGAGGGCTGCTCAAGTTCTCATGGGCGTCACCGGCTCAGGTAAAACATTTACTATGGCCAACTTGATCCAGCAAGTCGGCCTACCTACATTGATCTTGAGTCATAATAAGACCCTCGCTGCGCAGCTTTTTTCTGAGTTTCGTGAGTTTTTTCCGAATAACGCAGTGGAGTACTTTGTCAGCTATTATGATTATTATCAGCCTGAGGCGTACGTTCCACAAACAGACACCTACATTGAAAAAGACGCCCAGATCAACGACGAGATCGACAAACTTCGTCACTCAGCGACCCGATCGCTTCTGGAGAGAAACGATGTGATTATCGTTGCCTCGATTTCATGCATCTACGGTTTGGGCTCGCCGGAGGCCTATGAGGGGCTGCTTCTTTATCTTGAAGTGGGGCGAGAGTTTAAGCGACAGGATGTTCTGCGAAAGCTCGTTGATATCCAGTACAAACGGAATGATGTGGATTTTCATCGAGGGACTTTTCGAGTTCGAGGGGATATTGTTGAGATTTTTCCTGCCTACGAAGAAGAGCGAGCTATCCGGATCGAATTTTTTGGGGACGAAATTGAGTCACTTTCTGAAATTGATCCACTCCGAGGAATTCGGCTTCAAAAGCTACCGAAAGTGACCATTTATCCCTGCAGTCACTATGTCACGACGCTCGAAAACAGGAAGCGCGCTGTCGATACGATTCGAGATGAGCTGAGAG
>CANHSO010000028.1 GCA_947463705.1 Bacteriovoracaceae bacterium
GATCAGACCACCCGAAGAGCAGGAATGCAACCTTTCGTTTTTATTGATGTATTAGCCGGACAGCAGTATGACATTTCCAGAATAAATGAACAATTCCAGTGGGGTGAGACAAAACTTGATAACGGGATACGCGCATAGTGAATTCAACAGATGAAAGAACTGGGCCAAATTGAGCTCCGTCCCCCATGGAAACAAATCAAGTTTCTTCCCGATCGAACCGAAGAGTACCTTCGAGGAAATCGTGAACCAACCTAAAATTGCGCTCCTCGTCGAGGAGGGATTGGCGCCAGAAAAAACAGCAAGACTCGAAAGCATCATTCAGATGCTCCATCGAAAGTTTCACTTGGTCGTACTCCCCCTGAAAGGAACCCCCAAGCAGCTTGCCGAGCGAATCCACCACGAGGCGTTCACCTTAATTCTAGCTCCCGCAAAGATCTACATCGCCTGGAAGTCCCAAGTGGACACGCTTGACATTCAAGAGCGCTTAGGACGAATTTGGGCAGGGTACTCCGTTGACCCTCCAGATTGGAGCGCAATCTGGGGCGTTGTTACTCAAGGCGAAGCCAGACTCGTCGATTTCTCAACCCTTCAAGAACAAGAACTCATCCTCATCCTTCAAACACTCGCCAATCCACTTCTACGAACGGGACTTCGCGGGCTCCTCACCTCACTACCCACACCTATTTATTGCGAAAATTGGCAGGAATCTTCGGGCCTAGGTCTGCGATTGGACCAAATCCTCAGCTTACCCGAGATGTCTACACCACCCTGGAATAAGCGATCTCACTCGATTCGCATGCTTTTACTGGCACTTTGGAATCAATTTGAAAAGGTCCAATGCCACTCAGGATATTTTCAAATCGCAGTGAACCCGGACCTCCTTGCGGTACGACTCACCCTGAAACTGGCAAACTCCAATTCTATTCTCGATGCACTCAGGCCTGAAAACGGCCCGGCGATCTATCGCCGTCCATCCGCGCTTGAAGGACTGATTTCTTATTCTCATCTTTTTAGACTTCATCAAATCCAGGAACAATCGGAAATTGAAATCATGGCAGCTCTCTTAGGTGCACTTCATGAAGACTCACCAACAGACAGAAATCACCTCGTTTGGATCGATCGCTTTCCATCCCGCTGGATCGCAGAAGGATGGAACGAAATCCCCAATCCGAGGGCACTTCACTTAAAGGTCCTCCCCCCTGCCACACTCACACGTCATGGGCCAAGAGTACCCGGGACGCCCCCAAATACCTCAAGACTGAGCGAGTTCATTGAAGGATTTCAAAAACGCTACTTTGAAGCACAGTATGAAATCAGGCAAGTCGAACTCAAACTCGTGGAACTGGCTAAAAAGGGCGCATCCCCTCAGGAAATTAGAGCGCTTCAAGCTAAAATCGACTCCCTCACTCACCGCGAAACGCAGTGGATTAAACAGCTCTCCGAGGCACTTGCTACTCGACGTAAATCTACCCGGAGCAGATAGAAAAACCCAATTTCATTCGTTCTCAGTAGACATTCAACAACTCCAACAGTTGGAGGGACCAGCATTCTTTTCTTTGCTTAAATGGCACGAACTATGCGATTTTTATCATTAGAGATGGTTCCGGACAAAACAAATCAAACACTTTGGGTAGAGGACAACGAAGCCTCATCTTCGAAAAAGCTGCTCGTCGGCTTCTTTCTGCTCGCTCTGCTTTTCCACTTGGCTATCTTTGTTCAGCGCTATAGCGGATTTCAGCACACCCCTCTCCCTCCGGTCGAACTCAACCCGATGAACACCCAGCAGCTTGATAGAATCAAGCGTCAATGGAGAGAGAAAAGCCTCCTCCTCGACAGAAGTAATGCACCCAAGACTGAAACGTTGGCACCCGAGGACGCCCGCTACTTCTCCGATCGAAATATCCGAGTCGAAAAAGAGCAGCGTGCCAGGGACACATCGCCGACGGTCAAGCCAAGATCAGCAGCCCCAACTCGAGAGCAACCTTCGGTACATCCTAAAGCGGAGCAATCTAAAACGCTTCCGGATTTAAAAAGCTTGGGCTTACCTCTCTTTAAAAAAGCACCAGATCGGCAATTAGCCGGCCAACAGGCGCAGGAGCATCACAATACGCCCTCACCCCAGCAGGACGCAGGAGCTCAATACATTCCTGACCAGAGCCTCCCCAGTGGCTCTGAAAACCTACTCAACGCTCAAGAATCCGTATTTTATTCTTTTTATGCGCGGATCTATGACGCGATCGGTCCTGTCTGGCAATCCAAGATTCGTCAAACCCCTCGGTCACCTGGTTTGCGGGACGGAGATTACTCAACTCTCGTGGACGTGGTCTTAGACGCATCTGGCAATTTAATTCAAGTCAACCTCCTTCAAAGTTCAGGGGTTCGAGAGTTCGACCAAACTGTACATGACTCTTGGCGAAAATTAGACCAATTCCCCAACCCCCCCAAAGGCCTACTGAACGCCGATCATCAAATCCATATGGGTTGGACTTTTACGGTTCATGTCGCAAAGGGTCTCTTTTTTGAGTCACCCTCTAGAACTTACTAGTGCAGAGCACGAAAGATGAATCGACTTCTGACTCGTCTCCAAGTATCATTTGCTCCAGTACTCCTTAACACTCATGAAATGGAGGCAAAACTCATGACTCACCTCTGCTTTTTTTGTAAACGCGAGCCGTCTGAAAAAATCTGCGACATCTGTAAGCGTAGTGTTTGTATCGAATGCTCAGAAAGCCACAATTGCTATCCACGAGAGTAATCCCCCGTCAAATCGCCATTCGTCCCAAGGATTTTCAAAAGGAACTCCTCGACGAACTTAAGTATCATCGAGCGACAGTTGTAAACTCAACGGCATTGACTCACTGGATACAAGAAGATCGTTTCGAACCCGCCTGGGCAGATTGTGTTTGGAGAGATGTTAAAAGTCTCGAGTTTGACTCAATCAAAGACGCACAAAAAAAGCTCAGGGAAATTTCTCCTCGATGGCGTTACCACGGCGAACTTCTTCATCGTCGAGGTGCACTGATCGCAGAGGGCGTAACTGGAAAGAAAAAATCCGAAGTTTTGCAATTTCCCAATCTTCCCCTCTATTCCTCAGACCCTGTTTTCACTCTCGCAGAGAGTAACCTGCTTTTATACAGTCACTCCGTTTCGCGCCCAACACCGGATGGCTACTTGCCCTTTCAGGAAAACAAAGAAGTCCCTCCAAGTCGCGCTTATTTAAAGCTATGGGAGGCACTGACCCTCTTAGGAGACTGGCCGAAACCAGGAGAATCCGTTGTCGATCTAGGATCATCTCCAGGCTCATGGACATGGGCACTTTCCCAACTCAAAGCAAACGTTTTAAGCATCGACCGTTCGGATCTCAGCGAACAAGTCCTACGAGATCCAAATATCGAATTCAGACGAGGCGATGCCTTTTCAATCAAGCCGACGCCCATGGACTGGGTTTTTAGCGACGTGATCTGCTTCCCTCAGAAGCTTTTTGAGTATGTTCAAACTTGGCTCGAATCGGGGCACTGCAAACGTTTCGTCTGTAACATTAAGCTCACGGGTGAAGCCGATCCAGCAGTCATCGACCAGTTCAAAAAACTCCCTCACAGCAGAGTGATCCATGTACTTCACGGCAAACACGAACTGACTTGGATTTGTCATCCTAAGATTTAGTACTCTTGAGGAGGCTGATTAGAAATTACCTTGCTCATTCAGAGCGCTTTTCAAAAGACTTGTCCTCAGTCCAGGAATCGACCTGAACGACATTTGAATTCAGATATGCCTAAAAAATTACTCGTACTGAAGAAAGAGATCGAATGGGATTCTTAGTACTAGAAATGCCCAATTTGAATTGATTTAAATCACCCGAAACCGAAGGTAAGCAATCAATAATCCAGCAATGATAACCAACAATTGGATGTCTTTTTTATTAAAAAAGATAAACAGACTCTTTGCAAAATTTTCGAACTGATTTCGTTTGCGGTTCGGACTCTGAAGTAGAGTTCGCTCAAGAGTCATCGAAAAGAGATCAGCATCCTGGCCCGATGGAACGCGCCTTTCTGCCTGGTAGTAGGCATCACGACACCTCTCTAAAGTCCTGCGACAAGAGTCACACTCAACCAAATGTTTTTGCAAGAAAACCTGGTCGCCTCGCGAACCGATCTCATCGTCCAAAAACCGCTGAGTCCAGGGATGACTCGGTTCATAGTCCGGGCAATTCTCACCCCTTTTTCCTATTACAGATGGAAAGATTGCAGGAATGGTGAGCTGTACTCGAGCATTCCAGGCCAACTGCTCCACTTCCGCGACTGATATCCCTAAAATGCGACTGAATCGAGAATAGGACCAGCCCGCCCCATGGAGTCCGGATAGGATAAATCGTTGATCCACGGGCAATCTATAAAAAGGATTGAGCCAGAGATCTCGCTCTTGAGTGATTTCATGGCCTGATTCAGCCCTCCGAGCTCGATGCAAAAGAAGGCCTGCAGCCCGCTCAGCTGCTCGCTCTTGGGTTAGATCTAAGAGTGAGACAGCAGTGACTACCTCCAGCGTAGATCGCTCCCAGTCTTCAGAATTGACCCAAACAGTTCTTCCCAATCGGGATAGGGTTCTTAAATCATTCGCATCCATTTAAAGTCACTTCCTATCTCCGAGACCACTCCGAAAAGAATGTCTAAACTTTAGGCAGATGATAAGAGCCTAAACAAGAAAAGATCCTCATCAATCTATATACTAGATTAATGTATATTTATAAATATCTCAAATGATTGATTTTCTTACCAAAATATTAATGTCTTTTTTATTTAAAAAATGGTCTCTGACTTGCAATAGTTTAGAATGACCCCGGCGACTTCTCAAAAAGAGGTGCTCGTCTGCGGTCCTAAGCTAGAGAGTAAGGAGTAGACGAATATGAATTCTAAAATGACATTAAAATGGATTCTCGCTAACCCAGCCGTACGGGCTTCCTTGCTGGCCTACAGTCTCTCTACAGCTCTCGCGGCTTGCGGATCTCCCGTTTCAGCCACAGGGACAGGAACCGGATCGACCGGAGGAGGAACTGCTTACGTCTATCCCGCGGTAACCCCAAGCACGACCCCCACCCCCCTTTCGTCTCCTGCCAGCAACTTACCTCCTCCATTGAAGTGGAATTTTAAACTGCGAGGCACTGGAAACTACGGAGTTGCAAACCAGGCCGTTGCGGCTCCTGCTGATGGGATTCAATCAGATGGGCCCGCCAAGACTTTCGCTAATATCTCTACAGACACTCGACTAGTCGTCGACGTCATTCCAATTTCAGGGGTCTCTCAATTTGTCTATCAATTTAATGACTGGTCTTACGCGAATGGCTGTGATCGCAATGGTGAGTGCTATACAAACACCCCTCCCTACAAGACTTCATGCCTTCGATTTGATATCTCACTCAAAAATCATGGAAGTGCCACAGCATTTTCTACCCAGACTGTAACCCTTAATGCCCGCTCGGCAGATGGCACGGGTAGCTGTGGAGACGGCAGCACCGCTAGCACAACTATTGATTTCAGCGGCTTTCTCCGCAGCGGTCATGGAGCACTCGATGTGCAAGTCTCTAACGTTAGGGCACTTCTCCAGGACAATTCGGCCTATTGTAATTATTATCAATGCGGATGGACATGGCTAAGCCCCGTTGTTTCCCTAGTCACCAGAGCTAGCCTTGTCGTTCGTACGAACGGCACTCAATAGACAATTTTCCGATGATTTCAGTAAGTTGATCTTGTTGAGGTTTCGAGAAAGACTCGGGCTTCAGGCTTTTGACGGCAGACAAAAGCCTAGCCCATTCTTTTCCGCATGCTTGAAGCAAGTTCTCAAACTCTACTGAACCCGTATGGTAGGTCTTGTACTGAATCAAAGTCGCATTACTGATTTTACGTTTAAACTTGAGCTCTTCTTGGAGGCTTTCTAATATTTTATCTTTTTTAGCCCTTTTGTCGCTATCCGGCAAAGAGGTATCATAAACCGCAGCTAACTTAAGGTAGGCCTGATGGAGAAGAGTTTCAATCCTTTTCCCTTTCTCCTCTGCATCCATATAAGCCTGCTTTTGCTCTGCCATTTCTGGACCGAGAGAATCGAAATAAGCCAGCGTGAGTCGGTCAGCAACAAAGCTAGCAATACTTTCGTTAAAGTAGGCCTGACCAGGAATGTAAACGGTCGCATGAACAGACTCATGCAGGACGACATTCACTAAACTGCCCAACGCGTCTTTGCCAGGATAAATCATACTGGAAAGAACTGAATCCCGAAACCACCCCAGAGTCGAGTAAGCTGCTGCTCCCCGGAGGTCTACATCCCATCCTTCTGCCTGGAGTGAATCTGCATATTCCCGAGCATTTTTGACATCAAACCACCCAAGATAAGGGAACGATCCGACAATTGGAAATTCCCACTCCTTCGATTTAAACTTAAGCGGCTCACAGGCACTCACGACCCAAACTGCCGCCGGACGATCCAGCTTGACGTAATCTCGGTAGTTCGAGGTCGGCTTGAGGCCATGAGTTTCACCGAATTTCTTGATCTCCGAAATTTGACCCAATAGCTCGCGCACTCGAGGCGGGGTTTTTTCGTCACGAATGACTTCAGGAATCGGACGGGCATGTTGAATCAGCGCCATCTGACCTTCACCCGCTTGCCAAAGGTACTTCAGACTCCCGCACGCGCAGAGCTGAGATAGGATCACGATTGCACCGAAAGCTTGAAGTAATTTAGAAATAGATAGAAAGACCGCTGTTAACTGCGAAATTATCCTGAGCCGTGGTGAGTGAGCCATTAATGAGATAGGTCGCGCCCTCGATCTTAAGTGACAACTCATGGTAGACCTTGAATTTGACACCGGCGCCCAAAACCCCAGTAATCGAGCCGTATTCGGCCAGAGGTGATTCCCCGTTTGCATCGGAGCCCGTTGCCATCCGATTGAGTTGCCCCACGCCCACTTTAAAATAGGGGTGAATCCAAAACTCGCTAGGTGCAAGGCCCTGTACCCATTGGATACTGAAGATTTGATCATGTAAGCTAGTATCTCCGACATCTGTTATTTTGGTCCGAAAAAGGATGTCTTGAACTTCAAATTCGAGCTCACTTTCACCCCAAAAATAATAACCTAGCCCCAAACCCACCCTTCGAGACCAGGAATAACTCACATCACTATAGTTAGTTCGACTATAGGAAAAGCTCGAGGAAAATTCCATAATACCCGCCCTAGACTCGCCCTGCCAAGCGAGAACTCCAAAAATCAGTCCAAGACCCCAGAGTTTGATCCCTCCCATCTTCATCACGGCTCCGCTTGAAACTGCTTAATCTGTTCGAGCAGCTTCTTTCGTTCAGCTCGTTCCTTACGGGTCAACTTGGGTTTGCGGCCCGGATAGATCAAAGTCTCAGGATCAGAGACCCCGGGCGCTAATTTTTCTTCAAGCTTCTTTTCTAACAGGGCTTGATCGCGAGTAATTTCACTTTCAGACTTAGGACTCTTTGATTCAGAAGAGGCGAGGCTTCGATTCTGAGCCTTATTCTTCTTGGGGGCCTCCTCATCTTCATCTGATTCTTGATTAGCCCCCTCGTCGTGCACAAGTACGACTCGTTCTTGTCGATGGGTTGCAAGACTAATGGCTTGAGCTTGCACCTTCTCATCTACGTGGAGATCAAAAAATTTCGGCTTCAAAGCAGCAACAGAAATCGGGGTAGGCTCCTTCGGCATAACCCGGAGCAAGTCAAAACTCAGCTCACTCATCTCACCTTCGCTCACTCTCACCTTTTTGGTTTCCTGAAAGCGATTTTCGAACGTTGCAAAATCCGCTAGAACCACCAATTGCGCCGAAGTCTTCTCCGAATAGCCAGTCAGGTAGATCACCTTTCCTCGACCGATTCGAGCTCTCCCCATGGCTGAGCCCACCTTGAACTCACCATCTCCGGAGTTCACGTCGAGATAAACTTGCCCTCGAAACAGAATCACTTGCTCCTTTGAATGGCTAGAAGGTAGAAGTTGAGCATAAGTCCCGGGCCCCAAGTTCACGGTCGGTCCCGCACTATGCTTCAGATGCACCCAGCCTTCATTGGAGGAAATCCAGCTGCCGCAAGGCACAGGCGCCTTACGCCTCAACTCAATCAAGTGTGTTTTCGTAGGATTAAGGATCTGGACATCTCCCTCAAAAACCTCAAGCGCTCCGCAAATATTTTTTTCGTCTGTTGTAGTTTTTTTTGAATGACTTCCATTATTTTCATTTTTCCCATGAGATTGATCGTCAATAGGATGATCCAAATGTTTCTCGTTCTGCGCCCACGACTGGTTAGGCCGGGCTCCAAAGAAAACTACTGACATCAGCAAAAAAACAGTCGCCTTCATGGTTCTTCTCCACCCAGATTCACCCAGCCCGTTTCAGTTAAGTGCGGGTGATGATCTAAAAGCTGTTTCAACCAAAACTGAATTTGGTCATCACTCTTGAGGCGCTTTGCAACGAGTGCTTTCCACAAACGTGCTTGAGCCTGATAGCGCTCACTTTCGGGTGTAGTCTCCAGTTTAATTGCCAGATCAAGATTCTGATCAGATTGAGCCATATTGTCGAGGCGGTACCAAATCACCCCGCTAATCATATAATTCTTGGCAGTCCGGTAGCTCCCATCCAAAGACATCACTGACGAGAGAATTACGGCAGCTTTTTCGTCA
This sequence comes from Bacteriovoracaceae bacterium, assembly GCA_947463705.1. GTDB lineage: Bacteria > Bdellovibrionota > UBA1018 > UBA1018 > UBA1018 > CAINWE01. Next base: position 8,681 of record CANHSO010000028.1, read on the forward strand.
TCATGAGCTAAAAAGTAGCTCATGCCCAAGATGTAGAGCTGAGTAGACGAGAGATCAGTAGGAATCTTGTAGTTAAAACTTGCGATACTTCTCCCCGTCCTCATCCCAGTATCTTGGGAGAGACGCTTCGCGAATGCACGAGTTCCGTCTGCCGCGGATTTCGACTCTTTTGCAAACTTGAGGGCCTCGAACTCCTCCTTCAATGCAGCATTCTGTACGGCCAGCTGGGCGTACTTCTCATCCAACTCCCGGAGATGGTTCACCTTCTCCTGGGTGTGATGATAAAAACCCGACGTGGCAGCAGCCCACGAAGCGATCCAGGGACTTATTTTCTTAAAAATCAGGGCCCGATAGTCCATCTCAAGATCTCCATCGGACAAATGGATAAAATCATTAAGGGACGGAGCTCACTTTTGTGAGGAATCTCCAGTTGTTGACTAAAATTATCAATAATATTTCATCCCTTTCCAACTCCCCCCACCCTCCCGCTGCTTGACAAGTTGTGTTACACTCCCCTCTTCATTAAGGAGTTTTCTCTATGGAACGATTTGCACAACTTGCTGCCCAGTGCCTCAACACTGTTCTGGAATCCCCGGTTCAATGGACTGACCTTGAATTCCCACCAGAGCCCAGCCTAGGTGACTTTGCGTTCCCTTGCTTCAAGCTCGCAAAGCAACTGAGAAAATCACCCCCGCAAATTGCTCAAAGCCTCCTTCAACAGATTCAAGAAAAGGGTACCCTCCCCGATGGACTTGAAGCCCGCACAGCTGGACCTTATTTAAACTTCATCGTGTCCCGTCAGCTGGTTTTACAAAGCCTCCTTCAAGATATTCTCAAGGGCGAAAACCGCGGCAACTATGGATCTATTCCAGCAAAGACTCGCGGAACTTGGGTTTTAGAGTACAGCTCACCCAACGTCGCAAAACCGCTCAATATCTACCATTTAAGACCGACCGCATTAGGCGCGGCCCTGGATCGAATCGGTCGTTACCGCGGATATGAAGTTTTCTCCATCAACCACCTCGGAGATTGGGGCAAACAGTATGGGATGCTGACTGTGGCCTTCCGGGTATTTAACAAGACCATCCAATCTCCACTCACGATGCTCGAGCTCGTGGACCTTTACGTCAAGATCAACGCCTTGGCTGAGAAAGATCCAACCATCGAGATCGAAGCAAAAGAGGCTTTTCTCCGACTCGAAAAGGGCGACCCTGAAATCACCGCTCTTTGGAAAAAGTGCGTCGACATTTCTCTCATCGAATTTGATCGAAACTACAAACGCCTCAATGTCCATTTTGATCATATTTGGGGTGAGAGCCATTACAAAGATCAGCTCGCCCCTCTGCTGCAGGATTTAAAGTCCCGAGGTATCCTAGTAGAGAGCGAAGGCGCTTGGATAGTGCCTGTAACCGACGAGTCAGGCCAGGAACTCCCACCTTGCCTGCTTCAAAAGAGTGATGGAGCCACCATTTACGCAACTCGCGACGTCGCCGCCGCCATCTACCGCTTTAATCAATTCCACTTCGACCGGATGACCTATATTGTCGGTGCAGAGCAAAAGCTCCACTTCAAACAAGTCTTTGGTGTGCTGAGAAAAATGGGTCTGAACTGGGTCGACACCTGTGAACACGTTCCATTTGGACTCTATCGGTTTAAGGACGCAAAGATGTCCACACGCAAAGGAAACTTTGTTACCCTGGATGAGGTTCTGACTCAAGCCAAAGACCGTGTAAAAACCCTCATGGCGGATCGCCAAAAAGACCATCCTCAAGGCGAGAACACCAAGGACTCCCATGAGGCTCTCGAAGCCGTTTCAGAAGCTGTCGCTGTCGGTGCTGTCGTTTTCCACGACCTCCACACTGATCCTGTTCGAGACGTTGAATTTGATCTCGAACGCGTCGTGGATTTTGAAGGCGAAACCGGGCCTTACCTCCAATACGCGCACACCCGCTGCCTGAGCATCCTGAGAAAAGCTCACGCCACAGGGCAAGCTCCTGAAACGATTGAATTTGACCCGGCCCTCACCCAACACCTCACCACGGATGTCGAACTCCACCTCGTGAAGTCCTTAGGCCAGTTCCCGATTCACTTGGAGCGGACTCTCAAATTCTCCAAAGCCAGCCAGCTGGCCCACTACCTGATCGACATTACTCACCTTTTCGGAACATTCTATCGTGAATGCCAGGTTCTCGGTCAAACCCCCGAGCTGACCCGAGCCCGCCTGATGTTAGTCGAAGCGACTCGGCGAATTTTAGGCCAGGGCCTCCAACTCCTGGGTATCCCGCTGCCAGAAAAGATGTAGTAGAGAAGGCACTCGACTCAGCAGTTGAAGGCATGCCACTTGGGGTCGAAACCCCAAACAGAGTCGATTATTTAATCAGCTGCCTAAAATTTAGACAGGCTTCGTACAAAAAAACTCGGAAAAATCCTTTAAAATCATGGGGGAAAAAGTAAAAAATAACTTTTTGGTCCTCATTTTAATAACTTATCAGACTATACTTTAAACATAAAATTTAGATAATAAATTGGCACATATCGTGCTTTCTCCTAGAACTAGAAAAACTAACTCCTCGTGTGGGGACAGAGTTTTAATGATCAGATTTAAAGTAGGAGTAAAAAATGTTGAAGTTGTCAAATTCGAAAATTTTTAGTTTAGGATTAATCGCCCTTTTAGCTGGAGCTTGCGGACAACCGGGTGCATCGAATCCCGGATCGCCGAGCTCGGGTCCAATCAATGGGACCTGGCGAGCTAAAACTGTAAACTCGCTTCAAGTGGGAGCGCTTGACGCTTCTGCGGCTCAGATCAGTCTGAGTATCCAAAATGGCAGCGGAACTCTCAGTCAAACTAGCAGCGGATGCACAAACACCGTGCCCCTTTCATTCACGTTTAATGGTAGTCAAGTCTCGGTTAGGCAAAGCTCCAATTCAACTAAAACTAATCCAACTTGTGGCGAAATCACCCCGCTCCTCGATGTTGCCATCACCACAATAAAGTGGGCTACATCTTTCACTAATTCTGGATCTATATTGCGATTCCAAACACCAGCAGAATCGACTCACATAACCTTCACTAAATAAGTGAACTTAGGGGACCGAGGCGATTCGGTCCCCTGAACTACCTTCACGCACTACCGAAATCTTGGAACGAGGTACTTCCTCGACGAAGCTGCAAAGCCCTCAGTGGTAATCCGTTCCCTGACACTCCTAGAAATCAGGCAAGGCTCAAATTCAGATCGCTTGCGCTTCTGCCCCGACGAGGTACTTTCTTGCGAGGCGGAGCTTGCCTCTGAGTCTGAAGCATCCCCTGCTCCTCCTACGTCTCCCAAAGCGTAGACAGAGAGAAGCCGCTGACGGACAGGATCGAGTTTATGACGGACAAAATTTACCAGCTCGGCTTGCTCCAGTTTTTCAGCTTCCTGAATCACCTGCTGTTTCCAGTCTAAGTTCTCCCCACGATTAAAGATTCCCTCGAGCATGTGACTCGCCGAATCCTCAAACGTAAAGTGAGGCATCCTCAGCTCCTCAAGCAATGAAGTTTTCACTTGTCTAAAATTCGCCTCTGAAATCTCGCTCAGAAACTTAGGCAGATTGGCCACCCAATCCAGACACGCTTCATCAATTTTCTCGACGTCCCAAGAGGACTGTACCAATACTCTGACTCCGCACTGGCCGAGATTGGAGCGCTCCCCAAAGCTCGCGATGTATCCGATCTTGGCTTCAGTTCTGAGGTCTTTAAAGAACTGATTCGAGGCGAGCAACTCTAAGACACTCAAAAGTGCCTTCTTAGAGGCTGTCGTCTTACCAAAGGACAGGTAATGAATCACCCCATGATTTTGGTCTTTTGCATTCACCTCGTGAACGAAAGAGGAAGCTTTCTCTAAGGCCACAAACGGCTCAAAGGCAATCCGTTCCCGAGGCAGAACTACCGAGCTTCCGACGTCCGCACGAAATTGATCCAGGACAACAGAAGCTTCCTCATGGGTTACATTCCCAAAGGCAGCTGAATGCAAGAACAACGGACCTGTCCAAAATTCTTTTGCAAACTGAATGACCTCAGTCAACGAGGCTTTTGCGAGCTCCTCCCGGAGGTCCCCCAAGGTGAGAGACCCACCGAGTAAACTTCCCATACGGCTGCGTGCAATTTCGTAGGACTCTTGAGTCAACTCGTCGTCAATTTCGACCAGGAGATTCTCCTGAATTGCCTGAAACTCTGCGGTACTGACTCCCCGCAAATCAAACTGACCCACAACTTCTCGTAAAAAACGGGAAATTCCGTCCGAAAATCCACTCATCCGGAACAAAAAGCCGTTCTGAAGTGAGGAGGGAGCGAAGACATAACTAAAACTCTCCGCCTGGCTTAGGATCGGCAAAACCGCCAAATCGAGTGCTCGCAAATAGAGAACTCTAAGTGCCTGTTCATTTCGACTCAGCTTACGATCAGCCAGGGCGCTGATGACCCAGTCAACCTTTGGAGTTTCAAACTGGTGATTGGTCTGCACCCAGAGGCGAGTTCCCGGACCCTCAAATAAAACGGGTTTTTCATCAGAAACACCTCGAAGCGAAAAATCAGTGGGAATATAAGGGTTAGGCTGCGGAAAAATCAGGTGACTACCGGGCGCCAGATCACTCCAGGGGTTGATCTCCTCCCTCGACAAAGGTCTAACCTGGTAGTGCAAATTGTAGAATGGATCTTTCACTCCGTTCGCCAAATCACCGTCTGTGAGCAAGACCTGCATTCTCTCTGGGCGAATTGAATCCAGAATACCTAGGAACGTCTGCGGTGCATACCTGACAGTCAGCGTCTCAAGACCCTCGATTTCTTCGCTCGGCCAGTGCTGGAGTCGACCGGCAATTGCAGAAGCGCGATCCAAATCATTACCAGGAGCAGAATGAAGAAATTCTAACTCACCTTGTAGTTTCAATTCATCGTAGACATAACGAGGGAGTCCCTCTTTACGAAAAAGTGCGATCGCTTGGTAGAATTCAGAAACAATATCCTTCCAGTGTGCAAGGCCCAGTTCAGTCAACTGAAATGAAACATCAAGAACCTGAGACCCCCCTAGGTCTTCGGGGCGGACGCCCAACTCGGTAATCCAACCCTTTTTTACCAGAGCATCTTGAAGCATACCCGAACGACGACTTGAAATCAGGCTACTCAGAACCATCGAGGGAGACGAGTACTTGAACTCATCGAAGTCCGGCAATTCAAACTCGAGAGTGAGAGTCGGCTTAACTTCTAATCCTTTGTAAGTCACGAGTCGCGGAAGGTGATCTGACGGCAAAAAAGGGACTGAGGAACGAATCGCCTGAGATGCGAAATTAGATCGCACTTGCCCAAAGGCGGCTCGCACCCAACCCTCGACTTCTGCAGGGTCATTGGCGGAAATCACCACCAATTTCATGAGGTGTGCAGAATAATGATTATGAAAAAAGTCCCGAATGGTTTCCTGAGTTACACCTGCAAGTGTTACTTTGTTACCTTGAAAGTCGCGATGTCGCGGATGAGCTGGGTGACTCAGAGTATTCAGCACGTGAATCAGTCCCCAAATGTCTTGCTGGATGTTTTTTTGATATTCAGCGTCGACAGCCTCTAGTTCTTTAGCCATCTGAGAAGGATCAAAAGTCGGACTAATAAAAAACTGTCCAAACCGATCAAGACCTTCCTCTAGGGCCGATCCATTGACATCAAAAAAATAATTGGTGTGATAAGTATCTGTAAACGCATTCGAGCTGCCATTATGATCTGCCGTGAACCGATCAAACCCGTTGAGCTCAGGATACTTCGCGGTTGAAATGAACACCATATGCTCGAGGTAGTGAGCTAATCCTGAATGTTCGGACGGATCGTTAGCCTCCCCCACCGCCACATCCAGCGCTACAGAAGCCTTTTTGGCTCGAGGATCTTGAATGAGAAGCGCCTCTAAGCCATTTGAGAGAGTGACGGTTCGCTTCTGTCGAGGAAACTTCCGATCCTGCTCTTGACTCCACTTTTGAAAATATGCCTTTTCTTCCTGAGTTGGTAACTCCTTCGCAAAGGCGGCGCATGAAAAAAGAAAGAACCCCACAGTCACCTCAATCAGTACTCTTTTTACCATAAACTCTCCCACTTCAGTTCAAAAGTGAATTCGAGTTAGCATGATTGATTTTATGACGCAAGCGCTAGAAATTGACATTCGAGGCCCAAGCGATTACCCATTCGCAATGAGCGTTTATTTTTTTCACGGTCAAAAGAAAATTACGGTTCCTTGCTATCGCGGACTAAATATCTTAGGTCATGCCCAAATTGAAGAAGTCGACCTGGGCAGCCAATGCGGCGGTCACGGAATTTGTGGGCGCGATAGAATTCAGATTACAATCGGGAAAGAAAACGTCTCCCTCCCCAATGAAACAGAACGAGGACACCTCTCCATCCAAGAAATTAGAGAAGGATGGAGACTCGCCTGCCAGACCTGGCCTCATCGGGACGAGGATGAAATTTCAGTAGAATTCTAAAAAGAATTAAAACCAGAATAAAATCAGCTTAACTCACTTGAGTTCAAACACTCGGCGTTCCGGATTTCCGCTGACTGGAGAGCTGGGTTCAAGCTCGTAGGAATAACTTTTGAGAGAGCAAACCCCATGATCCCCTGTCTTACACTGATAAAGACTGCCTTGCAGGAGGTATTGCCGACCCAGATTGAGCTCACCCAAGGTAAAATCATTTTTGAGAATGCTGTCCTGCGGGACCTCTAAAACCTGAGTGTAATCTGATTTTCCCTCTCCCTTTTCAAAAAGCGCCATCCACGAAGGAGCCTTGGTATTCAGCTCCCATTCGGGCCCGAATGCCGCATGAACTCGAATGGGCAAGCCAGAATCCAGTACAATTCGAGCTTTAGGAGCAAGAGCTGGAAGGGAGTTTTGAGGAAATCTCTTGAAGCCCTGTTCTGCCATTTGTGGTTTTTTGGCTGCTTGAAGTGCCAAAAATTTCTTTCCCCCAAAATACACAACTCCACTAGCAAGGAGTCCGGCGAGAAAATAGAGAACAGGCTCAGATCGTTTCATCATGGGTTATCCCTGATTTAATGGTTCGAATTAAACTCGAACGGAAAAGTAAATCCGAGTTCCCCGCCACCTTCGACAGGAGGAAACTGAATTCGCTTGAGCACTTTAATCACACAGCCCTCAACGGCGGAGTTATGCAAGGAAGATCGCTTCACTCCCGCTGCCGAGACCCGCCCACTGGCTCCAATCGTCCACTCAGCCAGAATCTCACCCTTCAAGCTAGGCGCTTCGGCATTGAGCTCTTGATTATAGCAAAGTTTAAACTCATCGTAGTGCTCTTTAATGGCTCTCATCACACCGCTCAGGTCGTAATTACCCGATGCGCCTGCGTCGGAGAAAGGTCCATCGGTTCTGAGTTCAACTTTTGAATGCGCGCCGATCAGACCTTCACCACTCCCAGCTGCGCCTTTGCCAGTTCCTACTCGCCCTCCACCGGTCCCTTTTTTACCAAGGCCCCCTAAAGTGGTATCTGCAGTTCCTCCGCCGCCCTGACCATTTCCAGAGAGCGCAAGACCACCTGAACCACCGGTGCTATGATTACCAAATCCCTTAACCTGTGTACCACCCTTTCCTAAGTGAGTGGTACTGCTCGAAAGCAGGTTTCCAATTGCACCGCCTGCGCCTTTGAGAAGGTCGATATTACCGTCTTCATTTCCTTCGCTGGTCGTATTGGCTCCTGAAGCTCCCCCATTGGGTGTGGGCCGAGAGAGTTCATTTGCTTTGATATTCGTTTTCTTCTGGTTCAGCTCGCCCCGGGTACCCTCTGTCCCCTTGGCGCGGGCCCCCTCTCCTTCTTTCCCTTCTGCCTTTGGCGCAGGTCGATTGGGCTGTGTTGGCTTTGGCTTAGCTTGAGCCTGAACAGGCTTCGTCTGACTCGAGGCGGAGATCAATTTCGGAGCCGGCTTCTTCAGGTCGACTGCCTTCGGCTCGAGTTTGACTGGAGGCTTTTTTTGCTCCACTAATTTCGGAGCTTCGGCTTTTTTATCTGGCTCAGGTGCCTTCGGTTTTGGCTTTGGGACCTCAGGCTTTTTCATGAATTTTTCCGGCTCATACAAAATAGTGGCAATTCTTTCAGGCATTTGTTCGACTTCGACATTTTGAGGGAGCTGTACTTTAAACAAGGTAAACAAAAGAGCGGCGGTCATCGTCATCGAGATGACAAAAACTTTATTAAAAAAAGCGTCTTTTTCGAGAATTCTTCGACGCTTCAGCCGAGGTGGCGCGGCCGTGTAACTGAAATAGAAATCGACTTCACCAATAGCAATTTTAGCAAAGTCATTACTACCAAGAGGGACCTCGTATCCGTGCGTTCCACGAGAAGCATGCCCGCGGACCTCATCTAGATTACTGAGCTGGCCATTTTGCTGGATCACTCCCTTCATCTGAGAATCAATGTTCAGAACAAAGCCTTCGCCTCGACTTTTCATGACCATTGGAAACTGGGCGGAGGACAACAGCGGTGGAATCGAAAAGTCGTTGTCGCTCGTATTTCCGACGGTCACTTTTTTCTCATGAACAAAGTGCTCAACATCAAGAATGGAACCGTACCAAGACATCACTACTTCTAAGGCTCGTTTGGAAGTGGGACGAAAGTCGAAAATTTCTTCGATCTCTCGCTCATCCTGGAGCAGGAGAGGCTGTAAGTCTTCTTTGGGATCTAAGAAGAGGAGCCGCCCCTCAGTGACTCGAGTCCGATCGGACTGACTCTTTTTTGCCGGTTGGGGCGAATAGGTTTCTAAAGAATACTTTAACTGATAACGCCCGAGAGTGATCTTGTCTTGGTCATGAAGGGACTGGGTCACTACTTTTTTGCCGTTTACGAAAACACCCGATAAGCTCGCCAGATCAAAAATCACCCCAACTACCGGGTTTTCCTTGCCCTCACCTGGAGATTTGTTTCTCAACTCCAAGACTGCGTGAATGGGAGAAATTCCATCGCCTGTCAGGCGAACATCCGCCGAGACTACCGAGCCCAGTACAATGCGCTCTTTGTCAAATTTGAGAACCCGCTCCGGCTCTTGTGGGTTTGAGGACAACAACCGAAGTACAAGAATCATTTTTGGTTCAGTCCCTTCAGGACCAAGCCCGGATCGGCGCTTCTCAGAATTTACAGCAGTCGACTTCTGATTCATAGGAGTCCCCTCACTCTTTCACCCTCAGAACTTATTTACTAAACATCACGTCGCGAAGCATCTGACGATGAAAATTCTTTCTCCGCTTGATCAACGAGTCCATTTTTTCTTCGGGTTTGACCTGAAAATAAAATTCGCCCGGACTTTTCAGCTCACCCTCAATTTGAAGGGCATCAAAATCATAAACTGTCTTCTTCTCAGCAACTGTCCGAGAAACGTTTTCACTCTCCTGCTCCTTGGCCTGACCCAACGTCAACGAACCAATCCCCAGGAAAATCAGAAATCCTACTCTAAGTACGGACGTAAACGACTTGCCCTTCATCTTCTCCACGATTCACACCTTTTCATCAGATAAGAAACCGAGTTTTTCTCGAATCCTTGAAACGCGTTTTCATCCATCTTGCGCAATAGCGAACCACACTCTTCAGCTCCGGCCGCCCCCTTCAAAGATTCTTGAGCAGCCTGATGGTATGCGACCAGTGAAGAATAACTCATCTCCCCTGAAGATTTCTGAAACAGAGCTTCGGCCTGTCCATACTGAGTCAGACCCTGAAGTGCGACAGCTAGTCCAAAATCAGCAGCCCCGCCAGCATGCCGCACTCGCACCTGATCCCAGAGGAGCTTGGCTCGGGAGAAAAGGCGATAATAATTCATCAAACTCGCCAGATTACTTTTAGCAGCTACAAAGAAATCATCGACCTTCAGCGCCTCTTCTAGACTTGCGGCAGCCTCACTGGAAGCGATCCAATCCTCTTCACCCTCACTCACCATGAGAACCACGGCCAAATTATTGAGTGCAGCCGCATTTTTTGACCTCAGGGCTAAAGAACGCTGGTAGGCAATTTTAGCCAAAAGCGGCTTGCCCTCTCCCCAGAATAAATTTCCATAATCCAACCAAAGGCCCGCATCCTTTGCATCTTTTAGCAGACCCGATCTCACTCGACTCAAAGCAGCGACACTCCCCTCAGTCCCTCCATTTGCCGGAAGACCAGAGAGCACAAACCCACCCCGCGATCCTTGCGCTCTTCCGGGTAAGCCAGCCTTGAAGTCAGCCAATCGATCTGCAATTTCAGGAAGCACCGGACTCAATAAAAGACCCGAAGCAGCCTTAGCATAGGCGTCACTCCAAGTTGACTTAGCTTTTTCCCTCAAAGGCTGAGAAACGGAGAGCAGTTGCTTCTTAAATCGGTCGAGAGCAGCGCCCTGAAGAGTCGAAGGGGCTTCAATTGCATCAACTTCATCTGCGAATTGAGTCGCCCAAAGAGCGAGTCGATGCAAAGCCGCAATCCCCCAAGGCCCGCCCACCTCAACCGCCCCTTGATAAGCCTGACTGAGAGGCGCCAAGAAGGTCAATCGTTGATTCAGTCCTTTTTTGAGCTGGGCTTCTGGAAACTTCATCGGTTCAAAATTAGCCTCTTTCTCCATCAGATCGGCGAGCTGATACCTCGCATACCCAACAAAGGGGGATTGTACCGTCGGAGTACTTTTTTTCTTCGGTCCCTTCCCTTTTTTAGAGGGCGCCGAAACTCCAGCCAGCTCGCGGTAGAGTTCCTTCGCTTTGGCGACGTCTTGACCTTTCAAATAAAGATCAGCCAGCCGTGCCTGACATTCAGCAGCCACATAATGGCCACTCGCAGCACACTCCCGGTAAGAACGACTTGCCTCTCCATCTGAACCTGATTTTTCTAGGGAACGCGCTAGATTCAACTGAATTTCGGGTTTGCGAGCAGAAGAAGGATAGCGAGTTAAATGCTCCACCCAAAGAGCCTGAGCTTGTTGATCTTGGCTCATCGCTTGACTCACTCGGGCCGCCGTCTCAAGCGATTCAGCCTCTTTAAATTCTGTTCCTAATTTTTTAAAAATCGAAACTGAGAAATCCAAATCACCCACAATGATGGCATGAGTTGCGATACTTCGCAGCGGTTCAACTGCCTTCGGACTTGCGGGATAGCGATGAAGCCAAGCTTCAATCACCTGAGACAAAGCCGCTTTGGTATCTGGGGCCTTCAAGTAAGAGTTCACCGCATTGGTAAAGGCCTTCTCAGCAATAGTGCGATCTTGAGTTTCGGCTGCAAATTTTTCGTAACTCTGCCCTGCGCCTAAAAAGTCCTGGGTTTTTTCTTGCTGGGCAATGTGATCCACTTTCGACTTGAGATCTTGCTGTTCTAGAGTCGCATGAATTTGGCCTTTATTGAACTGATGATCCGCCTTGAGGAGCTCAGGCTGCGACTTGATCGAGGAAACAACCTCGCCCAGAGAACCAGGGAGCGTCTCCTCGCGAGGATGATCCATATAGATTTGGAGCCAGAGCTGGGCGGCCGTCACTGCCTCTTTAGAGCTAGGAGCCCGGTGGATCAGCTCCTGGATGCGTTGAACCGCTTCGGGTCGAGACGACTTATAACCAGCTAATACCTTTGCCACGCGTAGAGCAGTTTCTCGACCTTCGACTGTATCGCCCTGAATGGTTCGGAGCTGATCGGAGGCCGTGACAAACTCTTTTTCTAGAGATGACGGCTCCACTGCACCCGCCTGAGCAGTCGATTTTTTCAGGAGCTCAGCCAGTCCACCGGCCCAGAGGGCTGCTGCTTGTTTAGAATATCGAGAATCTTTTGAAGCAATGACTTGCCGGTACATTTCGACAGCTTCTTGCTGCTGCCCCAGATCTCGGTACACTTCGGCTAAGTACATTTGAATTTCCGGAGCCTCGTGATGAGCGTCCTCAAATTTCAGGAAATGATCCAAATAGGCTTGATAGAATTGCCTAGCTGTTACGAGATCATTTTTAGTGCCTTTTTTCCGAAAACTTTGATGATGATCCACTGCAATTTTTCGGAACGATGCGCGAAGATTTTGAAGGGCGTTTTGAGCGTCTTTTCCCTTCGCTTCAAACTTTGGAAAACTTTTAATTCGATTTAAAACTGCATCAAATCGATTTTTCTTAATATCGATTTCAACCAGCTTTGCAAAGGCTTTCAGAGCTGAATCACTGTCTTCGCTCGTCTTAATAATCGTATCGTACACCAACTCGGCCTGATCATATTCAACTGAGTCTGCATACTGATCACCCAGTTTGTCCAAAAGTTTCGAATAGAAGGCCTTGTCACCAGACTCTGCTTCAAAATATTTGAGCGCTTCGTTGACTCGGCCACGCTCCGTGAGAAATACGGCAAGATCTTTTAATGCCTGCATTTTCACAGGCTCAAATTTCTTGAGGTCTTCATTACTTCGAGACACAACATCCTTCATCTTAGAGATGGCTTGATCAAAATCCTTCATTCGATAATGACACCAGGCGATCTTCTTTAAGATTGCCGGCACTTGGTCGGGCCTTGCCATAGACATCGCGACTTCAAGATGAGGCAGAGCTTGACGAAATTGTGAATTACTATAATCAAATTCGCCAATTTCCTTGTGAGATACGCCTAAGAATGGACTCTTTGGAAATTCTGCAATTAACCTATTATAATAAGGAATTCCATCTTTCTGCTGATTCAGCTCTCCATAGTAAAACCCCAAAAAGTAATAAATGGAGTCCATTTTTTCATAACGAATTTTGAACTTTAAAATTTCCTCACACGCTTCAATTCCTCGGTGTAAATACGGTCTCGAACTCTCCCGATTAATAATTGAGTCTGGCATGCCCTTCTCGAGTCGAGCTTCATGGGCCCGTCCCTCGAGTAAGAATGTGCTTCGATAAGCCTCAAGATAGGCTTCGGCTAATCTAAAATAGATATCCGCTTGGCGATTAGCAGGCAATCTGCGACCGAGTGCAATCCGAAGTTGTTCAATTTCTTCATCACGAAGAGCTCTAATCTTCCCTTCGTTGCCTTTCTCAGTACTATAGAGCTCGCTTTTCGAATAGGGAGAGGCAGCCCATACC
>CANHSO010000029.1 GCA_947463705.1 Bacteriovoracaceae bacterium
ACTTGAAACCTAACCAAGCCGTCAATCACTCGCTCATAAAGATGGCGCTCTGCGTCGGGCGTGCTGACATCCTGAAGTTTACGAAGCAAAGTTACATCTCCTAGATCCTCGAGCAAAATCAGTCCTCTTTCTGCATCTAGATCCAAGATCTGAGGAACTTCAACTCCTGCACTGAAAAGGTGTCGCGCCACGACCACAAAAGGAAGACTATCCCTTTGATCTGCAAACGATTCCATTTTCATCAAAATAAAGGTCTTCTCGAGAGCCTGTATCCGGTAATATTTTCGATTACTTGCATCTCCTGGAATCTTCGAAACAGTTTTCAAAACTTTAGCTTGCTTAAGCCACTCCGAAAAGGACTGATCACCCAAGTTCATCTGGTCATTCATTTGCCTAAGTTCGCTTAAGAATTCATTCACAAGCTATTTATCCTCTTCTGCATTTTCAAAAACCTGTTAGTCTGAATTATAGGATTTCTCAGCGGAGGAAAAATTGCAATTTCTCTCCGAACCTCTGGCATAACTTGATCAAGAAACTCCGAATCAAATGGTGAATGCGAAATATTGACCTGGTAAATCTGAATCAAAGAAACTAGACCTCGCGGGTCATATCCTGTTTTATAGAGCATGGATATGGCCTCCTTGAAGATTTTTTGATCATCCTGAACCCAATCAAACTCTTTACTAGCCGAATATAGGGCTTCGCTCGAAGGTATTGAATTCTTCCAATCTCGCCCTGGAGAGCCCGATTGAATCTGCTGAAATCGTTGCAACCAGGTATTTTTTTGAGCATGAAGGGACTCTAATGCTAGCAGTGCTACAAGCTCGTTTTCAAATCTAATTTTTTTTATCAGCTCTATAGGGAAGTAAAGGTGATGGTCTGGAGCGACAGAACCCGGTAGACTCAGGCTCTGCCAAAGCTTACTGTGATCTCTGGTTAAATCCACTTGAACAGTACCTGGTCGGGGCACGAGTGAAGTATTCAAAACATTGCAGAGGCTTTTGAGATAAGCTTGAACATCAGGAGCTCTAACAATCTTGATGTGCGATTGCAGCTCCGCAGCCCAAGCTAAATCTGGTGATTGAGACCCCTTAGTTTTTAATTCAGATGATTTGTCAGAAAGTCGCTTTGAGGAGCTACTGCAGGCAGCAACGAACTCCAGAACGCAAATCAAAGCGAAACATTTCAATCTAGTTTTCTGTAACCGCTCCCTAGGCTTCATCTTGAGCTAAGGATAACCTAGATTGACCCCCGGGGGTAAGAACAAATCGAATCTACAAATTCCAAAAAATCCTAGTTTGACAAATTAGTTGGAGCCACAGCTTCAGAATTCACAGGAGCCACACTTGACTGGGTCAGCTGTGGATCGACTTTCGGCACTTGGGGTAACTGGCCGTTCGGAACACCTACTTCGGCAGATGCCGCCCGATTTTGAGATATTTCAGTCCCACCTTCCGAGCCCGAAGAGGAATTAGATCCCAATACTGAGGAATTTTGATCGGGTGTGTAATAGAGATAGAATCCGGCAAAAATCTTGTTCGGATCACGAATGAGTTGTTTGTTTTTTTCGTACAACTCCTTCCAACGTCGAGGGGTACCATAAAGCTGATTAGAAACTTTGCCCAGAGTATCTCCCGTTTGAATCATGTATTTTTCGCCCTCTAAAGCAGCGACAGGGTGACTAGTATCCAATCGGATCACTTTTCCAACAGTAAGTTGATTTGGATCACTCATCGTGTCTTTGTTATTCTGATAGATTTCTTTCCATCGAGTCAGGTCTCCATAGTACTCGTAGGCGATCTTCATTAAAGTATCGCCTTTACGAACTTTATAATCATTTAGTTCGCCCGAACCCGTGGCTGCACTACTCTGATCTGGCGCTTCGACAGCCGACGGAGTACTCGGACCACCTGAGGCAGAATCTTTAACTGAATCTGCTACAGCAGGAGCTTGATCCAAAGGATTACCCAGGCTCGTATCTGGAGCCGCACCCTCTGCAGTTGCAGGAACAGCATCTGTGCCTTCATTGGCGGACTTTGAACCGGAGGCACACCCCCCCAAACCAGCAGCTAACAAAACAAAAATCAAAAAATAAAGCCTGCACTGTGCCATACACTGCCCCCAAGAATATTTTTTAAAACTCTCAAGAGCTATTCGGAACACCTACTTAAAGACTTGAGTAAATTAGGTTACAGCGACTGCGCGGCAAACCTCACATCTGACTTATTCCTCAATCCAGAACTTAAGAAAAGATCTTCTTGACCCAGTGAGTCTAGGATTCTCTGACTAATCTCGTCAAAATCCTCAGAGCTATTTACAAAATCAAGATCATCACACTCGATCACAAGTTTTTTCCCAAGATGATATTCACCGAGCCAGTCATCGTAATAGCGACTCAGGTCAATCAGATATTGATCTGGAATGTTGGCCTCAAATTCTCTCCCACGCCGAGAAATACCCCGCTTGAGTTCAGGAAGCGACTTCCGAAGATAAATGACTAAATCGGGCGGAGTCAGGGACTCACTCATACAGCGATAAAGAGAAAGGTAATTCTGGTAGTCTCTTTTAGACATCAGCTTTTGCTCGTAAAGATTACGGGCAAAGATATGAGCATCCTCGTAGATGCTTCGATCCTGAACGGCACTCTTTCCACCCTCAGCAATGGTCCGGTGCGATTTAAAACGATGGGTCAAAAAATAGATCTGAAGAGGAAACGCCCACTTTTCCATGTCTTGATAAAAGTCACTTAAATAGGGGTTCTCACCCACGGGCTCAAAATGAGGATCCCAGCCAAAACGACCCGAAAGCATCCGAGTCAAAGTCGTTTTACCCGAACCAATATTACCAGCAACTGCGATAAAAATTTTTTGCGTCGACACTGAATTTCCCCTCATCTGTTTTTCGATTTCATAGGCTGCTCGACACACCTAAGTCAAGCTGCGATTTAAATCGATTTAAAAAACAATGAGTTAGACAAAATCGCAAGGATGGACTAACCGCTTTCGAGGCGCACCTGAATCTGTTGCAAGAGTTTCTGAATTTCGGGCTTCAGATCTTTTCCCAGCCTTCTCGTTTCAGCATCGAGCGCCCAGTCCCTTTTTTCCTCAAGAACATAGGCGTCCAGACGACTCAAGGCGAGCTGCAAATCCTTACGAGCTGACCAGAGGCTATCCTGGTCGGGTTTCACTCCCTGAATTTTCATTCTAGCTAACCACCAGAGTGCCTGTACATGAAGTGGATTTTGGTCAAGATCAGCCTGCAATAGGCGGATCGCCTGCTGATTTTGCCCCGATAGAAACTGCACTTCCGCCAAAGACAACACTCCCGCCTCAGAGCGACGAATCGCAGGATCAAGAGCTCCCAGCTCACGAAGCGCCTCTTTCGTATTTCCTCTGGCAAGAAATGCTTTGGCAAGCCAATACAACGTTTCAGAGTCCGTTGGGTTAATCCTCTTGGCCTGGCTCAGCTTTTGGATCGCAGTATCAACATCGTTCGACAGAATCAAACCTTTGCCCAGCTGAATCAAAACCTCGCAATTCTCAGGATCTTCCCTAAGAATTCGCTCAAACGTTTCTTGAGCAGATCGGTACTTCTGAGCCTCAAGAGCGTTAAAACCTTCTTGATAGAGTTCAAAACGAGAATTAAGTAGAAACCCTCTCGAGAGGACTTTAGAGCGCTGAACTATTTGCCTTCTAACCTCAGGGCTCGAATGCTCGGCAAGACCTAAAAGTAGCCCTACTGACTCAGACCTCCTCCCCACCCGTGATAAGACCGACGCAAGCTCTCCAACCACTTTTGGATCCTTTGGATGCTGCTCATGAACCAACATAAGAGAATGAAGTACATCCGTCCAGTTTTGGCTTTTGGGAGATTTTTTAAGATCCAAAGGAAGCGTTGAATTAGCATTATAACCAATTCTGTCAGGAATTAATGAGTTTGCCCAACCTCCTCCTTCCAGAGTCGCAAAAATACCAATCACTAAATAAAGACTTCTCAAGAAATGCGACTTCTCGACACCGAATCTAAAGCAAGTTAAAATTAAAAAAGCTAACCATGAAAAAATGCCCGCTCCACCTACAGATTCCACTCTTTCGCTCAAAACTTGTTTTAGGGGCGCTTTTTTTCGGTGTAATTCAATCTTCATTTGCAAAATCCTCGGGTCCTGAATCCTCTGAAAATACTCAAACCATTGAGGCCACCTCATATCCAGTCAAAGTACTCAGCAGAAGTAGCTCTAGGCGCTTTTATCTTTTCGATGATCCACTCTTGAAGAGTCCCTTTGTTGGACATCTCATCTTACTGAGGAACTCTAACCATGAGCCTGTAATGGCCTTAAGGGTGCTAAAAACCTATCCTGACCGGAAGGCTTTCGCAGCAAAATACCTCAAGTCTTATGGAAAAATTGAGTCTCTAGAATCTGGACAGTCCCTTACTGCAGTTGAAAAAGTAATGGATATTCCTCTCAACCCCATAGCTTCGGCCGAGATCACCGAGCTCCGAGAGATCGAGGAAGAGAAGAGCCAACTCGTTCAGCCCAGCACCTCAACAGCTCCACCTCCAAGTGAGGCACTACCCAACCTAGAGGAGGCACTACCCAACCTAAAGGAGGCACCATCCAACCTAAAGGAGGCACCACCCAACCTGAAGAAGGCACCACTTAACTCAGGGGACGACCCTCCCCCTCCTCCGGGCACGGACCCAAGCGAGTCCAAAGGCGTTGCAGCTAGGGCCGAAAAATCGGCAGCCAATCAAGACAACCAGTCCCCTCCTCCAGGCGATGAAGATGATGATGATGATCAAGTGGACGTCGATGGAGTCACCATCCCAGAACGGCCAAAGTATGATCGATATTCCTATTGGCTCTCTGGAGGCTTAGGCGTAGTCCGGAGTCCCAACCCGGCCGCATTGACCCAATCAATTTATATGAGCTCAGGTAATCTTAGGTTCGGAGTTACGCTGAGCAATCCAGTTTTTTTCCGTAACAGCTCAATTCAAGACTCTTTCGTTTTGGAATCTGGTTTTTTTGGATACAAAGTAGTAGCCCAAACCAACGATACATACAGTCTTGTAGGGGCTTTATTAACTCTCCGCTACAACTTGAACCTGGGTGAACGATTCGGTGTCTTTTTCTATGGTGGACTTGGGCGTGGCTTCGTCATCACTGCCTCAAATCCCGTGCTGGCAACCTATAATGCTCTGAATGCTTTCATTCCCAGCATCGGGGCAGGACTTCTCTTCCAAATCGGACCTGCCTGGTATACACGAGTAGACGTGGGCTATGAAGCCCTAACGATCAACTTGCTCCTTAGACTTTAAGGAAAAGATGCATATGAAAATTCTCTTCTCCCAGCCTCTTCTTGGATTTTGTCTTATTTTTTGTGTCCTATTTTTGACCGCATGTGGGGTCAAGGGCCCACCACTTCCACCGCTCCACGTCACCCCTCAACAGACGGAGCCAAACGAAGAAGTTTCCCCGAGCCCAGCGCCAGGAGCAAAGTCATG
The DNA here is from genome assembly GCA_947463705.1 of Bacteriovoracaceae bacterium. GTDB lineage: Bacteria > Bdellovibrionota > UBA1018 > UBA1018 > UBA1018 > CAINWE01. The sequence goes on from CANHSO010000029.1 coordinate 5,503, forward strand.
ACTCGTCCTCTTCAATTTTTCCAATATCAAAATGGAATATTGAGCTCGGATGGTGTCTCCTTGGAAGCAATCGCAGAGCAAATTGGAACACCCGTTTATATCTATTCAGCCAGCGGCTTTATCGATCCATTAAAAGAACTTCAAGAAGGCATGCGGGACCTCAACCATTTGATCTGTTTTGCTTTGAAGTCAAACTCCAATCTCTCGATTCTGCGCATGCTTGCAAAAGAGGGGGCGGGGATGGACCTAGTCTCTGGAGGAGAACTCTTTAGAGCAGCACAAGCTGGTGTCCAAAGTGATAAAATCGTATTCTCTGGAGTAGGAAAAACAGCAGATGAAATGAAGCAAGGACTCCTCTACGAAGGCACTGGCATCTACTCGTTTAATGTCGAATCTCTACCCGAACTCAGGCAACTCAACGATGTAGCGATCAGTCTTGGCAAACGAGCTCCAGTCGCTCTTCGATTTAATCCTGATGTGGATGCTAAGACTCATCCTTACATTTCAACAGGACTCAAGAGAAATAAGTTTGGCATCACTCGATCAGAGGTTCTAAGCGTTGTACGCTCGCTTGACCAACTTCGAGGCATACACCTTAAAGGACTCAGCATTCATATCGGAAGTCAGCTGCTCTCCCTAGCTCCGCTCGACGATGCTTTCTCGAAGCTCAGTGATCTAGTGCACGAATTAGATCACCACCAGGATCGACCCCTGGAATTTGCTGATCTTGGCGGCGGAATTGGGATCACCTACCAAAATGAGAAAGCACCCCTGATTCAAAGTTACTGCAAACTCATCAAAAAGCACTTTGGCAAACGGGCCAAAAACTCTCCCCAATTCAAACTCCTGATCGAGCCAGGGCGCACCCTCTCCGGCAATGCCGGCGTATTGGTTTCAAAAGTCATCTACCGAAAGGAGCGCCGAAATAAGGACTTTCTCGTCATTGATGCCGCGATGAACGACCTGATTCGACCTGCACTCTATGAAAGTTTTCACGAGATTGTTCCCATCGAGAAACGCCTCGTAGTATCTAAAAGTTCACCCAAAAAAAAATGGGTCAAAACCAATATTGTTGGCCCTGTTTGTGAAAGTTCAGATTGTTTTGCGAGCGATCGTCCTTTCTCCTCCCAAATTGGACCCGGTGACCTAGTTGCAATTCTTTCGGCCGGCGCTTATGGCTTCAGCATGTCGAGCACCTACAACAGTCGACCTAGGCCTGCGGAAGTTTTAATCCAGGAAGGCAAGTTTAGCACCATCCGAACGAGAGAAACCTGGGAAGATCTGGTTCGAGGAGAGTGACTCTCAGGCTATCGTAACCACCTTACCTTACCGCTAGAGCAAGTGGACACGACGATTGACAAACCCCCTCAAAATGCTAGTGATTCAAGGTCGGGATATCGGGATTTTAGCCTTAAATAAGGAGTTCAAATGCGCGGAGTCTGGACGGCAATCATCACCCCCTTTACGCAGTCGGGCGAGCTCGACCTGAATGCCCTGAAGAAGATCCTAAGGGACCAAGCCGATGCTGGTATTTCAGGCGTTATCCCTTGTGGCACCACGGGAGAGGCTCCTACGCTAACCAACGATGAAAAGAAACTCATGATTCAGACCTGCGTTCAAGAACTCAAAGGGTCACCCGTTCGAGTGGTCGCAGGAACTGGCTCAAACGTGACCCGTGACACAGTTGAGTTTTCTCAGTGGGCAAGCTCGGCTGGAGTGGACGGGGTTCTAGTCGTTACACCCTACTACAATAAGCCCTCTCAATTCGGGATGGAGGAGCACTTTAAAGCAGTTGCTTCCGATATCAACTGCGAGGTCATCGTCTATAACGTCCCTGGTAGAACCGGGGTTTCACTTACGGCGAATACAGTGGCGCGTCTTGCCAAGCACCCGAAAATTCGAACGATCAAGGAAGCCACTGGCAACCCGACGCTCTCCTCAGAAATTCTCTATCAAGCAGCACAGCAAGGAGTCCAAATCGACGTCCTTTCTGGTGACGATGCGACCTACCTTCCTCTTTTATCAATTGGTGCAGTGGGGGTCATCTCTGTAGCCAGTAATCTATTTCCCCGAGCCATGGTCGAACTCCAAAAGTCATTTGATACGGGGGATCTCAAAAAGGCATTAGAAATTCACCAGCGCTACTACCCTCTTTTCAGAGATTTATTTATTGAGTCAAACCCAGTCCCCATCAAAGCTGCAATGGCCGCTCTCGGGTGGTGCTCTTCCCAAGTCCGTCTCCCGCTTTCGGATCTGCAGCCCACGAGTCTCAACCAGCTTGCAAGGAGCATGGAGGAATGCAAAATCGTCCGGAGTCGCTCATGATTCGAATCGGATTACTTGGATCCTCTGGGAGAATGGGAACTCTCATTACCTCACTCGTGCAGAGTGAATTTAAATCAGATCTAGAAATCATAGCAATGGCTCGCAAGGGAGATCCACTGGACCCTCTCCTTTCAGCCGACGTGATCATCGATGTTTCACTTCCTCCGGTCATGACCCAGCTTGCCAACCTAGCACTCAAGAAGGGTAAAGACCTGCCTCACTTCGTGGTTGGGAGTACAGGGTGGTCTCCGGAAGGTCTTGGGCTCCTTGAAAAACTAGCAGGGGCTACGCCAACTTTGCTTTCTACAAATTTTTCTTCTGGAGTTTTCGCGCTCTCCATGATGCTCAAGGAGTATGCCCCTCTTTTAAAAAAAATGGGTTATTTTCCGGTGATGATCGAAAAACATCATATCCATAAAAAAGACGCTCCAAGTGGCACAGCTCGCACTCTACAAAGCTCGATTGACCCAATTCATCCGGAACAAGTACAGACCCATAGCATCCGAGCAGGCGAAGTGATTGGTGATCATGAAGTCACCTTCTACGGTGCTGGCGATCAAATCACGTTGTCTCACCACGCCCAAGACCGATCTATTTTTGCCCGCGGCGCAATCGAAACTGCGCGCTGGCTGGCAACCGCCAAACCATCGGCTCATTCCCATCGGATTCTCGGAATGAGTGATTATTTTGAATCTCTGAAAACTAACTTATTAGGAGCGTCTTAAAATGGAAACCCTTTTCGAACCGTCAGAACGACTTAAACAACTGCCGCCTTATATTTTTGCCCGTATCGACAAAATCAAACAAGAAGAGCTCAAAAAGGGACGTAAACTCATCCCACTTGGCATTGGCGACCCTGATCTTCCCACGCCGCAATTCATTATTGACCGCCTCGTCTCGGCAGCCAAAAAGCCCCAGAACCATCAGTATCCCTCCTATTGGGGTATGATTGAGTTTAGGAAAGCCGTGGCGCGTTGGTATGAGAGTCGTTTTGACGTGCGACTAAACCCTGAAAATGAAGTGCTCGCTCTCATTGGATCCAAAGAAGGGATCGCCCACATCCCTCTTGCCTTTGTGAATCCTGGCGAGGCGACTCTGGTACCCAATCCGGGTTATCCAGTTTATCATACGGCGACGACTTTTGTCGGTGGCATCCCTCTCCAGTTTGGATTGAGAAGGGAAAACCAGTTTCTTCCAGATTTTGCTGAACTTGAACAGCTCGTAAAGAAGGGTCCCAAAGTAAAACTTTTATTCCTGAATTACCCCAACAACCCCACCTCCGCTTCAGCAAGCTATGGATTTTTTGAAGAGGTTGTCCGCTTCGCAAAAAAACATCAAATCCTGGTTTGTCATGACAATGCTTACTCGGAAATTTATTATGACGGCAAAAAACAGCTGAGCTTCCTTGAAGTTCCTGGCGCTAAGGATATTGGTTGCGAGTTTCATAGTCTTTCGAAGACTTTTAATATGACCGGATGGCGAGTTGGATTTGTCGTAGGGCATCCAAAGATTGTCGAAGCTCTTGCTCAAGTCAAAACTAATATTGATTCCGGAATTTTCAATGCCTGCCAAGAAGCTGGAACCGAGGCATTAGACCACTACGAGCCCTTTTGTACTGAGCTGCGATCCATCTATCAGACAAGACGGGATATCTTAATTCCAGCCCTCCAAGCTATGGGGTTGAGTTGCCCAACTCCGGATGCGACTTTTTATGCCTGGGCTAAACTGTCTGGAAGTCAGAAATCGGAGGATTTCGTGATGAACCTCATTCGAGAAAAAGGAATCATCTCAACACCAGGAACTGGCTTCGGTCACGAAGGAGAGGGCTACGTTCGCTTTACACTCTGCTCGGATGCTGAAGTCCTAAAACAAGTTGCACAAGCATTAAAAGTCTCGGTATAAGAAAGGAACATATGAATATTTACGTTTGCATTAAGCAGGTTCCAGACACAGAAACTAAGATCAAACTCAACCCAGATCAAAGTGGGATCGACACAGCGGGAATCAAATGGATTATTTCGCCCTATGACGAGCTTGCGATCGAAGAATCTCTCCGGCTAAGGGACAAAAATCCTGGAAGCACAGTAACTGTGCTCGCAGCAGGTCCCGCCCGTGTAGTCGAGAGCATGAGGACCGCTTTGGCCATGGGCGCAGACAATGCGATCCACGTTGAACTCCCAGAAGCGGCAGACAATAACTGGGTTGCCAAGTCTCTTGCGGGAGCATTGAAAAAAGAACCTAAGGTTGACATCATTTTTACCGGCAAAGAAGCAATTGATGATGGCGCCGCTCAAGTGAGTCAATTGGTGGCAGAATACTTAGGGATTTCGTATGTCACGGTTGTTCTCGGCATCGAATACCTACCCTCAGGCGTAAAGTGTAAACGCGAAATCGAGGGTGGCTCCTTTGAAATGGTTGAAGCGTCCTATCCAGTTTTAATTGCGGCCCAAAAAGGCCTCAATGAGCCTCGCTACGCCAGCTTGCCTAACATCATGAAGGCCAAGAAAAAGGAAATTAAAGTCCTTAAGACTAGCGACGTGGGCACAGGCGAAAGTGACCAAAAGATCCGGTACAAAAACTATCAACTGCCACCTCCAAAACAGGCTGGCAAAAAGATCTCGGGAGACCCTGCGGCCCAAGCTAAAGAGCTCGCTCGACTCCTCCACGAAGAAGCAAAGGTAGTGTAATTATGAGTAAAGTATTAGTCATTGCAGAACAACGAGATGGTCGTCTCAAGAAATCAACTTTCGAACTCATCGGAGCCTCGGCTGCTGCGGGTAACGAAACGCATGTAGCACTGCTCGGCGAGGGCATCACGGGCCTAGCTCAAGAACTTGCCCATTATGGCGCCAAAAAGGTTCACATCGCGGACCATGCGGGATTGAAGTTTTATACCTCAGAAGCCTACTCCAAGGTTTTGTTTCCCCTGATTCAATCTCTTTCTCCCTCTGTGATCATGGCCAGCCATACTCCAACAGGCAGGGACCTCATGCCTCGACTCTCAGCAAAGCTCAATGTCGGCTTAGCTAGCGATTGCACGCAGCTCGCATTTGAGGGAGATCAAATCAAGGTTCGAAGACCTGTTTACGCAGGTAAGGCAACGGTTGAGGTCGAGTTTCTTGGATCTGGTCCTCGGATGGCCACGGTGAGACAGAATGCCTTGGGCGTTCCAAAACCAGACACCTCCAAGACTGCTGAGGCCGCTCCGATCTCCGTCGATCTTGGCAAAATCGCTGCTCAAGTCACTGAAGTCGTCAAGGGCACCAGTGCCAGACCGGACGTGACTGAAGCTGCTATTGTCATTTCAGGCGGCCGATCTCTTAAGAACGCCGAGAACTTCAAGATTTTGGAAGAAACTGCAGATGTCATTGGCGCGGCCGTCGGTGCTTCTCGAGCAGCAGTAGATGCTGGCTTCCGACCCCATCGCGACCAAGTGGGTCAGACGGGAAAAGTAGTCTCGCCATCCCTCTACATTGCTTGCGGCATCAGTGGTGCGATTCAACACCTGGCTGGAATGAGAACTTCCAAAGTCATTGTGGCGATTAATACCGATTCGGAGGCCCCAATCTTCCAGCTCGCTGACTACGGTGTCGTAGGCGACTTGTTCACGATTATTCCTCTCCTCAAAGAAGAACTCAAAAAGATCAAGGAACACTGAGAACATTCAAATTAGTAAGGGGAGATCGGTCGATTTTTTGGCCGGATCTCCCCTTACTGAATTTGCTGCTACTTGCAGGTTGTAATCAGCAACCGTTCTGATTAAGATCACGGTGTTATGACATGGCAAACTTACCTCTTCTTACTTCTGGCAGGCGCAGCTTTTAGTTATTCAGCATATCGATTCAGTCTTCTCTATCGACTGATGAAAGGTCACCAAGGGAAAGCAAATCGCCTGGACCACATTCTGGAGCGAATACTAACCACGATAGCCAACGTTTTGGGACAAAAAGCGGTTCTCAAAAAACGAGCTGCCGGCATTATGCATGCCACCATTTTCTGGGGCTTTATCATCATCTCAGTAGGGACTCTGGAGCAGTTTGTCGGAACACTCTACCAAGGTGCGAGCTTCGAGTTCATCGGCGAACGGGCATATTCATCACTCGTTCTTGTGCAGGACTCCCTGACGGCAGCAGTACTTTTGGCCGTGGGTTATGCCTTTTACCGCAGACTCATCGTCCGACCCGAGGGATTAGGCAAATCTAAGGATGCCACCATCGTTTTAACTCTGACAGGATCGCTGATGCTCTCGATCCTTTTAATGAACGGCTTTCATATTCTCGGATCAGAACCTTGGTATCAAGGATCAATGCCAGTTTCAAACCTTGTAGCTCACCTCCTCAAGGGCTTCGGACTCACTCCTGAGTTTAACATCGCGATGAGCACCTTATTTAAGTGGGTGCACATGTGCATTGTGTTGGGATTTTCAGTCTATATACCCAGCTCAAAGCACCTTCACATTGTGGCTGCAGGACCCAATACCTTTCTGAAAACCTTGCCTCGCGAAAAAGGAATGAAGCCGATCAACTTTGAGGATGAGTCTATCCAGCAATATGGCGCTGCAAAAGTGACCGATTTAAGTTGGAAAGATGCTCTCGACTATTACTCTTGCACTGAGTGTGGACGCTGCCAGGACCTTTGCCCCGCCCATAATACTGCTAAGCCTCTGACACCTAAGATGCTGATCCTGGATCTGAAAAACAACCTTTACAACAACAAGGAAAAAATTCTTGCCGGCAAGATCGACGAAGTCTCACCGATCATCGACGAGCACGTCACTGAAGATGTGATCTGGGCCTGCACATCCTGCCGCGCTTGTGAAATCGCCTGCCCGGTTTTTATTGAGCATACTGATAAAATTTACGACATCCGCCGCAACCTGGTCATGATGGAATCGAAATTTCCAGCAGAAGTTCAGACCGTCTTTAAGAACATGGAAACCAATGCTAGCCCCTGGGCTTTTGCATCGTCTGACCGAGCCAACTGGGCTGACGGGCTCAATGTTAAAACGATGGCCGAAGACTCCCAGGTCGACGTCCTTCTTTGGGTTGGATGCGCTGGCTCCTATGACGATCGAAACAAAAAGGTTCTCCGAGCGTTTGCAAGCCTCTTGAAGAAAGCTAATGTTAAATTTGCAATTCTAGGAACCGAGGAACAGTGCACCGGCGACCCAGCCCGACGCATCGGCAACGAATACCTCTACCAAACCTTAGCCAAGGCCAACATCGAGACTCTCAATCGCTATCAAGTGAAAAAGATTGTCACGGCCTGCCCGCACTGCTTCAATACGATCAAAAATGAATACAAGGACTTTGGCGGAAACTACGAAGTCCATCATCATTCGCAGTTTATTGCTCAGTTAGTCACTCAAGGAAAAATCAAGCCTACCAAGACCTTGGACGAGTCCGTGACCTTCCATGATAGCTGTTACTTGGGCCGATGGAATAACATTTACGAACAGCCTCGGGCAGTTCTTCAGTCTCTTCCTGCGATCAATCTCGTAGAGATGAAAAGCAACCAAGACCAGAGCATGTGCTGCGGCGCAGGTGGCGGTCGAATGTGGATGGAAGAAAAGATTGGCGATCGAATCAACGTCGCCCGGACTGAACAAGCTCTGGCTACCAAAGCTGGTATTGTCGCGGCCTCTTGCCCCTTCTGCATGACGATGCTCACGGACGGCGTGAAAACCAAGGAAATGCAGGACAAGGTTAAGGTCATGGATATTGCTGAGCTCATGGATCAGGCGACACCTTAACAGGCAGCCTCTAGATCCAGTAAGAGACCAAATTTACGATGGACATGAGCTCACGAGCAGTGTCCGTACTGTCACTCAGGCAGGCTGAGGCATGATAGTGGCTCTGTCCAGGAATGCCTTCAACGGAAACATTCACTCTCTGATTGAGGCAACGCTCTGTTGCTTCAAGCTTAGGCTGAATGGTTTCGAATTTTGACATGAGATACTTCAAGTTGGTCAGCTCAACCGAGCGTTCTCGACTGGGGTCGATGTTTGATTTAACTGAAATTTTGGCAGATTCCCGCTCCTCAACCACTAGAAATTCTGTCAGTTTATTTCCGAATAGGACTTGGATCTCAACCTTCGAAAGCACTTTCGCCTTTGAGGCCCCAACCTGTTTTGCCTTAGCTGCCCATACGAGCGAAGGACTCGTGAGGACAATCGCAATAAGTGCCAACGGTAAGTAACCCATTCTATTCATTTTTTTAACCTCTGACAAAAAGTCCAGTTTCGGGATCAAAAAATCCCAGACTTTCTCTATCTACTCCAATACCGGAGTGCTGTCAGGACTTTGAACGCCGGATTTGCAGGAAGCCTAGCTTGCTTTTTTCGTTCCCGCACTCGGGAGGAAATCTTTGTGTGCAACAATGAATCTCTTCAAGGCAGTATTGAGAATCTCTGATGAGGTGAGATTCATATTTTTGGCCATTTTTGACAACTTTTCAGCCACTTCAGCTTCAAGTTCAGCTTCGATTTTTACTTTTTGACCCTTCAGCTTGTATTCACCTAACATTTCGTTATCCCCCGAAAAAAGAATGAATCTGTTTCATCAGTTTATCATAGAAGCTCATTGCGCAAATAGGATTTGCATGACTCGACTCGTTAACGCATTGACTCCTAATCAATGCCGAGCTTGCGTGAGAAGGGTGTTGAGTTGTGTCTATGTTGACTGATGACGCACCTCCTTTGTCATTCCGTTCCTGACACTTGACACCGCCCATTGAGTGGGCGATTATGATAATAAATGCCCACTCAATGGGCGGATGAAGAGATTTACCTTCGCCTATCTCAACACCCAAAAAATCTCGAAGAATACTTAAAACCACAAGACCGCGTAGTGGTGATTGATGAGATCCAACGAATTCCAGCGCTCCTCAACGAGGTTCATCGACAAATCGAGAAAAATCGTTCGAGAAAATTTCTTCTCACAGGGTCGAGCGCTAGAAAACTCAGAAGACGTGGAGTCAACCTCCTCGGAGGTCGGGCCCGCTCTAATACTCTTCATCCACTCGTTTATGGCGAGCTCCGATCGGACTTCGATTTAAACCGCGCCCTCGAGTTCGGAACCCTACCCACTCATTACTTTTCAGAGTCCCCTCGAGAGGATCTAAAGGATTACATCGGGACGTACTTAAAGGAAGAAATCGTGGCTGAGGCGGCCACTCGAAATATTCCAGCATTTACACGCTTCTTAGAAGTAGCATCTACTTGCAACGGCAGCCTAATTAACTTTGAGAGAATTTCCCAAGATGCTCAAGTGCCTCGAACCACTGTTCAAAACTACTTTCAGATACTTAAAGACACGCTCATTGGACACAGCCTCGAACCATGGAGAAAGACTCAGACTAGAAAACCGATTCTGACCCAAAAATTTTACTTCTTTGATATCGGCGTCACAAATTACTTAAGAAGGGTAAAAGTCATTGAAGAGAATACTCCTCAATGGGGCGAAGCTCTAGAGTCCTACATTTTTCACGAGCTGCGCGCCTACTGCGATTACTTCGGAATTGAGGATCTGCATTTCTGGCGATCACAAAGCGGTTTTGAGGTCGATTTCCTTTTAGATGGTCGAATTGCGATCGAAGTTAAATCAAGTCGCAGAATTATAGCCGACGACCTCAAGGGCATCAGAGCCCTGTCTGAAGAAATCCAGTTGAAGCGAAAAATAGTAGTCTGCATGGAAACCGAACCGAGAACAATCCACGGCATTGAGATCATTCATATCATGCAATTTCTTGAACAATTATGGTCGGGAGAAATACGCTGATCTAGCAACAGAAAACCATCGGGCCTGCTCCGACGCCCGAGTGCGAGCCAAACGGAGCGGCAATCTTCCGCGATCTCTGAGCGCGCATGGAGATGATCACCATTTTCGCATTTGAGCTTTTGCGAGGGTCAACTCGAGCTTCTACGGCCCCGGATCAGGTCTTTAACTACCCCATACATAATTTTTGGCAGCGAGTTAAGGTCCTCCACCTCACGCAAGGCACCGTTGCCCTTTTTTGCCATCTCTAGGCAAAGTTCTCGGCTTGAGGTCTCAGTGCCCATTTTGAGAACAACGAGATGAGGGAAGCTCCGCGCTAAATACGCTGGATCTTTACCGGCAGTGTACTTGCCATCCGTCAAAAGTACAGTTGAGGTGACTTTGCCCTGACCCATTTTCTGAACCTCCTGGACAAGCCTCAAGGCGCAACGCATCCCATCTTCCAGATGGGTGTAGCCCTGGGCTGGGACGTCGAGAAATCGCTCTACTAAAAGAGGAATTGAGATGCGCTCGTTCGGGTGTTTGAGTATCTTGGCTTCGTTCTCAAAGGCAACGATCCCGATTGGGTCTTCTGGAAACTCAAGAAGCACCACTGCAATTGCCACAGCGGTGAGGGCGAGTTTCTCGCCGGTCATCGACAGACTCGTATCGACGCTCATCACCAGGGGTTGCTGCCGTCGCAGAGCGTAACTCATCCAGAGGTCCTGATCAGTCAAGGGGAACCGAGAACTCCCGGCTCTCTGAGCTTCCTTCAAAGCGAGGGGTGATAGCTCAAGGGTTTCCTCCAGGTCAAAGTCCACATCGGTCGCCTGAGGAGGAATATCACTTAAAGTCGAAATCTGCCGCTGAGAGGGGTGCACCACTGAGCCCAAGACCTCTTGAGCCCGATCCAAAATAGCCTGCGCTGATAGAGCTCTGAGTTTCCGAATTAAATTTTGACTCACTCGTTTGCCTTTGAACTCGTGGTATCGAGTAGCCACATCCCAGTGACTCGACGCCTTAAGATCTAGGTCTTCATCCGGGTCGGAGCTGAATACGCTCCCAAATGCCTCTGGCGGAAAAAACATCGGTTCAGGCTGCTGATAGACCTCCTTAGAAAAGTTAAACGCGCTCTTAAAAATGTGAGGCGGAGGCTCTGATTTTTCAGTCGCCTGTTTCTCTACTTTTTTTTTACGTCCGTGCTGCCTAACTCTTGCCAGACGGAGTCAGTCCATTCTTTTAGCAAAGCCTCCATCTCTGCACGTGGCGTGACCTCGGACTCAGTATCTCGTTCAAATTCAATTCGAGTGGGCAACGCCAGGAGGGCCGCCTGAAAAAATGCCTCCTCAATCGACAGCCCCGAAACCATTAGCTCACCTGTGATTTCAGACACACTGAGAGCCGCACGAACCGATGCACCTCTGCGCACCCGAGGGTGACTGCGAGTGAGGCGAACCAACTTAATCGAGGCCTGCGCCAACCGACGATCCTCGCGACCAGGAGGTGTGCGCTTCAAGTGTTGGACGACAATCTCGGTCTCTTCCTCTTCAGTTTGGTAATCCAGGGTGATCAGTTCGAACCGGTCCAGAATTGCCTCACTCAGATGAGAAGTTGCAACAAACTCCTTAGGATTTTGGGTCGCAATGACCAAAAATCCTTTTTCAGCGCGCACCTCACCCAATCGAGGAACAACAATCAGTCGCTCATCAATCGCTGGTAAAAGGACATTCTGAACACCTTCAGGGAGGCGATTCAACTCGTTAATAAAAAGTACTCCGCCCTTTCTCATCGCATCCACGAGGGGTCCCGGCATGAACGTGTCAGCAGAGTAACCCCGCTGAATCACACTCGGGGGATCAAACCAGCCTGATAGTTTCTGTTCAGAATACCGATTGTCGCCGTCCACACGAAATACCGGACGGCCTAACTCGCGAGTCATCTCAAGAGCAAGGCTCGTTTTGCCCACGCCCACTGGCCCCTCTAAAAGTACGTTTTTCCCAGCTCGGAGGCAGGCTCGTAATTTCAAAAGCTCTGCTTCGCGACCGACAATCGAAGTTGCAGGTATCGAATTTTTTTTCAAGACACGTCCCCCTTTTTACTCTTCTTAGCAAGTTCAGCCTGAGCTTGTAATTCTCGCTTTGTTTGACGTCGGAGAAACTCTTCCACAATATAACTCGCAACATCAGATGGCTTGGTTCCCACGCTAAATCCTGCGTCGAATCCACACTCCAAGGCCATCGGATGGGTCACACGAGGGCCGCCCGCTACAAAAATAAGCTGGTCTTTGAGCCCCATTTTTTCGGCCCATTGAATGAGTTCTTTCATGTCTTTAATATGAATATTGTGCTGACTGACCACCTTAGAAATAAGTACCGCGTCAGCCTTCACCTCGACTGCCATTTTTAAAAGTTCTTCGCTTTGGACTTGAGCCCCCAAATTTCGAGCATCGAGCCACTGGTAGCGTTCCAGGCCATAATCCCCAGCGAAGCCCTTCATATTCATAATTGCATCGATTCCAACGGTGTGCGCGTCATAACCGGTGCAAGCTCCTAATACGATCAATTTTCGCCCAATCTGAGTCTTAATGATTTCATCAATGTCATCTCTGGCTCGCTTTGGGGCATCTACTTTCAACACTTTAATCTGGGTAAAGTCCACCGTGTGCTTGAGCCTGGCGTAAATGACAAAAAATGAAAACCCATCGGCGGCCTTTTCCATGGTCGCCACTTTAATTTGTTCAAACCCCATTTTTTGGGTCAGCAGGACGGCTGCTTCTCGGGCCTCAGGCGACGCCTCTACCGGCAAGGTAAATGCGAGCTGAACGGTCCCATCGTCCATGATATCTCCATATGGACGAAGCTTCTTGAGATTGACTTCGGCGACTTGTGAACTCATATCTCCCCTATTCTTTACAGGATTTCAAAAAATGGATTTAAATACTGAGGATCTCTCACTACGACTCCGTCATGACCTTTACCGCCTGTTTCAGTTCGGCTGACCTCAGCAAAAGCCTTTTCTTGAATCGCCTTGAAGAGACCCTTGGACTGAATCATACCTAAATGAGTGTGAGTCTCATTCAATACTTTAGCAGCCCAATTCTCAATCACCCCTCCGGCCTTAAACTCAATCTCTTGTCCAAGGCTTTTTGCTCCATTAAAAATATACCGAGCATTCTTGATACTCATCCACCGATCCTGGAGCAAGGGAGTGTGCATGGCCTCAGTCGGCATCCCCAAAAGTTGAATGGTTTGCCCGGTTAGAACCCCAACAAAATTAAACATCGCATCCATCAGATGGCTATAAAAGATATCCCCACACTTGAACCGAGTCGGGGGCATAAACTTGATGGGGGCATCAGGGAAAATACCTCGAGTCATCTGTGCCCGCGCAATCTCCAATAAGAACACATCTGGGTGTTCAGGATCCATCTCCTGCGCATGGCCTAAGCCCATAAGATCCTCAGTCATTCCAGCATGTCTAGCGAAGCACTCATTGATGAACTGGGAAGCTAGGACCTGATGACCGTTCTCAACGGCATCTGCTGTCGTCAGGTAGTTGTCCTCACCCGTGTGAATCACGATTCGGGAAAGGGCGATAATTTTTCGGGAGAAGTGCTGATCAATGAGCGTCCGCTTCATATTGATGTCGCGAAATAGAATCCCATACATGGCGTCATTGAGAAGAAAATCAAGCCGCTCCATTGCACCCAGCGCTGCGATTTCTGGCATGCAGAGGCCCGAGCAATAATTGGTCAGACGAATGTATCGCCCGATCCTGTGCCCTTCTTCGTCAAGGGCCCGTCGCATAATTCGGAAATTTTCCTGGGTTGCATACGTACCTCCAAAGCCCTCTGTCGTAGCCCCATGGGGGATGAAATCAAGAAGGGACTGAGCAGTACTTCTGATGACCGCAATTGCATCGGCTCCGGCTTGGACTGCTGCCTTCGCCTGAATCACGTCCTCAAAAATATTTCCCGTCGCAACAATTACGTAAAGAATAGGTCCACTTTTACCTTGAGGATCGAACTTATCCTTAAGCGAGGCTCTCAGTCCGTCCCGTATTTCTCTCTGAGCTACCAAATGGGTCCGGGCAGCTTGGCAGAGGGCATACGATTTTTCTTGAATCTCTTGCGCTGGAGCTTGCGAGAACGTAGTCAGCCGAATTTTATTGAGAGCCGTAGCTTCAGCCAATTCGGTAGCACTCAGGTGGGTCTGAATCATTCCATTGACAAACCAGTGTAAAACGCCACGCCCCAGAACTCCTTCCCTTCGAAGTTCCTCGACAATGAGATTCACTTGGGGCACCCACTGGCTGTTCGATTGAGTGGCGCCTTCGACTCCAATCAACCTTAATGTGGCTCGCTCAATGGCAACCGTGGTGTGGCTATCGATGAGTTTTTCCACGGGCTTTGCAATTTCTTGGGCTAAATCCCGACATTGCTTCACTAAAACCTGATCGAGCTGAAGATGGGCCATCGTACCCCCCGTTTGTTTTTAACCGCAATAGACCTCAGTAAATAACTTTCTTAAGGTCGAACTTTCGCGAATCAGTTCGAGAGCAAGCTCTGCATGCCCACTGGTATATCCATTTCCGATTCGGAGGTCGACGTCTGCCCCAATTCCTTCGGCGCCAAGAGCTGCACGCGTGAAACTCGTGGCCATGCTAAAAAAGTAGACCACACCGCCCTGGCGACAACTCAGAACACTCGACATTTCCGTCTCTGGTAGATTGGCTACATTGATCACCAGATCGGCCATCCGACCAGAGGTGGCCTCTGAGACTTTTCTCATCACTTCGACTGCATCGCGAGCATCAGCCTGAATCACCTGATCTACAAAGGGTAGAGCTTTAAGTCGGGCAATTCCCGCATCGGAATAGTCGAGCGCAATCGTTTTTACACCTGACTTCCGTTTGGCTTCATACAGACAGAGCGTGCCCGATTTACCGCCTCCCCCAATGACTACAACCGTTTGATTCTCTTGAACTAGACGTCTCGTCTGCGCTGGAGCGCCTGCCACATCAAGAACTGCGAGTGCCAAAGATTCGGGTAAGTCCGAGGGTAGTTGAGCAAAAAGTCCTGAAGCAAAAAGAATCGCGTGCCCTTCAATATCCACACGATCAGTCTTGGGATAAATTTTCTTAATTTTTCGGATCTCAAGTGGAGTGAGAGAAAGGGACACCAGAGTCGCGATTCGGTCTCCAACTTTGACCGGCTTTTCTTGAATAGGAAAAGCTGGCCCGACCGCAGAGACTCGTCCGATCAGCATCCCACCAGATCCCGTGACGGGATTGTGGTGTTTACCTCTTCGCCTGACGAGATCAAAAATGTGAGACGCCATCTTTTCCAGACTCTCTCCGCAAGCGGTTGAAATCTGATGAAAACTGGCTGAGTCGATATTGAGGCTTTCGACCTCAATCCAAAGCTCATCCTCAGCCATAGGTAGGCTGGCATCGAGACGCTCTGCCTGCTGAGGCAAAACTCCCAAGGGGGCTAGCACCCTCTGAATTCCAAATCGATCAGCAGCCCGAAAGGAATTCACCATGCCCCCCTTTGATTGAGCCTATACGAGATTTTTGCGTTTCTTTTCAATTCGCTCTTGAGCCATTCGATCAGCGACGAGCTGAGCAGGTGTGTTTTCAATTTTGGATCGCTCCAAAACTTCAAAAACGGTTTGGCCGATCCTGGCAACATGTTCAAATGCTCGCGCTCTGGAATAGCCCCCTCGAGCTGGGTCTTCGTAATAAATATTGATCAGTCCCCCACCGTTAATCACATAGTCCGGAGCGTATACCATTCCACGACGCATGATCTCATAGCCTTCTTCAGGGGTGGCCAATTGATTATTAGCACCACCTGCAATCACCTTAGCCTGAATCCGAGGAAGCGTCTTAGCATTCACTGACGAACCCAGAGCAGAAGGTGAAAAAATATCACA
>CANHSO010000030.1 GCA_947463705.1 Bacteriovoracaceae bacterium
AGATCTCTCCCGACTCCTCAGCTCCAATTTTTGTACTACCCCAGTTCCATGTCGTATTTGTTTCTGTGGTCTTGTCTTGTGAATTGATGCGTGCCGACAGGGCTTGAAAGTTTGGATGGGCATTTCGCCACACGAGATCCTCACTTGCACCGTTCAGAATCTCTACCTCGATGAGGTCTTGATTTTCAGCGATTTCCTCAAGTTGACTCAGCATTCTCTGGTTCAAATGATGAACTTCAAGTGAGATCTCGCGGTTCATGGCTTCTCGTAACGTATGACCTCGAGATTCGTTACTTTTTACGATTTTTCTCCAGTAAACTGAACCTGTTCTCAGTCGCTTGAGATGGACCAGGTTTTCTCGAAGTTGGCCGAAAGAACGTAAAAATTCGGCTTGTGCTGACTCTCTCAAGGTTGCGTTCTGACTCATCTCTTTGGCTCTCAGTCTTAATTTTCTGGCTTCAGAAATTAACTGGAGAGTTGCCAGCCTTTGTTCTGTCTTTCCCTTCTGACTGAATAGGTCGAGCTGGTGCTTTTCTTGAAAACTTAGGTTGATTCGTTCTTGGTCCGCAATAAATCGAGGAGATCTAATCCACTCGGTTCCGATGATTGCTGGAATTTGCGAATGAGGCTGTCTTCTCGCGAAAGCAATGAGTTGGCGGTAGGTCTCTGCTTCAGAGAAATTTGCGATTCGATTTTTTAGCCAAAAGTAGAGATCTCGGTACTTTTTCTTGAAACTCTGGATAGCACCCATCGATTCAGGAAATCGACACATCTCATTCAGAGCCATTGCCATCACCATAGTCGCTTCCGGTGCAAAGGTCTGACGTAAGGGGCCACTCTGCAGAGTGAGGCTAGTCCCGATCGCCTCACGATACTTGCCTAGCATGAGGTATGCCCAACTGAGTTCACTGAGGGCCTGAATTCTGAAGTTTGATTTTGAATTGATTTTAAGATCATACTGAATGGCTTCACTATAGTTTCCCAACTCATAGGAAACTCGGCTCGCTAGGAGTCGAAACAGATCTAGATCGATATCCCATTTTGGGTTGAGAGCATGAATTTTATCAATTTCGCTAGGCTGAAAAAGTTTGTTAAAACTGACCTGCGCTGCCTTTAAGTCTCCAGACTGCAGAGCTGCAAGAGCAAGTCCGACGTTTTCAAAGGGTCCAGCATCATTAAGAATTGCAAGAAGTTGGCTCGACTGAGCTTGAGAAGGCTTCTTCGCCTCAATGATTAGGTTCAGTGCAGATTCCCAAAAAATTGCTCGAGTTTCTGTAGGCCGGCCTCGATTTAGGGAGTCGAGGAGGGCCAAATGACTTGTGATCTGAGTTGAAACTGGAATGGCAGAATAACTCCTATGAATGACATTGATGCAACCCAATGCGGCAGTTTGAAACGGAGCAATCGTAGGTGTGGGTGATCTTTGAATGAGAGTGCTAAATCCTTGCTCGGCTAAATGATAGAGCCCGATTGAGAACAGCATTCGAGAGATCCAGTAATCGCTGAAAGCCAAATCTAACGGTTGCTGCGAGATACGCCTCAACGCAATCGCTTCTGAAAATCCTCGGATCTTTGATCCCTGTCGAGTCAATGACTGAGCAAACTCTTCTCTCCATGGTTTTCCTGGTAATACTTGCGCATCTGTCCAATTCCACAGTTCTGAGTCCTGACAGACTTGACTTAATTCAAGAGGAGCTCCGAATGATGGTTTTTGGAAAATCAAAAGAATAACAATAATTGCAGTCAAGCCAATGATCAACTTCCGATAGATTCTAAAAAGGTGATGTCGAGCGCCCATCATAAGTGTCTCCATGATTTAATTTCCGAACGTTGAGAAGCTGATTCCAAAATTTACTGTATTGCTCCAGTTTCCTCGCCAACCTCTGAGCTGACCGAGTTGTGTCGGGACCTCTTTTTCTAGGATTTTTTCGTTGTAGTACATCAGCCGATAATCGAGTCGAAATGAGAGGAGTCGATTGATGTAGAATCGTTGGCCCAAACCGAGCGAAGGTGTGACGAAAGTGCCGGATTCCGTATTTGTGGCTCCGACTCCCCCTAGAAAATAAAAGTCATAATAAATAATCGACTTTCCTAGGACACTTAACTTCCCATAAAAAAGACTTCCCATTCCCTCGGCACCCAAGTAGGTACTGGGAATATTGGTAGAGACCGTAGCACCCAGTGTGTCTTGAAAAGTCTGAAGCGCAGAAGACGGAGCACTGAGGTGTTTCATAGCGATAAGATGAAAGGAAAGGTATTCGCTGACGTGGTAGCCGGCAGAAAAACTGAGGGTCTTTATGTCTAGAAATGGATCACTATAAAGGACTCCTAGATTGACTGAAAGTTCATATTTTCCTTTTTTAGTAAACGCTCGGTTTTGTACGACCCCTAATTCAGTTTCGTTGCCCAGGGCCCAATACTTTTCTTTGATCGCGTCTACATTGACTTGCTCAGCTTCTTCAGTTGGCGATGCAGCGGCAGGGGGTTGTGCATGGGTTGAGCCGGCTAGACTCGGATGGATGGATAGAAGTCCAGTTGCGATCATTCCAAATCGCCAAATTTTTTGACGACTTTTTAAAAAGGTAGAAATGCTCATGAAATGCCTCACTTTCCTAAAGTTTTAAAGATAAACGGGTAAGAAACCGCAACTTCGATTCCTCCCTTGGGTTTTGGAAACTTCCAAGTCAGCAGATGCTGAACCAAGCAGGAACTTAAAATGGGATCGATTACAGTAGATGAGTGGACCTTTGCAGATTTGACCCCGCCCGTCGCAAGAATGACGAAGTCGATGAGTAGCTTTCCCTGGAGATTAGCTGATTTTAGCAATGTAGATTCGTAACAGTACCGGACCTCGGAAAGATGGTCGTGAATCACACGCCCGACTTCATCTTGACTTAATCCTTCATCGACCTTTGCATCGGGAGTTTCGAGAGAAACAAAGGTTTGACCCTGGGTTGAAGAGGCCGCTCCAGACTTCTGGCTATAGCCGAACGCACCACCTGAGCCCCCAAGTTTTGCTATTGTTGCGCTCAGCATTTGAGGTTGAACGTTTGGCACACCTAGAGGAGTCTTCGTTTTAAGACCTCCGAAGGTTTGTTGCGCTAAAGCACTTGTATTCATGGGAAGTGTAAGATGAGTCCGAGCTAAAGAAGAAAGTGCCCCTCCCTGAATGAGGGTCTGGGTTACTCTTTTTACATCGGCGGAGCGAATCCCTCCGGCAGCTGATGGAGATGAGGGAGACTCTCGAAAGGGGGTTGATCCTCGTTTAGGATTCAGGATGACTTGTGCGTATTGCGGAGGAATCAGCATGTCCTCGACAGGGTGGAAAAAGCGCGCGATCAAAAGTGAGGATAATACTAAGGCCGCAAGGCATGCCGCGGAGAGGTGAAGCATTTTTGCGAAGAGATTTTTAGAACCTTCTTGTGCTGGAAGCTGTGTGTTGATTTGTAAAGACTCCCAGCTTTGATCAAACTCTGCTCTGCGGGTCGGAGTAATTCTTAGGAGTAATGATGGGCCGAGACGTGTGAACTCCGTCGAGGTCCTCCCGTCTGAAACCTCGGCGAGTTCGGAATTTTCTAGATTTCTAAGGCGAAACTTTCCATTCTCGTTCTCTAGTACCCATCGGAGCGGATGCCCAAAGCCCAGAATAGAGTCATCCCTCCAGATCTCACTTCTAAGAAGCTTCTCAGGCTCGGAGTAAATTTGAATCTTGTATTCATGGTTCATGGAGAATGCCTCATTTCTCGGAGAGTTTCGGTAATTTCAGATCTGAAACTCTGACGCTTTCGATAGAGGTGGGGTTTTAAAAGTCTCTTCTTTGATTCTGAGATCTGGCTGAGTGAGTCTAAGGATTTTCGATTCACTCCTTCGACGAGTTCACCCTCAAAATCGATGACTTTTTGACGCTTTCCTTGAGTTGTTTTTCCAGGATCCCCAAGTGAGTCCAAAAGTGGTGTAAGAAAAAGACTTAAATAAAAAATAATTTTGATTAGAATTCTCATGGTTTTCTCGTAGGTTGTGAGTTGATTTCAGTCCAAAGTCGATTGGCTCGGTCGATTGAGCGGGTTGAAATAAAGTAGGACAGGAGGAGCTTTTGAATGTGAATTTTGCCTTCTGGCTTCAAGCTCGGAAGAGTCTCTTCAAGTAGCGTCAATCCCTCGGCTTGAGCTCCTGATTCGCACCAGGTAATCGATTGCATGATCCTTTCTTCAATTGGATCGACCAGGCCCCTGCGCTTCATTTCCTGGAGAAGGTAGGTTGCTAGAGACCATCGACTCGTTTCAATCGCCTTTTTCCAAGCATTCTTCAGGGGATCGGATTCAAATCGTGGGTTGACTAGCTCCAGCAGTTTAGGATGAACTGGTTCGGGTGAAATGGTCATGGATTGAGCCGGCATGGTTTTCTGCAAGGTGAGAGTATCGCTGTTCAGATTTTCCTTGCTGGAGCTTGAGATGATCTCCCAGTCCGGTTTTTCAATGCTCAATTTCGAGCTGAGACCGTAGGCCTGAGACGAGAGTTCAACTGCCTTTTTAAGAAAAGTTTGAGTAATCACGCTAAGATTTTTGAGGTACTCATTTTTTTCTTGTAAGCTCATCTCCGACGGGACCGGTGCCTTCTTAATGGAGTGGATCAAGTCGTGGTAGGCGAGTGAAAGTGTATAAATTGCTACAGCCCGGATTCGAGTCCAAGGAAGTTCTAGTACAGTGGACACAGTGGATTCAAACTCCCGTAGCCACTCGCTTCGACGGGCAAGAGTCTGGGGCGATACTCGTTTGAGTGGGACCTCTCGATCTAACTGGGTACGTGCCACAGCAAGGGAATGAGGAATAATCGAATTGAGTGCCGGCAAAAGGGTGAGTTGACTTGCTGGCTCGAGGTTCTTCCAGTTCTTTGCAAGGTTTTTCATTAATTTCAAAAGTTCATGCAAAGGGATTTTTGAGGGTTGTGCAAGTGCCGCTGCAGACCAAATGGGGCGATTTGCTTGAGGACCATGAAACGCTTGATTTTTGATTTCAGTGAGATTTTTTGCGGTCTGATCCTTGATTCGAGGATAGACGAGGGCCATGGATTGGTATTTTTGACACTCCTCTAAAATTTCTGGGGATGTATCACTTGGACACCTAAAATCAGCTCTTCCAGACAACCAATAAAGAATAAAAAGCTTTTTTTGAATCAGTTCGTCATGTGGACTTCGTTTGAGTCCGGTCTCGTAGTCTCGAATGGCCTCGTTAAATTGGAGACTCTCTTCAAAAAGAGATGCTCTTTGAATCAGCGAGTGGTGATAAATCTGGCTCGCTTCCGAATCAATCGGCACTGGCGACTCTAAAATCGAGTTCAACGCATCCAGAGCTAATTTGGAGTTCTTCAGCCGAAGTTGACTCTGTGCCACAAGAAATTTGAGTTGCAGGACTCGGGGCGAGCTTGGATATCGTTTGAGGTAGAGCGCCGTCTCACTGACGACTCGTTGATCTTCGAGCTGACGACTGAACTCCTCAATGATTTGATACGACGCGAGCATTTCGAGTTCGTTTACCTTTTGATTGAGCCCAGAGTGAGCCCACTGAGTCTTGGAAAGGATCCGTGCTGTGTCCCTTGTGAGAGGCCAATTCTTGGATTGAACCAGTGTATCCAAGATCAGTGCAATCGCTGGGGGAGAATATTGGGAGTGCGAATGAGAGGTAGCGAATTCAATGAGTCTTTTGATCGCTTTCGATCGGATTCCTTGAGAATAGAGAAGTCGACTCGCTTCAAATAAGTATCGATTGAAGGGCTCGTTTTTCGATGCTGTATGAAGAGAAATTCGATCGAGTTCTTGAATCCATTCTTCAGCGGGAGCAGGAAGATTGACTTGCACTTCTTGAGTTTCTAGCGGTCTAGGCTGAAGTTCCTTTGGGATGAGTTGACTTTGACTGAGTTCCTCGTACCTACTTCGTACCCAGCTCAACTCGGCTGTCTCTAATTGAAGTTTTCCGTCAGCGTGCCAGTGAGAAAGAACCCATCGATGATTCTGTGTTGCACGCTTGTAGTCGCGGTTCTCGAAGTAGGCTTCTGCTAAATTGTAGTAGAGTGAAGACAGAGTTAAATCCTCTGGTGGCGTCACCTTGATCCAGACTGAATACAGCTGAATGAGGGTCTCAATGAACTTGGGTTTTGATGGGTTTTGCCCTCCTTTCTGAAATTGTTTTTGGAGCCCTGAAGCGATTTGAGCAAGAGAGTTGCGAAGGTCATTCTCATTTTCAGGATTGAGTTTTTTTTTGGACTGTAAATCATGAATCGATGCAAGGTCGCCCAGTGTCTGGATCATCGGCTCCAATTGGTTTTGATTGAATTGATGGTCGAGAATTAGTGTGATGACGTGAATCGTCTCAGGGAGATCAGTCTCCTCCTGGATGAGTTGGTTTTTCCAATCAAAAAGAGCGGCATCTTTGCGATGAGAGCGGAGAAGTTTTGCAAAACGAAGAGCCATTTTCCCAAAAAACTGGCTTTTTTCTAGGCTTCGAAAAGATTTGAGTGCTCTCTCTAAATCGAAATTTGGAATACTTTTTTCATAACCATCGTAGTAGAAATTGACAAAGTCCATCAGGCTGGCTTCTCTCATAGCGGCGTCGCTCGGGGAGAGGTGTTTTGAGTGCTCCTGGATGGAGTTATAGTAAAGAATCTGCTTTTCTAAGTAGCTGGATGCAACCGAAAGATGCCCGATGTTACTGTGAGCCCAGGCAAGTCGATAGAGTGCAATGGGGAAGTAGATGCTTTCGGGCTGATTTTCGATCGCTTCGAGGTATTGAATTGCTTCTTCATGATTTTTATTTTGAGTGGCGATTTCGGAGAGAGCTAGCCAGGTTTGATTCCTGAACTGTGACTGGGGGTAGCCGTGAATGACCCTCAGATAGTCTTTGCGAGCTTGATCTGGTGAATTCAATTCTTCATAGGCTTTTGCACGTTGAAAAAATGCGTGATCTAATCTGGGATAGGTGGGATAGCTTTCAATCCATTGATCTAAAGTCTTTATTTGGGAGGCAAGCCAAAGCTGGTAATTTTTTCGGGTCCGTTGAGAGGGAACTGCAGAGCCCTGGGTGAGGCGAAAAGCGATCTCTGTCCCTTGCTGGTCAATCTCGGCCAACTTGGCTAGAAGGTCAGGCTCTTGTGCCATTTTGCGATATTTTACGATCAACTGTTGAAGTTTTTTTTGTGCGATTTCGAGGGACTGAAGGGCAGCTTGGTCGACAGCTCGATCTTGCTTTTCAGCCGCCGAGCTATTCGGGAGATCCGCGGCTAGGGTAGAGCTAGTAAAGATACCACCCCAGGCCCAGAATAAGGCTAAAGTCGACGCCTTTCGTCTCATTAGTGTTTTCCCTCAGACTGGATTGCAACTAACTTGAAGTCACTGAGTCCTTGAATCGCTGCAGCCCCGAGCACAGATTTAAGTGTGCCATAGGGCGTACGACTGTCTGCGATGATGAGGACTTTTGAATCGAGATGGACGTTTGGATTTGCGCTGGCAATGAGCTGTTGGCGCTTTTTTTCTTTTTGAAGGACAGCACTGATGCTCTTAGAGAAAAACTGAGAATTGAGGTCATTGGTATCAAATTGAAAGTTTTTTAGGGGAGTGACCGGCTTTTTCTCTACCTGAACTAGAGTCTCTGAAATCTCAATTTGAATTGCCTCGACCGGTGACTGGAGTTGGCTTGCTTCGGGAATCTTCATTCCTACGGTAGGTGAAATCTGGACACTGCTGGTTGAGTAGGATTTGAGTAAAAACACCAGAATGATGATGAAGATGTCCGCCATAGAAGTGATCTGGAGCGAAAGTTCAGGATTGAGAGTAGATGTTCGCTTAGGTGTTTTCATGGTTAAAATCCCCCGAGCCTGATTTGTCCAAAAAAGGGATGAAGGGTTTCCATCCATCGGATGACGTGGACGTATTCCACTTCATTTTGCGCTGACAGCGTGAGTGATTGGATCTGTGGAAATTTTGTTTTTACCCCTTGGAGGGTTTGAAGAATCAATTCCTGGTTCCACATCCCCTCCTTGGCTGCGATCGGATAGTTGATTTTTTGAGGACCGCTGATCTGAATCTCAGCCAAACCCCCGAGTCGTAATTCGAGTTGAAGACTCTCGCGGGGTGCAGTTGAGTCGCTGGACGCCTGAGCTGCTGCATTCGGAAATGCCTCAATAATACCAATAGAAATAAAAGAGGCAGAAACTAGCATGAAGGTAATTAACACGGTGAAGCAATCCACGATGGGGGCAAGATTCAGTTCGAACTCTTGAGATCTTCCTGCGTTAGGATTGGAGTCCGTGACGGCACTCATGCGATTTTCCGATCTTCAGTTGGAGAATCAACTGTAGAGTAGAACCGTTGCTTGAGTAGGTCCATCGTCTTAAGTGATGCATCCTCAATTTGGGAAGTGAGTTGGTTGGCTCGATTGACTAGAAATGAGTAGGCAATCATGCAGGGAATCGCGACGCCCAGGCCCAGCAGCGTTGCGTTCATGGCAGTAGAGATCCCAGCTGAGAGCAAGGCCGATTTCTGCTGGGCATCGGCGTGACCTACGGCTTCAAATGAATGGATGAGACCAAGAATGGTTCCAAAGAGTCCAAGAAGGGTTGACACATTTGCGATTGTGGCCAGGTACCCGATTCTCTTCTGAACTAAGCTTTGTGCTTGGTGAGTTGCGATTCTGAGTCCGTCTTCAATCATGACTTCTGGTAAGTGTGCGCGGCAAAGTCCACTTTTAACGACCTGGCAAAGTGGAACTCTGGACTCTTGGTCGCAGCGTTGAATTGCTTCAGACATTTTACCATGGGTAATCTTTTGAGTGAGGTCTTCGTAAAAGCCATCTATATTTTTTAAAGAATAGAATGAATAAAGAAGTGTAATGCGCTCCAAAATAATGGCCAGTCCTAGCGCTCCAGCGACGAGAATCGGTAGAACGTGTCCAAGGTTCTGGGTTAGAAACTCAATAAAGCTCATAATTGTTTCCTTTCATTTTAATAGGCCGTTTTTGGTTGATAGCTGATTGACACTTGATCAGTTGAAGACAGACTCAAAACAAAGTTCTGATCAGTGAAAGTCAGGGTTTTATTCGAAATTGTGTACAGACTGGATGAGACTGTCGTCGTAGTTCCACTTGCGTGAATGATGGTGACGAGCATTTCTTCGACTCCCGTAGGAGCGCGAGCTAGTGTGAAAGTACTTTTCTTTTGCACGATCTCCTGTCCAATGGCATCTAAGACAGGTGTGTAGTCCGTGCTTGAGATATCGAGAGCAAGGGAGCCTGTGATGAGAGACCCGAGAGCCAGGTAGCGGTCGGACCGATCTGCTTCGACAACTTTAATAGTTCCTATCGATTGGTCGATCGTTTCCCTTGAGCTCTGGATCATCTGAATCGAAGTCCCAGTCGTGGGTACTATGGAGGCGACAAAGTAATTGGGGTCCCCTGTTGGCGAGCCATCGAGTCCTCGAAAGTAGGAGTCGAGTGATGCTTTGATGTCTTCGACCGGGATGAGGAGGGATGGGTCTGCGCAGATGCCCAGTGTGTAGGTATATTGATCGACGGTTTTTGTGGGGCAGGTTGTTCCTCTGCTACCAAAACGACAACCTAAGGAAGGGTTGCTACAACAGAGGCCGCCGTTCCCGTTGATCAGAGTGCTATTTCCGTTCTGGGCCATGAGGGAAGTTTGGTCGCAGAGATAACCCCAGTCTGGGCTAAAGTTGGAAGGCAGGGGGTCTGGAAGAGCAAAAGACTGGTCGTCCTCATCGGATAGAAAAATGAGGCTACGCAGCGAATTCGGTCGAAAGAACGACGTCGGAGCAGATTCATTATCGCTGATCAGTTGGAGTACTGAACTAAGCCCTCGCTCTGATCCAGCTCCGGAACTTCCCACAGATGCGTTGATGATAAAATTGCGCTGAAGCAGAGTAGTCCAGGCTGAATCAGCTGGCGTATTCAAGGGCGGGAGAGTCGATATGATGGGCTGCCCCGAGCGAACCGTATCGTTTTGAATCGTGTTGACGCATTGTGAGAGACTGGATTGTCCAAGTTGCGTGTTTGGACTGACGCAGGCGTCAGGACCCGAAAACTGGCTAGGGTTGTCCCTGATTCCACATTGAGTTACGCCGTGGAGAAAGTAGGGCATCGCTTCAAAGCAAAACGCAGTGATCGGACCATCGTGAAATCCAGGTTCAAGAAGGGCGTATTGAGGTCCCCACAGCGGGTTGAGCGCTCCGTAGTTGATTCCATTTGTGAGCGTTCCAGTAGCTGTGTTGACGAGAGTCGAATTCCAGATTGGATTCTGAAAACTACTCAGCCAACTGAGGCCTGAAAGGTAAGACGAAGTGTACCCCACTGATCCCGGGATTTGCTTGGCTAGAAAACTTGAGTAAGCGGGATGGGCTAAGTACGTGTCTGTTGTAATTACGGCGACGCGAATGTCCCAAGTCGGTTGAAGGTACTTGGTCATGAAGGACTGAAAGCCAGCCCTGAGTTTTTCCTGGTGGACGTCCATGCTTGAGGAGTTATCGACGATCCACAGGAGATCGATTTTTGTGTTGACGTTTTGGGCTGTCTTAAAAGTCTGTAAGGCCTGCAAAAATCGAAATGAGCCTGGCAACTGTCCTGTGCAGGAGAGTAGAGAACTGCAGGCAAAAAGCGAAACAGCATGAGAGAATTTTTTTGAATTCATTCGCTCACTCCTCGGCTCGAAGAAGACGGGTCTTCGCATCCCGTAGAAGTGGAATCGATCATCCACTCTTTGAATGTGCGGCGCTTGGAGTCGAGTTGCCCCTTTTCTTGGTCGAGTGCTCGGACTTCAGAGTTGAGTTGGGATTCTTCCGAATCCGTTCCTGAACCGTCCCATCCTGCTGACGCATCTGATTCTGCATCGTCCGCTCCCAGAGCGCTCATAAAGGAGTCTTTCTTAGGAACACAGATTTGCGGGCACTTTGAACGGCCTAGACAATATCGGACGGTGATTCGAGACTGTGGCCCGGCGATGGCACCAATGATAATTCTTGAGGGGTCAGATGGTGTAGGGCGAAAGGGTACCGTTTTACCTTCTACAAAAGCGCAAATCGACTTGGAGTTGATTTGATCAGGGCTTGACGATCGTAAATTGATCTCATTCTCATGTTCCATGCACGTTTCAGCATCGGAGTGAGAAGGGATCTTTTTGTGGCTGTAGCGAACTGTGAAGCAACCGACTTTTAAACTTTCAATCGACTTTTCTGGACTTGGAGCCAACTTTGCTTGTTCTACCTTTTTTGGAGTTTCTTTTTTCCTCGAATCGACAGACTGGAGGGGCATCTCTGAATTTTTGGGGTGGGTCAGGAGTCCTTCTTGATTCGGCAAGGTAGCCGGATGCGACAAACTCTTCGGGCTCATCGAAGCGACCGGCTGATCTAGTGACACCTGAGCCTTGTGATCTAGGTAAATTCTAAGCCCCAGGGCAATGAAGCTGCCAGCTATGAATAGGGCTAAGACTTCGCGTTTTTTGAATTTCAAACTTCTCATAAAAATACTCCAGATCAACCGTTGGTGTTGCTCTGAGTTTTAGTTCGGAGGGATTTGAAATAAATGTGAGGAAAATTTTAAAATAAAAATAGCCGCTTGCTCTGATGGTCAAGCCAACCGAGTCGCTCGCTTCGATCTGGCTTACGCCGAAATTTTTTTTACTCCCCATTTGCCTAAGCTGCTCGATTCCAGTTAATGTGAACCCCAATGAAAGACCATCCAACGACAGCTTTCCTGATCCTCCACTCCTTCCGCAGGTGCCCTTTTGCAATTCGAGTGAGGATAACTTTAGAAGAGAAAAACCTGAGCTACTCACTCATTGAGGAGGATCTTTCGAATCTCTCATCTGAGCTTTTGGAGCTTCATCCCGAGGGCAAAGTGCCGCTCTTAATTCACTCAGGTGAAGTGATTCATGAATCATCGATTATCAATGAATACTTAGATGAGATCTCAGGAGTTCCTTACCTCATGCCCGCCGATCCACTCGCTCGTGCAAAAGTCCGCCTTTGGACTTATTGGTGTGATCAATTACTCAAACCAGATCTAGATCGATTTAAGTATGAATGGAAAAGTCTCTCCGAGTCTGAGCAGGAGTTACTGAAGACTCGGATTCAAGCGCATCTCTTGAAATTGAGTCAAGCTTTGGAAAAATCCCCGTTCTTGATGGGTGATCAGCTCACTCTGGCTGATATTCATGTTTTTCCCTTTTATCGCCAACTTCAAAAGTCTCACCCCGACTTTTCAAATCTTTTTCAGGTGAGCCTCATCGACATTTGGCTGAACCGAGTGACCTCAAGACCTAGTTTTGAACGAGTCATGCGAAAGAGTTGAGTTTGAGATCAATAGTTGACTCCGATTATCAACAATAGTAGTCTCGAAAGAGCTGGTCTGATAGAGGCATCCAACTGCCATCGGGCAGTAACTGGAGAGGTGAATGAACAGAGCAATCGTAGTGCTAAGTCTTCTTGGGTACTGGTCATTTGCCGTACATTCCGCTCAAGCGAATCCATCGAAAATCATGCGAAGGACCCTATTTGGCGTGCTAGCAGTGAAGACCCTTTCTCGGGTTGGGAGTCATCAGCGCATCACTTCTCAGCGTCTGTCTCGGCTTGCGAGTGTGGCCCGAAGTGAGCACTCACTTGATCTGGTCAGTCCTCAGTTTCAAGATCGAGAGGTCGAGGTCATTCGAATTTCAAAGGCTCTTGCGAGTTTGAAAAGTTCCCGGCCCGAAAACTATCGAAGTACAGATGAGGTCAATCTCAAGCTGACCCAAAATAGGCTCCCTCACCTCAATTTGAGTGGATTTGACGAGCTTCATCTTTCGGCAAGTGCAAGTCCTTCAGAAGCGGATATCGAGTTCATCAAGAATCAATCTAAAAGCGGTCGTTCGACCCTCATTTTAGACCTGCAAAAAGAGCCTCATCCGTTGATCAACGGCGACAAGGTCATCTTTTACCGAAATTACAATACTGCAAATGACGGTAAATCGAGGGAGAAAATCATCCAGGATGAGAACCAGTTGGTTACCGAGCTGAGACGAAAATTTCTGGAACGACACCATCGACTCGATTTGAGAGAGTTCGAGGACGATCATTTTGATTACTCAAATCAGCAAAAAAGAGATGCTGGTCATCCCATTCATTCTATAGCTGTGGCTAAAGTTCAAACTGAAGAATCTGTGGTTCAAAATCACACCCTTCATTACGAACGGATTCCTGTCTCAGATCTTCATTCTCCTACCTCAGAACAGGCCGATGAATTCATTCAGCTCTTTAAAAAGATGAAAACCTATCCCGAATGGCCTCATCTTCACATTCACTGCATGGCTGGAAGGGGGAGGACTACCACATTCCAGGTGATGTATGATCTCTTGAGAAATTCAAAAAACAGCCAAATACGGAGCTTAAATGAGGTTCTGGATCGTCATCGATTTGCATACGACCGCTATGAGGGGATTGATCTCACTCAGACGATCAAAGAAGACCCCAATCAAACTCAGTGGGCAAAAGAGCGATTGGATTTTTTGAAGCTTTTTTTCAGATATACGCGAGATCGTCCCGATTTTGAGATCTCATTTTCTGAATGGATCCAACACTCAAAAAGTAACCCTCCTCAATTGAATACGGATTGAGTTAACTAGCTTTATTAGAATTAATACACAGCGTTATATTAATTTACTTTGAATTATTAAAAAAAGAATTAATCTTTTTACATGAAGAGACTAATTTTTTCTCTATTCTTTTTAAGTACTCTTGCTCAGGCAGACTTTGTACCGGAGGTCATCTCCTATCAAAATTCAGATCAAGCCACCTTAGATAGCGCGGCCCATTTAGTGAACGATCGCTATGCCTCAGGCTACAGCAAATTTTTTCTAGGTGGTTACGCCAATATAACTAGCAGTAATGATATTAAAACCTACCTCAATCAGCATCATGACGCTCATCTCGCTGTTCTGCGAGACTCCACGAATGATGGCGAAGTCATCGCAAGCGTTCTGATTCGACTCAACGAAAATCGTCCAGAAGAAGTCATGCTCCACCGATTTGCAGCATCAGACTCCCCTCGTTACAAGGGGCAAGGAATTGGCAAAAGGATTCTGGATTTTGCTGAAGTCTGGTCGATCGCAAGAAACCCAAACGCCCGAGATGTGAAACTAGAAGCCTTTAAGCAAGCCGACACGCTCGTGAACTACTACAAAAAAATCGGCTACCGAGAAGTCATTGCCCCTGATGGCAGGATTGAAGAGAGAGTCGTGTCTCAAGAAGACCAAGAACGGGCCACTCCAGAATTTTATCCCCAGCGTGCTTCGTTAGCCTACCTTAAACTCGAAAAAACCAGACCTCAGATTCTTGGGGAGTTCTGTGAAAAAATGAGCCGAGCCTTAGCTGAAAAGATGCAGATGAGCGGCCTTCCTCCCGTTGCCGGATGTGAACGAACTTTCCCAAATTCCCTTGAGCCGCTAGCCTCGTCAATCCATGCTCTCATGAAGCTTTTGAACCGCTCGACTCCAGCGCTCCCCGCGGATGAGCCAGACTACGAAACACTATGCCGCTAATGAGATCTCAAGCCTAAAGGAATCCCATACATCAGTTCACCGCTGACTTTGGTTAGATTGGGTATTCGTTACACTCATTAAACAGAAGGTGTTACCGAAAATACCCCACAAACTGAGGGAGACGTTGAACTCTCTATTTGCCTCGAGGGTATTTTTTTGCATATCCGCAGTACGAAATTAAAAGGGATTTCACAAAAGAAAAGCTGAAACCCTCTTCGATGGAGCCCGTCCAGAGACTTCTTAAGGCAGCTCGGGAGAGAAGATTCGGGCGTAGTCCACGCATTTCAGCGACCTTCATTTGAGCACTTTCGCAAAATTGCTCCAACTCCTTGGGCTTGATGAATAATTCAGAGACGTGCATCTGGGGTGGAGTGTTTTTTACCAGCCACTCAACGAGTCTGATCACCACGAAATTTGCGATCGGATTTCGGTTAAAAGTGTGAAAGAAAAAAAAGCCCCCGGGTTTCAAGACGCGACTCATTTCATGAATCGCCCTTTTTGGATCATCGATATGCTCTAAGAAATCCATCGCACAGACCACATCAAAAGACGCATCCTCGAGAGGGAGGCTATAGGCGTCTGCACTGAGATAGCGCACCGACTGAGTGGCGTCATATCGACGCGCCACTTCTAGACTTTCTTGGGAGAGGTCAATCCCGGTGACATGATAGCCTTCTCGCGCCAGTCGATTACTTAGAAACCCTCCTCCGCAACCCACGTCCAGGATTTGGAGATTTTGATGGTTAAAATTCGAGCGAATAACCTGGTTTACCCAAGGATTTCTGCATTGAGCCTCAGCTCGTAGAAGAGCCACAGGATCGTCTTTAGCTGTGTACCAGCGTTCGCCGAGTTGGTCATAAATATCGTTATTCACGGACGGAGCCAGAGATTGAGTAGGGGATGAAGCATGTGATTTCATTTTTTTGGTTTCCATAGGAGGTTCCAATATGTAAATTGATAGATCATAAACACAATGAGTAAGAATGTCTGTAGTTTTATAAACCACTCATATCCGCCGTTCCAAGCCATCCACCCAACAGACAAAAGACAAATCGGATGGAGAATAAATAAGACTGAGTGCAACCAGACTTCACCTGTCGAACACGAGCGGTGATGAATCCACTCATCCTTGGTCACCCAGAGGCAGGAGAAGCTCACCCAGCCAACCCAATTCAGCAAAGAACTCGGTTGGAGCGGCATAAGAATCAGCCAAGCGAAACAGGTCAGAACTGTGAGAGTATCGAGAGGATGGCCAATGCGCTCCCATAAGGGCAGTCCTCTTTTTCTATGAAAGTAAAATTCATCAAAGAACATCGCCAAACCTTGTAAAAAACTGGGAATGAAGATGAGATTTTTCATTCGCTTCTTTTTCTCAAAACAGAGCCGAATGCAGTTAGCCCTGGTCCAAAAGCAAGGCTGATGATCCATCGTCCAGCAGGTACCTGAGGATCAGCTAGAATCGCTGCCCAGACGTGAGGGAGTGTGGCCGAAGACATGTTGCCAAAATTCTGAAGGACCTTTTTACTATGAAACACTTGGTCATCTCTCAAGTTAAGCTCATCCTGAAGTTGATCAATGATTTTTGGTCCTCCGGGGTGAATTGCGAAAATGAATTCTCCGAGCGGATTGGCAGCATTCCCTATTGCTTCGTCGATCATTCGATTCAAAAATTGTCGGATAGAAACGGCAATTCTCCTCGGTACATCTCTGGATAGGGTCATTTTCATTCCCCACTCTGACGTTCGCCAGGTCATCGCCTCAAGGGAGTTTGGCAAGATCTCCTCATGAATGGATATGAGATCTAAACCGCCAGGTTGAGCCCAATCTCTATTTGCAACTGAATATCTAATGTGACCATCTGCAAAAAGACTTTGAACGACCATCTGTTCTGGTGAATGGTCTGCCAAATCAACGTGGAGACTGCAGATCTCCGTATGAACTAGATCGACTTTTTTGAGGCCAGCTGCGCAAAAACCCTCGGCCATTCGGATAGTCGGATGCGAGGCGTAACATCCCATGTGATAGGCGTGTGTCACTCGAGTTTCTTGGTTCCACTGACGCTCCTGAATGAGAACCTGCACTGGGCTGGGAGAAACATATCCAGTGCAAGTCACATGAATCAGATGTTGAGGTGCTCGAGTGTCGCATTTGAAGAGTTCCCGAATGCGATCCGTTGCAACCTGTTCGAAAAATCGAGCACGGGCTGATATTCCGACTCCGGACGGACCTCGTGTCACCTCACTACAGTCATTGAGAGTGGCCTTCGGACTAAGAGTTTCCATTTTTTTTAAATCAGACTCGAAAAGGTCCGGGAGCTCAAAACCTCGCTTGCTGATATAAGTTGGCCTGCAACCATACCTTTCAAAAAGTCGAATCAGCAGATCTGGGTCCATCGATTGACTAGACCTTTTGAGGTGTTCCGCCTGACTGTGCGACTGGCCCAACCAGTTTAGAGAAGCGGCCTGATCAAGTTCAAATCGAGGACGAACCCATCGAAAATCCTGAAGTACAGCGCCAACGCTCCGCATGGACTCACCCCTTCAAGTTCAATTTTTAAAAATAATCACCGGCATAAGTCTAGCAAAAACACGACCATCGCCATTGGATTGATCAGTGGATCGATAGTCCATTGCAGCAGAGCCTCAGGTTTTATCGATTTGAGTATCTAAAGAATCAGGCGCTCATAGATGAAGACTCCGCGGAGCAGTTTGCAAACGAAGGTGGAATTGCCATTTTTCTTCCTGATGACTGCGCTAGTACAGACTTAGTGTCCAGTACTGAGGCTCTTAAGCGAATTCAGGTGCAAGAAGCCGAGTACGAAGCGACTCTTGAGATTGAACGCGGGATCTTAAAGGAACTGAAAACATTTTCCAGAGAACACCCGATTCAATCTGCGGAACTAAGTGAACAGCTTCAGAATTTGAGTATTCCTTGGAAATGATTGGGTCACTCAAACAGACACGAGATATGATGGTGCGATGGCCGCTTTCTCCTTTAGTTTTTAACGCTTGCCGGTTACCGATGGCAGACGGGCGCCAGTCCCTTAGCGTGGTTGGATTTTAATTCGGCCTCAGTCATATGAGCTTGGAGCTGCTTGATCCGGGTTTCACTCGCGGGGTGAGTGGATAGCCAGGAGGGTGGGCCCTTGCCTCCAGCGGCGTGAATCATGTTTTGCCAAAGTTCGACGCTCGCATGGGGATCAAACCCTGCCCTTGCCATGAGATCGAGCCCGATCAGATCGGCCTCGGATTCTTGAGCTCTGCTGAAGGGTAGTAAAATTCCAATTTGGGCGCCGAGTCCAAGTAAGCTCATCAATCGATCTGAGTTTGCACTTTTTGACGACATGGACCGAATCATGGCAAGGCTCAGCTGAGTGCCCATCTCCTGGGACACGCGTTCAGCACCATGTTGTGCGATGACATGCCCAATCTCATGACCAATCACCGTGGCAAGTTGTGAAGGGGTCTTGGCCACCTGCAAGATCCCGGTGTAGACCCCAATTTTTCCGCCGGGGAGGGCAAATGCATTGGCCTGGTCGCCTTTAAATACGACGACTTCCCAGTTTTTTCCGGCTGCTGTACCACCCGAGCGAGCGGTTAATGGATCGACAATGCATTGGATATAGCTTCTGAGTTGTGGGTCCGTATCGATCGGCTGGGAGTCTTTCATTTTCTGAAATGCTTGTGATCCCATCTCGTCTATCTGGACCTGTGGTACGAGAATGAGCTGTTTTCGCCCGAGGGGTGAAGTCGCACAGCCGGCTAAAAGGAAAAGAAACATAGAGATTCTAAATAATCTAATATTCATAATGCGAGTGCGCCCAAAGTGATTCAGATCAACCGAGTCTTAATCACTCTATAACACTGAAACTAAAGAGGTGTCCAAGAAACTCCGAGTCCGCTGGTGAGGCGGTTATAGGAAAAGCTTTCTGCAGTGCTGGAGAAGTTATTGATGTAGGTGACGTCACAGATGAGCATCCACTGAGGACTAAAGTAGTGCGACCAGTTGAGACGAATCGGGAGATTCACATCGATCCGTTTAGGGTCAGAATCAAAATAGTTGGTATAGAGAAAGTCAACAGACTGGGTGAGTGTGTCTTTTCCGGTCAGACGCATGACATTAGAGATGCCTGCACCGTAAGCCAGGTAGCGAACATTAGACCCAGCCGCATTTGATTTTTCAAAGCTGACAGTCCAACTGGGGTTGAAGAGTTTTTTGACAGTATTTGACGTGAATTGAAAGCGAGTTCCAAATGCATTTCCATTTTGAGAGGGA
Source organism: Bacteriovoracaceae bacterium (assembly GCA_947463705.1). Taxonomy (GTDB): domain Bacteria; phylum Bdellovibrionota; class UBA1018; order UBA1018; family UBA1018; genus CAINWE01. The sequence continues at coordinate 18,844 of CANHSO010000030.1, forward strand.
TAAAGGTAGGAGACCTGGGGTCTGAAATAAAAGTCAGATTGTAATTGTAGGCTCTTGCTCAAAAAGACTTTCAGAAAAGGACCGAAATCCGCACTAGCGCTCGATTTTCCGAAGATATAGCTGCTCGATGAAGAGTTCATCAGTTGATTTTGGAAGACAAAGCTGCCCACTGATTTCAATCCTCCACTGAAGAATGAAAGTGGCTGGAAGTTGGCATAAATTGAAGCTGAATGAGTGAAAAACTCGTAGTTTTGAGTGTTTGAGTTCGTGTTCTTATTAAAAGATCCCTGATAATTAAAGACCATCTGCACCGTGTTGAGCGGGGCATCCATCCATCCGGCCCCAGCAGAGATGTTCATACGACCTGTCGATTTTCCAGTGAGTTGAACCGGATTTGAGATTCCAATTGGGATCTGGGCAACATTTGTGTCGTATTGTCCCACTGTGGAGGCACTGAAGAACCAGCGAGACTTCTTAAAAGGAGTCAGCATCTGCTCAGACGATTTTAGGATATCTCCAGCGCCTGGGAACTGAGGGTTTTTCTCAGCCAGCTTTTTTGTTTCAAGCATTTCGGCTGTGGCAACCGTCCCGTAACTCATCTGAAAATTGACGAGTCCGAGATAGTAATGAGCAACCATGCGAAGCTCGGGCGGCCCATAGTCACGCACATACTGAAAGTGGTCATCAGCCGCCGCAAAGTCACCGCCAGAGAATTCGAGGTTGCCGAGGAGCAGGTGGCTCGGGACCTCGTTAAAGTGCAGGAGAATCGCTTGCTGCAGATGGTATTTCATTTTAGGGAGATTTTTTGCCCTTTGATAAAGGGTCGCTAGTTCGAAATGGTAGGGGCCTTGCTCGCTTTGTGGTTTTTGTCGTGTCAGCTCCTGATAGATCTCAATGGCCCGATGGTCGTCTCCGTTGGTTTTTAGGGTGAGCGCTCTCATCTCAAGTGCTGGGACGTAGTCGGGTTTAATTTTGAGGGCTTGGTCGAGCAAGGAAGCGGCTTGATTGAATTCCCTTTTGTTGTAGTGCAACAGGGCCTCGGTGTAAACGGCCTCTAGCGCGAGGTCTGGATGAGAGACTTCAGTTCGACCTTGAGTTGACCAGACTAGGTGTGATGCGGTGAGTAATGCAGAAAAGGTAAGAACTTTGATTAAGATTGGCTTTTTTTTTAATCTTCGTGATGTGTCGAATTGAACACATATTGTCGAGTACATAGGTTTATTTTAACATCAAAGGGATGCGGTACGTTTGTGAATTTCAGAGATTTTCAAAAAATCTCATTCTTTTTTTAGTTCCTATTGTCATGAACTTGACTCCTTTGTTGGCAAATTCCAGAATCCCAGCGGGAGATGTGGTCAGCGTGTTGGGTCGGGTTCTAATCCGCGATGATTCGGGTAGCAAATCCAACGAGGTAAACCAATCGAGAAACGCTCATCCTGGAGACGTGGTCTACGCAGGCGATGTGATCAATACTTCAAGTAATGGTGGTGTGAAGCTCCTGCTTCGGGACCGAAGTATTATTGATATCGGGGCTTCTTCGCTTTTTAAGGTCGGCCAATTTAGCCAGAATCAGAATAAAAAAGATGAACGGCAGGTTGAGCTCAGTTTGGCTTACGGGAGTGTTCGGGCTGCCGTAACGGAAAAGCTCAAGGGGCCGAGTAAGTTTAAGCTCAGGACGCCGAGTGCTGTGATGGGAGTCCGAGGAACAGTTGCATTCTCAGAAGTAGCCATGGGTGATCAAGTTCAGTCGATGTCGGGGTTCTTATCTGGAAAGGGTTCTCATCAAACTTCGACCCCAGAGAGTTTGAACGAGAGCAAAACCACATTTCTCATCACTCAGGGTCAGGGTGTAGTTAGTTCTGCGGGGGGTGTGACGGCAGGAGGAGCAGGGATCGTTTTGAATCCGGGTGATCAGGCTACGACGTCAGCTCTAGATCATCAATCAGGTGATCGCAGTCCTTCTTCAGCCAATTCCAATGTGGGGTTTGTTAAGAACACACTTTCTCAGGCTCAGTTTGAGCAAAAAGTTCAGCAGGTGCA
>CANHSO010000031.1 GCA_947463705.1 Bacteriovoracaceae bacterium
GAAATGACGACTTTTTTAGCGCCTGCTTTCATGTGCAACACTGCTTTGTCTTTGTCAGTGAAAACGCCGGTGCACTCATGAACGAAGGACGCTCCGAGATTTCCCCATGGGAGAACAGTCGGGTCTTTTTCAGCGCTGAGTTGAATTTTGCGGGAGCCCACAATTAAGGTTTTCCCTTCGAGTCGGACGTCCTCTTTTAGGGTACCGTGCACAGAATCATACTTCATCAAATGGGCCATTTGCTCAGGATTTGAAAGGTCATTGATCGCAACGATCTCGATCGTGTCCCGCTCCAGGGCTAAGCGCGCAATTTTACGACCAATTCGACCAAAACCATTAATAGCAACTTTAATTTTTTGACTCATGAGGGATCTATACTCCTTTGGCGCTTTGGATTCAACCTTCCTGTTCTCATCAGTGAGAATTGCGACTTTCGGGCCAATGTGGGAAAACGTTTGAACTATGAATGAAAGCCCTGCTTCAGCGAGTGATCTCCTTTTTGAAATTCAAAACCTCCTTGAGCTCCGCGGTGAAAATCAGTTCCGGATTCGAGCCTACGAAAAGGCGGCCAAGGCACTCTCGGGACGAGAAGATCTTATGGAGCGTGCCCAGCAAGGAACGCTTCAAGAAATTCCAGGAGTCGGAAAGGGAATCGAACACATTCTGATCGAGTACCTTTTGCACGGAAAGTGTTCTGAGCTCGAAGAACTGAAGGCGTCGATCTCACCTGCTCTGATTGAGTTGACTCGTATTCCCGGTTTGGGTCCGAAAAAAGCCAGGCATCTCATTGATGAGCTCGGGGTGAGTACAATCGGAGAGCTCGAGTATGCCTGTAAGGAGAATCGACTTTTACGGATCAAAGGCTTTGGTGAAAAGGCCCAGAAGAAAATTCTCGAAGCAATTGCGCTTCAATCTGCGTATGAAGGCTTTTATAAACTCTCAGACGTTTGGGATGAGGCGGAGGCGTTTTACCAGCAAGTGCGTGACCAATTTCCAGGTTTGCAAATCAGTGAGACTGGCGCTCTTCGACGCCGGAATGAGGTTTTGCAAAGCCTCGACTTTGTCGTAGGCCCATTGCCGGAATCTCAGGTGGGGGCTGATCTCAGAAGTCAGCTCGAAAAATTCCGCGCCCGTTTTATTGAGCACCAGAAAGCTCGCTGCCCAATTCATCTCGACTGGGTTGATGCAGACGGTTTTGTTTTTGAGCTCGCTAGAACCACTGCAACGGATGCGCACTGGCAAGCTATTGGTTCACCGGCTCGTTCTCAATTTCTTGGACTTGAAAAAGAAGACCAGCTTTACTCAAAACTGGGACTCGAGTGGATTCCGGCAGAAACTCGAGAAACGGGCGAGGAGGTTCATTTAGCAAAAGGAGGCGGGCTGAAGCACTTGTTACCCTGGGATGGTTTGAGGGGGTGCTTCCATAATCATACGGTCAGGTCCGACGGTGCTGCCACACTAGAGGAGATGGTGACTCGTGCCGAGGAATTAGGAATGGAGTATATTGGGATTTCAGATCACAGCCAATCAGCTTACTACGCTCAGGGTCTGAAAGAGGATGACCTGGAAGCTCAATACGCCGAAGTTCAAGAAGTTCAGGAGCGACACCCGAAGATCAAGATCTTTTGGGGGATCGAAAGCGACATTCTGGCGGATGGTGCGCTGGATTACCCAGCTAAAGTCTTGAAGCGGTTCGATTTTGTGGTGGCTTCGGTTCACTCACGATTTAATCTAGATCGAGAGGCAATGACTGAGCGGATTTTAAATGCCGTTCGCCATCCTGCGACGCGATTCTTGGGACATCCGACGGGTCGATTGCTTTTGGGACGCAAGGGCTACGACGTTGATCTTGAAGCGATTTTAAAAGAGGCTGCCCAGTGCGATGTTGCAGTTGAGTTGAATTCAAATCCCAATCGGCTGGATGAGGATTGGCGATGGGGGCCCGTCATGAGAAAATACCACACACTCACTTCGATCAATCCTGACGCACATGATCTGGCCGGACTTGAGGATACTCGGTATGGGATTGCAATGGCTCGCAAGGCTCTTTTGCCTGTCGATCAAGTGATTAATTCGAAGTCAGTTCAAGAGGTTGAAAAATGGCTGCGTCGACACTAGGAGCTGCGAACAAAAGACGAATGCAGGAGATTCTCAAGGTTCTTTGGCGGGAATATCCCGAGGCTGAGTGTAGTCTTCACTATGGAACGCCATTTCAACTCTTGATTGCCGTGATGCTCTCCGCTCAATGCACTGATGATCGTGTGAATCTTGTGACGCCAGAGCTTTTTCGGGTTTACCCAGATGCCGAGTCGATGGCCAAGGGAGATCTGGAAGTCATTCGTCACCTGATTCGTTCCATTAATTTTTTTAATAACAAAGCCAAAGCACTTTTTGAAACTTCAAAACTTTTAGTCGAGCGGCATGGGGGGACGGTCCCCGATCGGATGGAAGATCTTATTCACCTTCGTGGTGTGGGACGTAAAACCGCTAACGTAGTTCTAGGCGTGGGATTTGGAATCCCAAGTCTAGTGGTGGATACTCATGTGGGCCGACTGAGTCGGAGGATGGGGTTTACCAAATCATCAGATCCCGTCAAAGTCGAACACGAACTCGTTAAGATTGTGCCTAAAGAAAACTGGACTGAGTATGCCCATCTTCTGATCGCTCACGGCAGAAAAATTTGCACAGCACGCAAAGCACTTTGTGATGAATGCCCAGTGCGGCAGTATTGTCCTAAAGTCGGCGTTGTGCGGAGGTGAGATTGATGACTCGTGATGTGAATTAGCTATCGATGAGAGTGAGTCAGGACTGATACTAGAGACGAATCAATAAAGCTGAATTGATTCGGTTCTCAGACTTGGCTAGGTCAGGCTGCCAGTCAGAGACAAAAGATCCAGAGGTGCCATGATTTCCGCCAGGAGGGGTGATCCCGTTTGATCCTGCGAAATAGGGAACATTGGCCTCGCGATGGATGTACTCTATCCTAAAAGTTAAGTTCTCACTGGGCATGTAGTCAAAAGTAAACGAGCTATCCCATGCCTTAAAAAGATCGCCTGGATTGGTAGTGAAATAGGGGGTGCTGCTCAAGGCAGTGGCTCCGTTGATGGGAGGCAAAATCACGAGGTAGCGTCCCGGGTTCGTCATAGCACCGGCACCCAATGTGATGGCAAACCGGTCCTTACTGATCCAAAAGCGATTGTAGGCCATGATGCCCAGAAAATACTGGGCTGGGTCTGAAGTACCACCAGCACAAGATACACCGCCCCCGCTTTCGCAGCCCGCGTCCAGGGTGAGTGAGAAGGCTGCTTTGCTGATCAGACTTGCAGGCTGATCCAGGTATTTGTATTGGGCGCTATTGTCCGTGTGGAATCGTGATCTCGCGGGATTTCCGAGGGTATCTTTACCAAAGTAATTGTTAGAAACGAGCGACAGTGACCCAGTGGGACGCCACAAAAGCTGAAACCCGATTCCTGGAGCCTCGTTCAAGGCTCCATACGATTGCCAACCGTTGGTGACCCAGAACTCGGTCTTGAATCGATCACTGGGAAAGACTTGGAGCCTAATCCCGTTGAAAAACCAAGGGGTATTAGCCGAGACGTAGGACATCTGGTAAATCCAGTTCTCATAATTGTAGTAGCTGCAAAGTCCGAGATAGGACATAAATAGGCCGACGTCCAAATTAATCCCATTCCAAACATCCCAGTGATATCCTGCGTAGGCTTCTGAGAGGTATCGATAAGCATCTGCAAGTCCCCATTGGCCTCGTCCTGTGCTCGGGTCGCTTCGAGGAGTCATTGAGGAATACATTCCAAACTGGGTGAAAATACGACCCCGGATGTTTTGGAAGTGGAAATCGCCTCCGACCCCCAACTGTTGGACTTGGATCTCGCCAGTTCGGCCTGAGTTGCTGGAGCCTATGAGCGTGTGGTCGTTCGGGCGATTGAAGTCGTAGACGTAATTTGAATCAAATGAAAATTCACCCGTAAAATAGGCTGAATCAAAAACAGGGTTTTTCTGACGACTATTGCCGTTGAGCCAAGTGAAGTCCGCAAATGAGAAAGGTTCGGACGATTTTGCTTCCTGCGCAGGAGGAGTAGTCCCTGTTTCAGTCGGTATCTTGTTGAGAGTGTCTTGAGCAAAAATTGACTTTTGAAGGGAGATTATAAAAATAATTAAAGAACAAAAGAGGAGATTTGATTGTTTTTTTTGCATAGGCTTTGCTGTTCGCCACTTTCTAGGTTTAGGCTAGCATAGCGTTCAATTTTTTAAAAAAAAGAATTATTCCGTAAATTATTGCCCAAGTTGAATCAGATAAAAACTTACCTAAAACTCATCTAACTTTTGAATGGTAAGATGCAGTCGTCGGGATGTTGGAGATTGGCACTGACATGATCAGACCAAAATGCAGTCAACTGCATTTTGGTCTGATCTAAAATGCAGTTGACTGCATTTTGGTCTGACAGCATACTGGATAGACTATTATGATCAAACGAACTATAGAGCCCACCGTCAATGAGTTGTTGGAAGAGAAAATAGTCTTGCTTACAGGACCGCGCCAGACGGGGAAGACCACCCTTGCAAAGAACTTAGTCTCAAATTTTGAGTATCTCAATTTTGATCATGATGAACACAGGACCGTTGTTACGAAAAAACTCTGGCGACGCAATGCAGAGCTGGTAATTTTTGACGAACTGCATAAGAAACCACTATGGAAGCGATGGCTTAAGGGGATTTATGATACCGAAGGGGTGCGTCCCAACATTTTAGTGACAGGTTCTGCTAGGATGGATACTTACCGCAAAGGGGGCGACTCGTTAGCTGGAAGGCATCATTTGATTCATCTTCTTCCCCTGAGTATTAGAGAAGTAGACCCTACCCACGCAGATGAAGTGATGGCCAAAATGGTCAAGTTCGGCAGCTTCCCTGAGCCGTTCTTGAAGTCTTCTGATCGTTCAGCACGCCTCTGGCGAAAAAGTCATTTGGATGTGATTTTAAGAGAAGACTTACTCGACTTGGAGAATGTGAGAAATATCAAGGGATTGGAGCTTCTTGTTGATCTTTTAGCAGAACGAGTGGGATCGACGGTGTCCTATGCATCGCTAGCTCAGTCTTTGGAGGTTTCGCCGCATACGGTGAAACATTGGATTGAGATTCTATCTAGCCTTTATGTGATTTTCGTCATCTCTCCTTTTTCAAAGAACATTAGCAAGGCAATATTAAAAGAGCCTAAGATCTACTTTTACGATATTGGCAGAATCACAGCAGGTGAACCTGCTCGTATTGAAAACTTAGTCGCTTTGCACCTTTTGAAGCGGTCCCTTTTTCTAGGAGACACTCTAGGTGAAAAGTCCGAGCTTTTTTACATTAAAGATAAAGAAAAGCGGGAAATCGATTTTATTACTACGATTGATCGAAAACCTGAGATACTCGTCGAAGTGAAGACTGCCGATTCTGCTTTTTCGCCCTCTCTGATTTACTATCACGATCGGCTCAAGCCTAAAACTTCGGTACAGCTGGTTGCTAAACTCGATCGCGAACGAGAAACCGAGGCCAGGGTTAAAATGATGCGTTTAGCACCATTCTTGGCTGGACTTGAGACATAGTCGAGCTCAGGACCGAATGATGTGATCGTGATCTCCAAATAAGTCCCTTGAACAACTGGCTGGCGCAGTCTTCGATCTTTTAGATCGGAGTCAAGCCCAAGGAGGACTTTTTGAGACAATCATCGAAACCCAGGATGGAATACTCTGGGTCATAGGCTCAGAATTTGTCAGAAATATACGCTTAAACCCTGCATCAAAAATTCGTTTTGATCGGGAACCGCCTAGAATTCCGCTTCCTAGTTTCATAGCCAAGAAAATATCGGTTTGTGTAGAAAGTTCAGGAGCACTTTTCATGAATTCGGCTACGGAGTGAAATGTGAGTAGATTTTTACCCTTTGCCTGAGCCGCTGTCAGCCAAGTAGCAAGGACCTGAGGATCCTCATCAATCAAGATAGCATCCACTTGGTTTACAGGTTTTGATTCTTTCCGAACATAGACCGTCGTAGGGAGTGCCTTTGGATCTGTCTTGGTTTTACTTGGGGCTCCTTGAGTCGAAGATAATCTGGTTGGTTCGGCACTGCTTTCAGAGTCGGATGAAGAGTTTTCTGTTGCTTCTTGTGAGCTTGCTTTTCTGCGCAGTAACCATCGATATCCAAAAAATAGAGCCAAAAAGAAGGGCAGGGTGCCGAGGAGGTGAAAAATGAAGGAGATTAAAAAATCTAGATCTGGATCGTCTTCACCTTCTTCGAGGGGTTGGGGACTGAGTGAGGGGTTGGGGCTTTCTAATGTTCCATTGGCAGCGAGGCCCGCAAAAGGATCAGGCGATATCAGAGTAGACGGTGATGCAGAGGGTGAGGGAGTGGTCGAGGGCTTTGGATGGGTGACTTGTTTTTGTATGACTTTTAAGGGTGTGTGAGGGGTTTTGACCTTTCGAGGGGTCATCCGATAGAATACGATAGTTTCGATCACGAACAGAATGAGGAGAATTAATCCGGCTTTGACTAATTTTTTTTGATCTTGATTCATCCGATTCCACCCCAGGTGCTCAGTCTAACTGGAATAGGGGGATAGTCAACCGGTTCTGGAGAGAGAGCAAAGAGTTCGACCTCAATGCTCTCTCCTCATAAAATTAGCTCTTCACTGAGTTCAGCGCTTCTTGGAGTTCGCCGCGCTCGAACATTTCAGAAACAATGTCGCATCCACCGATGAATTTACCGTGAATGAAAATCTGAGGCACGGTCGGCCACTGGGTGTACTGTTCCAAAGCATCCCAAAGTGGGTCGTCGGACAAAACGTCAACGCCAACTAAGTCTTGCACGCCAGCAGCTCTCAGCACTTGGCAAGCTCGCGCGGAAAACCCGCACTGAGGGAATTGCGGAGTGCCCTTCATGAAAATGACCGCTGAAGCGGATTTAGAAATTTCTTCTACTTTAGAAACGAGTGGATTCGTTGTGCTCATAATGTCCTCTTTTCGCTAGGGATTAGTGTTTGGATTTAGCTTTAATGTATTGTTCAGGGGTGTAAGTTTTTAATGTCAGAGCATGAACTTCGCCGGAGTCAACCTCTGCTTGCACGAGTTTAAAAACCATTCTGTGCTGTTCGATCATCATTTTTCCCTCAAAAGCAGGAGAAACGATTTGAGCTTGATAGTGGTCTTCGGTGCCAGTGAGATCGACAATTTCGACTTGGGTAGCAGGGCCCAGGGTTTCTAGGCGAGCTTTGAGTTGAATAGGATTCATAGGGCCTACGGATAACATAAGCCGTACCAAAATTGAATACCAATGCGGGACGTGGGGTATTTCACTGCCACAAGTGGAGCAGTTGCTCGTGGCTTTCGGCTTGGGGATTGCTAATCAGATCACAAATGGAACATTTTCCGTCAATTTTACCTGTGCTTCCCGTTCGGAATGCAGTCCTTTTTCCAGGCGTCTCAATGCCTTTGATTGTGGGCAGGGGGCGCAGTATTAAGGCCATTGACCACGCTTTGGCTACCTCTGAGCTGATTTTGGTGGTGGCGCAACGGGTGTTGACATCCGACGACCCCAGTCTAGGGGATTTATACGAGGTGGGTACAGTTTGTCGGATTGAGACTTCTACCCTCAGCGAAACTGGCGGACGGCAAATTGTGGTGACAGGAGTTGCGCGGGAGCGCCTATTTGATCTGCATCTTGATCCTGATGACTACCTCATTGCGCGTGGGGAGAGCGTTTCTGATGTGCACTCGCCGGATACCACTCGAAATGAGGCACTCTTTTATAATCTCAAAGAGGTAGCTCGGGAGGTGGTTCAGTTACTTCCCGGAACTACCGAGTCGCTCATCAAATTGATCGATCGAATTGAGGACTCGGCCTATCTGACCAATGTCTGCGCGGCTTACCTTAATCTCTCGCTTTCTCAAAAGCAGGAGCTTTTAGAAAACGTTATGGTGGAGTCTCGTATTGAGGTTCTGCTGAATGCGATGCAGAAAGAGCGCGAGATTCTGAGTATTCAACAAGACATTCGCGAAAAAATGACTGATCGCCTCAACAAAGCCCAGCGTGAAGCCATTTTGAGAGAACAGCTTAAAACAATTCGCTCCGAACTGGGAGAGGAGCCAGGTGAGGATGCAGCCGAGGAGCTGGAGAAAAAGCTCCGAGAGGCTCAGCTTCCTCCCGAAGCTCAGCAGCAAGTTCAGGAGGAAATGAAGCGACTGCGAAGCTTGCCGGTGGCTTCGGCTGAGTTTCATGTGGTGAGGACTTACCTCGAGTGGATGGCTGCATTGCCTTGGAGTAAAAAGACGGAGAGTCCGATCGATTTGAAAAAAGCGCGGTTGATCTTGGACCAGGATCACTATGGCCTTGAAGAGGTGAAGCGGCGAATTCTTCAATTCTTAGCCGTTGCGAAATTGAAAAATGACATCCACGGCCCGATTCTTTGTTTGCTGGGTCCACCTGGCGTTGGTAAAACCTCTCTCGGTCAGTCAATTGCCCGGGCGCTCGGTCGAAAATTCATCAGAACTTCGTTAGGAGGGGTGAGAGATGAAGCTGAAATTCGGGGACATCGACGGACTTATGTCGGAGCTCTTCCCGGACGAATCATTCAAAGCATCAAGCGCGCTGGAACACGCAATCCCCTGATGATGTTGGATGAAATTGACAAATTGCGTTCAGACTATCACGGAGATCCATCTTCGGCGATGTTAGAGGTTCTGGATCCTGAACAAAATAAAGCTTTTACGGATCACTACATTGATGTGCCGTTTGATCTTTCAGATGTTTTTTTCGTCACGACCGCCAATGTGGTGGACACCATACCTGCACCCCTCAGAGATCGGATGGAGGTCATTGAAGTTCATAGTTATACTTCATATGAAAAAGTTCAGATCGCAAAACGCTACCTTCTTCCTAAGCTTCTTAAAGAGCACGGATTGAATGCGGATCAAGTTCAAGTTTCTGATGCAGTTTTTCAGGCGCTTATCACCCAGTATACCCGCGAAGCAGGTGTTCGTGAGCTTCAGCGCAAAATCGCTTCCCTTTTAAGAGCAGTGGCAGAGAGAGTCGTGTTAAAATTGGAGGAGCATGAAGAGACTACTCCTCAGTTTGAGGTGACCTCTGAGTTTTTGCATGAAATCTTGGGGCCTGAAAGATTCTTTTCAGAGCTTACGGCAAGGACCATGAAGCCTGGAGTTGCAACTGGGTTGGCATGGACTCCCATGGGCGGAGAGCTGCTTTTTGTTGAGGTTACGGCAGTGCCCTCTGGGAAAGGACACTTAATCTTGACGGGGCAGTTGGGAGAAGTGATGAAAGAGTCTGCTCAGCTTGCGCTGAGTCTGACTCGGTCGACGCTCTCTATTATACTTCCAATTCACTTTGATTTCAGTAATCACGATATTCATATTCATGTGCCCGCCGGGTCGATCCCAAAAGATGGTCCTTCTGCTGGGGTAACCCTATTTGTCGCCTTAGCGTCGATGGTTTTAAATAAAGCGATTTCTCCTACGCTAGCCATGACGGGCGAGATTACCTTGAGGGGGGTTGTACTGCCAGTTGGTGGAATTAAAGAAAAGATTCTCGCTGCGCATCGGAGCGGGGTCAAAAAAGTGATCCTGCCCAAACGAAATGAGCCTGATCTGATGCAAGTTCCTCAGGAGGTTCGAAATCAGCTTACCTATCTTTGGGTCGAGACTGTTGAAGACGTCCTTGAGGCGGCGTTCATGATTAAAGCTCCCGAGGCATTTTTCAAACAGCCAGCCGCTTAGCTTTTTGAGGGTCGTTCGCTGCGACCGGTGAGTCCTAAAGTTGCTAGAGCTGTAGTTGCACGAGGATTCCAATTTCGTTGAGATTGCCCCAGGTCGAGAGCGATACCGAACGAATTGCTTGACCAATATTTGGGTTGCTTGTAGAAAAAAACGCCGGGGGTTCGATGCGACGCAAAAGTAGTTGGATGAGTTTTGTGTGGGCGAGTTTATTTCTGTCTCTGGGTTCATTCGAGTCCCAGGCTATGATGTGCGTTCAGGAGTTGGTGCTCGAAGAGCTTCCTAGTGATTTGATTCGCGAAATTCAGCAGTTCTTGCCTGTTTCCGATTATTCAGCAGCTTCACTGCTGAATCGTGAGTGGCGCGCTCTCCTGAAGGATTCATACACGTATCAAGCCCATCATGCACTTGATGTCTTGATGCGCTCCTCGTTTGCAGGTCGCGGGTCCGTCTATGAACAGATTAAGTTTCTTGAGCAGCTGGATGCACTTCTTGGTTCTTTGGCTGGAAGAGTGGTTTCCGCTGGTAAGTCGGATGTGTTTTTTCGATCCCTCCGTTCTCGAGTTGAGATCAAAAAAGTGGCTCTTGCACTTAAAGATTTTCGAGGTCCGTGGAGGTTGGTCTCCCCGGTGCTCAGGGTAGCTCAAGGTCAGGCGCTCGGTCCCGTAGGGCAGGACCAGGTTTTTGACTTGGCTAACTTGGAGGGGGCAGTGAATCGAGATCGGATTTTGCTCGCTCTTTCGTTAAATCCCTCGCTGCATTCAGGAGTCTGGGTAAAACTCTGGGAGTTGCTCGAACGGGAAGTGGCTTTGAGTGGGGCGCTGCCTCACTGGGGCGGTTATTGGTTGGATGACTTAAGGGAGAGGCTGATTCGCCATCCCAGTGAGCCAGCTGAGTTCCAGATGAGGCGCTTTGCTCAACTTGAAGCTTTACAGTTTTTTCCGAGCCGTGTGGGAAGAGTCATTGCTTGGGTTGAAAAATCTCCAGTAGCCCCAGAAGTGCAGCAGGAAATTTTTGGTGTGATTATACCTCAAGTTCTCGCGCTGCCTCGAGAGGCTCATTTGCCCTACTTGGCTCGTCTTCTTGTTGTTTTGGCAAAAAATCGCACCCTAACTGACGAAAATCGGGATCGCCTCCTTAAGCTTGCTTTAGAAGTTGATCTCTCTCCATTGGAGCAAGCTGAAGTTCTCATCGCTTTAGCAAGTAACATTCAGTCGGAAGTGCTGCAGTTCAGGATTTGGAATGAGATTTCAGGCCGCTTTGGTGGTGAATTTCTGATTCAGTTGGTCCAGAAATTTGCTGAAAATCAGAAGTTATCAGCAGAAATTCAGCGTAAGATAGCAGAGGCTGTGCTCCGACTCCCGCTTTCTGAAAGCCTAAGTCTGAGATTTAGGATGGCCCAGCATCCTCAACTGTGTGGCCAGGTGGTGGCATTTCTTGCTGAGCGGAATCGATCTCATGCCGCGGGGGGTGGTGGCGAGTTTCAACTGCGTTCCGGGGTTCAACGAGTTGATGTTCTATTTGCTTTAGAGCTGGCAAAAAATCCAAAACTCTCCACAAAGGAAATCGAGTTCCTGGTGGCATTTTCTCAGTCGATGACTGACGAAGCCGATCAGAAAAGCTTAGTGAAGCAGATTCTAAATCAACCTAATTTGAGTCCAAAACTCCTAGATCAACTCGAGACTATTTTTGTTTTGCCTCGAGAAAACCCGTATCCGCCGGAATGGTATCAATTGAGGAGGCTCCTTTTCAGGAGCCTGCCCAAAGGTTAGGTCATTACGTAGGCTTTTTTCTTCTTCGCTTTCTTGCTGCGCTCAACAGCCACTTTGTGGTCAGCTGGAGCAGTGCCTGCTAAGTAGGCAGTGTGTTGATCGTGACGACGTTTTTTATGCTTTACGCTTAATCTTTTTCCCATAGGGCACGCAAACTAACATAAATTAAAGCAGAGAGCAAATCGAAGTGCTTGCAGAAAAAGTTGGAATCACCTCTTGAGCTAACTTATGCCTTGGGTCATATTAAATCTTTGGTAACATGTTGAGACTAATGAGATTTTGAAAGCTTGGCGATAATGACCTGGGAGGGGTAGACATGAGCACTTTATTGCACCATTTAGCCGCTTGGGCCGAGTCCGATCCAAAAGCAATTGCCCAACAGTTTCGTCGGGAGGATCAATGGGTGCCGATCACAACGAAGGAGTATTGTGACCGTGTCTATTGGTTGGCCCTTTTCTTGGAGTCGAAAGGAATGACTCGCGATGATATTGGGACCATTCTCTCCTATAATTGCCCCGAGTGGGTGCATTTTGACTTAGCTGTCTTGCTTTTGGGGGCTAAATCGGCAGGTATCTACCCGAATTCAACTCAAAAGGATATTCACTACGTTCTCGATCATACAGAGAGCCGGTTCTTTGCGGTACAAAACAAGGCCTACTTCGGCAAGTTGACTGGGGATCTCTGTGAATCTGGCCTCCCTAAACGGGTGGATACCGTGATTGTATTTGACGGAGATACGTCGGTCGCTTCGAATGCCGTCTCTTATGAAACAGCTCTTGCAACCGGTAAAAAACTGGCCTCCCAGGCGGGTGCAAAGACGTTAAAAAACTACCTGGACGCACTCGACCCTCATGCTCCCGCATTTATGATTTACACCTCAGGTACTACGGGTAATCCTAAGGGGGCGCTCCTCTCGCACGACAACCTGGTTTACACCATTGAGCACGGGATGGCTCATTGGGGATTAAATGTGGGCGGTGGGGCTCTTTTTTCGTTTCTTCCTCTGTGTCATATTGCCGAGAAGATTCAAAATCTTGGAGGTGGGATTTGCCTGCGATATACGGTTAACTTTGCTTCGCAATTTGAAAAAGTTGCAGCTGAGCTTCCGCTGGCCGAGCCAACACTCTTGCTTTGTGTCCCACGCCTTTGGGAAAAAATGATGGAGGGAGTGAGCCATAAATTATCTCAGGCTCCTCCTTTGCGAAGGGTGCTTGCGCATTGGGCATTTTCGATGGGTGCCAAGAAATCAGGGGCTCTGTACGCGGGCAGATCCCTCAGTTATGCGGATCAGGCACAATGGCTTTTGGCCGAACGATTGGTCTTATCCAAAGTCAGAACTGCTTTGGGGCTGAAGAAGGCGAATACTCTGGCATCTGGTGCGGCTGTCCTCCCGATTCACGTGTCCAAGTGGTTTCAAATGTTGGGATGCGAGATTAACGAAGTGTTTGGTCAAACCGAGTCCACTGGGATTATCTTGATGACCGAGCGAGGTAAGGATCAGGCGGGTACTGTCGGCGTCGCCCCGAAGGGGATGGAGGTTAAAATTGCAGAAGACGGAGAGATTCTGACTCGAGGGCGTCACGTTTTTAAAGGCTACTTTAAAAATCCAGAGGCTACGGCGGCTACTGTTGACTCCGAGGGATGGCTCCATACGGGAGATCTTGCGGAAAAAACTGCGCAAGGAGCAATGCGAATCCGGGGCCGCAAAAAAGAAATTATGAAAACCTCAGGGGGTAAAATTGTAGCTCCGCTTCATATTGAGGAAGAACTCAAAGCTGCTCCTCTGATTAGTCAAGTTTGCCTGGTGGGTGATGGGAAAAAGTTCATTTCGGCCCTCATTACTTTGACCGAGGGAAAGATGGCGGAATTAGCAAAAATGAAGGGTGCCTTGGATGGTGCTGTGGTGACTCACCCGTCAGTCGTGAAAGAAGTTCAGAGTTACATTGATCATCTGAATCATAAACTCGCAGGCTACGAGCAGATCAAAAAATTTGCGGTGCTCTCGAAAGAGTTTTCGATTGATCGTGGCGAGATGACACCGACCCTGAAAATGAAACGCAACGTCATTGAATCTCGTTATCAGGACCTCATCAACGCGTTTTATGAGTAAATCCCCCAACGCATTTGAGGCGGGGGGGAGAAAAGTGATCCCTGCAGTGCTCGTTTATCTGATTCAAGGTGATCGAGTGCTCATGATTCATCGCAATAGTGATCCGACTGGGAAAGTAGATTTTCATTCGGGTAAGTGGAACGGGCTGGGTGGTAAACTCGAGGTCGATGAGTCTGCGCTTCTTGCTGCCCAACGGGAAATTTTTGAGGAGTCGGGGCTTCATTTGCCTGAAGAGCGATTTTACTCTCAAGGTGTGATTCATTTTCCCAATTTCAAACCTCAAAAAAGTGAAGACTGGATGGTCTTTCTTTTTACAGCAGAGTGTTCTAGTTCGGAGGCTCAGCAGATCCAAGCGCGGTGTGCGGAAGGAAGTCTTCATTGGGTGGGTGTGAGCGATGTGCTCCAGCTCAACCTTTGGCCTGGAGATCGTCTTTTTATTCAGGACGTGCTCGCTCAAAGGCCGCTCACAGGGACGATTTGGTACCAGGGTGGTCAGGTTGAGCGATCGTGGATTCAGGCCTATAGTGTTAGTAATTTTCGTTCGAAACTAGAATCTTTCTAGGGCCGCTCAAAGAGTCAGAATTAGCCAGTAGTTTCTCGAACGACAGGAGCTTTTTCTTTCCGTCTTTATATTGAATTATGACCTCGCGAGTCATGCCCTCTAGGTCATTTTCTCGAATATTGGTAATCAGCTTGGATCCGTCACTAATTTGTTTAATTGCCGCCAAGAACGAGTAATGCACGGGACCATCAACGCCTTGGTAGCTTTGGTATTCGATACCATTAGAAGTCCAATATTTATTAGCCTCATTGGTTTTTTTAGATTTTTTGCTATTAAAATGAATATTTTTTTTACTCAATATGACATTACTTTTTAAGTTTGAGCTAAGAGAGATGAAATCTCTTGTAAGAGAGTTTGCTCTAAAAATTGATAAAATTCCCAATGAGAAAATAAATAAATTTAAAAATCTCATAACTCACCTTCATTCCTTTCTAGTATTTTTGCAATTATTTTAAAAATATTCTACAAAACTAGTGTTTGAAATATTTTTTAATTAATTAACAATCTATTAATTTTTTTATGTTTTTATAAATTTATTTAATTTAATCTTAAAATGTAGCTTAAAAGTCATTTTGTGCATCGACGTTGTACTCAGCTTGTATCAGCTGCTTAACCTGAACCCTGATTTTATGCCTACTTCTTGAACTCCGCCCCGAATGGCACTGACTTAGATGTAAGTATTTGAAAAATAGGATGAAGTGAGTCACTTTGTAGGTCTACAAAAACACAACATTGGAACTCACTTCATGGAACAATCTACTCGCTTCGGGGTGCAAGCTCAACTGGCATCTATCAAAAAAACCATCAAGAATCAGGGAACTTTGCCATTCAAGGATTTTATCTCAAGCGGTCACCTCCAACAGGAGCTGCTGAAGCACTTTCCGAATTATCGTGAACGAATCTATTCGCCAGTGACGACACTGCTGGCCTTTTTAGCGCAGGTCTTGTGCGCTGACCAATCCTGCCAACAGGCTGTGGCTTGTATTAATTCAGAACGTATTGTTCATGGCCTAGAGCCCGCATCTTTCGATACTGGTGCCTATTGTAAGGCCAGAGGTAGATTGCCGGAGGAATTTCTGCACGCACTTGTTAAAAAATCTGGAGAAGAGCTTGAAAACCACTCGCCAGGAGAATGGCTTTGGAAAGGGCGGCATGTTAAACTTGTCGATGGCTCGACTCTGAGCATGCCAGACACTTCTGAGAATCAGGCAGAGTACCCCCAACAGAAGAACCAGAAACCAGGTTTAGGATTTCCCTTAGCGAGAATTGTAGCAATTTTGTCCCTCGCTACTGGGGCGGTCATTGACCTAGCTGTCGGGCCATACCAGGGGAAGTTCAGCGGAGAACACTCCTTACTGAGAACCCTTTTAAAATGCCTCAACCCGGGCGATGTCGTACTAGCTGATGCTTACTACTGTTCGTTCTTTTTGATTGCAATACTCAACAGAATGGGAATTGACATTGTTTGTCGAATTCACGGTGCAAGAAAGCGAGACTTTCGAAGGGGCAAGCGCCTCGGTACTGGCGATCACATAGTTATTTACGAACGTCCGAAGCGCCCCAGCTGGATGAATGAAGAAACATATCTATCGTTTCCGGAGACCATTGAGGTAAGAGAATCAAAAGTTACTATCGAAAGGTCTGGATTTCGTACCTACTCCTTGGTTGTGGTTTCAACCTTGACTGATGTCGGAACTGCATCCAAGGCCGATCTCGCAGAGCTCTATCTCCGATGCTGGAACGCCGAACTCGATCTTCGAAATATTAAGATTACGATGCAAATGGAAATCCTGAGCTGTAAATCGCCAGTCATGGCCAGAAAGGAAATCTGGGCCTACCTACTAGCCTACAATATGATCCGGAAAGTCATTGCTGATGCTGCGCTAAAACATAGAATCAACCCGAGAAGCATCAGCTTCAAGGGTTCCATCCAAATCTTAAATGCATATCGATGTGCCTGGATCTACAACAGAGCACTGAGCGGTCCGGACATCTATCAACAGATCCTAGATGGAATCGCACGATTGAAAATTATGAACCGGCCGAATCGTGTTGAGCCGAGGGCCGAGAAGAGGCGCCCCAGACAGCAACCGATGCTCATGGTGCCACGAGAGACGGCTAGACAGCGAATTCTACAGGGTGCACACCGTTAAGTCAGTGCCATGGGGCTCCGTCCCCATTTTCCCAACTTTGAGGTTTTAGTGTTGATCTCCCTGGTGCTTAACGACAGACTGGGTTAGATGAAAACTTGCGTTCTTCTGAGAATCATGATCGCCATGAGTGTAATCGCGAATTGTGCTCGGGCTTCGGAAAAAGACGGTGCCAGAAGTTGTGGGGGATCTTCTCATCGGAGAAGTTCGCTCTCTTGTATAGGCTTAGGAGGAAACCTAAAAATGACTCAAGATCCATCGAAACGGAAACAACTCAATGTGTTAGGGAACGACTTGAAGATCTGCGGAAGGGACCCTGTGACTGGTTTTTTTAGGACGGGGAGCTGTGAAACCGACTCAAAAGATCGTGGGGTGCATTCCGTATGTGCCACATTGACCCAAGATTTTCTTGATTACTCTCGATCTCAGGGAAATGACTTGATCACGCCGGTGCCAGAATTGGGTTTTCAAGGTTTAAAGGCGGGTCAAAAATGGTGTCTCTGTGCTGGGCGTTGGCTAGAAGCCGAAAGAGCAGGTAAAGCTCCGCCCATCGATTTAGAGGCAACCCATGCCAGGACACTCGATATCATTCCCTTGGAAGTTTTAAAAAAATACCAACTTCAATGAAGGGAATTGCAGAGAAAACCCAAACTCAATTCTCCCAAAACTACCGCTCTTCACTCTCCCTCGTTCATCGCGTAGGCACCGCTGATTTTTTGCGCATGATGGATCCAGATAGTGTCAAGAGCGCCCAATGGTGTTCCTTCCCTGTTCTAATTAATGCAGTTAAAAGATTTTGATCCAATACTACGCAACCTGTTTGTCTACTGGCTTACTCGCTTCATAAAGAGTATCCGGACAAACATCTTGCTCATGGGGCCAGGTCACCGTTCCATTTTCAACTTTAGCTTGAAGGAAATAGCCCACATCTTTCAATTCCTTGAAGACGCCAAAATCGAGGTGCGGATTCATGTCGAAAATTCGAACTTCTTTATTTGAGAACTCGATTTCAAGTTTGTAGTCTGTTTTTGGAAAGACTCGGATTGGCCTAGGATTCATAAATACTCATTTCAATGGGTCGATTTTGAAGATGGGCTGCCCGTTGCTAGCAAGTTCCCAGTCTGCCATCAATTCATCTTTATGAATTTCGACCCAAGCCAACAGTAGCTTCATTTTTGAAGTTGAAATGCTTCCCTCTAGCGGGGTGCCGTCTGGGATAGCTATTACGGCTTCTTCTCCTTGGTATTTCACGTGAATGTGCGGTGAGTGATGCCTCTGGTTATCCAGGAAGTACATCGAGACAATGATACCGTAAAACATTGAAATAACTGGCATACGCTCTCTATCCTATTATTCCAGCTGCGGTTTTTCAACTTAAAGCGACAAGAAATCTGGGGACGGAGCACCTCTTAAGCGGTGCTGGCTAAATACACCTCGAAAGTAACAAGATGTTAGGTTTCAATAGGTTAACGGGTCAAAAGAGGCTCCGGCCCTTTGGTCTGCCCCCAATTTGGTACCAGGGTGGTCAGGTTGAGCTGCGCATTTTATCGGCTAGTGCCTCTAGTCCCTGCTCTTCGGCTATTTTTTTAGGTGATTCAGGTTGTTTGCTCATAAAGGTTTGCCGCAGTCCAGGTCATGTCGACTCTCCGCTAATCGATGCCGCGAATCTGAGGGGCAGACTTGAGGAACTGCAAGTTCTTGTAGTTCTCTTCAGCAAAGCGCAAACCCCAGTCGGATTTAAACAGGATCACGGGTTGACCGTCACGGTCCTCTAGACATCGACTGTCTTCTCTGCGCTCGAAATAATCCGCGTCTAGACCGGTGCCCTGCACCCATCGGGCGTGGATGTAGGGGAGTCGTTCCATTTTAACATCGACGTTGTACTCAGCTTTCAGTCGGTGTTCGAGTACTTCAAACTGGAGACCGCCTACGGCACCCAGGATCGGGTCTTTGTCACCAAATCCACGCTGTTTGTAGACCTGAACGACGCCTTCTTCGGAGAGTTGGTCGAGGCCTTTTTTTAGCTGCTTACGTTTCATCGGGTCTTTGATCGTGATGCTTGCAAAGTATTCGGGTGAGAATCTAGGAACCCCTGTGTACTCAAACCGCTTTCCTTCGCAAAGCGTGTCTCCGATTCGGAGTTCGCCGCTTGTGTCGAGCAGTCCTACGATATCACCAGGCCACGCTTCATCGATGATGACGCGTTCTTGAGCAAAGAAGTTCAATGGCTTAGAGAGTTTAATTTCTTTATTGAGGCGAGCGTGTTTCACCGACATATTGCGGGTGAATTTGCCAGAGCAGACTCTCATGAAGGCCACTCGATCTCGATGAGAGGGATCCATGTTGGCTTGGATTTTAAAAATAAACCCTGAGAATTTATCCGAAGTCGGAGCGACTTCTCCGTCTTCTGTTTTTCGGGCCAGTGGCGGTGGTGCGATTTCAATGAATCGCTCCAAGAACCGCTGGACTCCGAAGTTATTCATTGCGCTGCCAAAGAATACGGGAGTGAGCTGTCCTGCTAGCACTTTCTTGAGATCAAATGCATCGCCGGCGTATTCTAGTAGCTCGAGCTCGGCCTTGAGTTGATCGTGGAGTTCTTTGGCTTCGTCCAAATCTCCTTTGGGTCCACCCAACATCTTGATGAATTCGGGGTCATCTACTCCTGCAACCTTTTTGGGCGCAAGGCGACCTTTTACGTTCGCTTCTCCTTCAGTCTGAAAAAACAAAACTTCATGGTCTTTTCGGTCATAAACACCGCGGAATCGATCACCCAATCCAATGGGCCAGCTCATGGGGCATGAGCGAATGCCTAGGACCTTTTCGAGTTCGTCGATCAAGTCTAGAGGCTCGCGACTTGGGCGGTCGAGCTTATTGATAAAAGTAAAAATTGGAATCTGTCGCATCCGACAAACTTCAAAGAGTTTGCGGGTCTGAGCTTCAACACCTTTTGCGGCGTCAATGAGCATGACGGCGGCGTCGGCTGCTGTGAGGGTTCGATAAGTGTCTTCGGAAAAGTCTTTGTGGCCAGGAGTATCGAGCAAGTTAATCTGCGCTCCCTGGTATTCAAATTGGAGGACGCTGGAGCTCACGGAGATTCCGCGTTGCTTTTCAATTTCCATCCAGTCTGAAGTGGTGTGTCGCTGATTGGCCTTGGCGCGGACGGCGCCGGCTAAATGAATGGCTCCACCGTACAAGAGTAGTTTTTCAGTGAGAGTGGTTTTACCGGCGTCCGGATGCGAAATGATAGCAAACGTGCGCCTGCGGGAGACTTCGTGAAAGATTGGCCCGCGGTTTCGGCTGGATGAATTGACTAAATCAGTACTCATGGAGGCCGGATTCTGCCCTAAACTGGACAAAATTGCTAGTGCTGATCGGCGTCGTCAGCCAGTCAAACTCTTGGGAAGTCCAGAACAGTTTGGCTGTGTGCTTTCTTTCAAGGCTTCGAGGTTCTGACGTGCGTCTTTGAATCCTTGTTCTGCTGCTTCCTTAATGAGGAGTCGACCTAAGAAAGGATCCTTGGTTCCACCTTCGCCAAAGTAAAGCATCAGTCCATAGGCGTTTTGAGCCTCCGCGTTCCCCTGGTAGGCGGCAGTTTTAAAGTTTTCACGAGCCAAAGCCAAATCTGGGGCGCCGCCCTGGCCGTGGTAAAGCATCCGAGCATAGTGAGTCATTCCAAGAATGTGGCCTGTCTGGCCCGCTAACCCAAAGAGGCGCCGAGCTTCCTTCCAGTTCTGAGGTCGGCTTTCGCCCTTAAAGTGGAGAGCGGCCAAGCTGTAGAGGGATGGGCCGTGCCCTTGTGCAGCAGAATGCTCCAGAAGCGCCGTCGCCAGTAGAACATTTTTGTATCCCACCTCGCCTGCGTAAATGAGTTTGGCCAAGAGGTAGCGCGCCTGGAGCAGGTCTTCCGTTGGCGTTTCGGGTTGATTCATGATGTCGCGGTAATGGTTAAATGCGTCATGCGGATTTTTGAAACAGAAATGTCCCTCGCAGGGTTGAGCTGCGCCGTGCTCTGGGTCCAGGTTGCCAAGGACGGGCCAATGCGCTTGTGCGGTGAATGAAAAGAGTGTGCCGATGAGAATAGCGCCGAGAAAACGGGCACGCAAAATCAGTGAGTTTAGGACCTTCATAAATACCTCTTACTAGAAGAGGCGGAAGGATAGTGGTTTCAGTTGAATTCTTCAACTTAAAAATGTTTAATAAGTAGAGAAGTTTTGTCTTTTCAAGTGTTTAGATAAATTTTAAATGGATGAATTTGATTTATGCGGCGGCGAGCGAAAATATTCGAATGCGTACTTGGCTTCTGGGGCCTGCGAGTAAAAAGTCGGTGCGAGCAGGGTTGGTTTGGTAAATTTGGTAAGCATAGTCTGCGATGACTTTGGCGGCCTCGTTTTCGGCTTCGCGATGTGCGTCGAGCTTCA
>CANHSO010000032.1 GCA_947463705.1 Bacteriovoracaceae bacterium
GCCTTTTCAGTAAAAGCTCATTTTCTCGGCATAAGCGGTAGATTTTCTTCCGATTAATGTAGGCGCCATGGTCACGGCGAAGGTAGTGCCGAAGCTTGGCCACTCCTCCTCCATTGTGAAATTCAACACGTTCTCGGTACTCTTTTAACCAAGCTACTATGGTCTGATCCGGCACCAATGTACCGTCTCGATTCTCAGTATACCCCGGAATGGGACGCCCACGTTTCATGCCGCTCATGGGTGCCAGAGGTGCGGATGAAGAATTAACTTTGGCATACCATGTTGCCCTGGGAACGCCGGCAAACGTCAAAACCTCGGTCACTGGGTACCCCCTGACCTCAATGAACTCTCTTGCAACTTCGAGTCGCCCAGCCAGGCCAAGTTCGTTTTTTTTAGAAGCTCTTTAAGGATCTCATTCTCCAGCTGAGAAGATTTCAGCTTCTTCTCGAGCTCGTCCACCCTTGCCACTGCCCTAGCTTCACCTTTGGGTTGCCGAGCTTTTCTCACCCAGGCGTACAATGTGGGCTTGGATACGCTATGTTTGCGAGCTACCATTGCCACATTTTTGGTCTCGGTGGCTTCCTTAATGAGTTGATTCTTAAATTCTAAACTATATTGCTTCACTTCTGTTTCCCTGCTCTCCGCTCAGACATCTATGCCATAAATCTGTCCAGAGTATATAGGGGGCTAAAGAGGTGCGATCGATTGTTTCTCTGAGTTGATGAGCTGCCCCAATTCCCTTTCCAGGCATATAGGCAACTAAGATTCTGACAGATTCGTCAGGGGTGGAGTAATAGCCTCCAGGAAATTGAGAGTAAACAGAGGCCTGTTTTTCATATTTCTTTTGAAGCGAGTTGAAATCGAATTTTGGCTGCTCTAGTTCTCTTTGGCTAAAAATATTGAGAGGGTTATAGAGTTCTCTTTCATAAGTCATCCGGTTATGGAGAAAAGAGTCAATTTTATCGAGGTCTTTCCTTTCCATGAGCAAAGCCCGTCGATCCGAAAAGAATTTAATCTCGCGATCAATTTTGTATTCAATTCCTGAAATTACCGATTTTGGTGCATGACTCAGGCGGTCGGCCAGATCATCTATGAATTTTTTGCTGGCTTTTTTATCCTTCGAAAATACGAGGGTGACGATATTGTCGATCGCATCAAGACGACGGGTGACTTCATTCAGATCTATAATACTTCGAGCATTCGATGGAAGTAGCTCTTCCATGTCTGTTCTGAGATTACAATACAATTGTACGGTATAATACGCGCCTACAAGCCCTAGTAGCGTGCCAACAATTCCAATAAGAACCCAATATTTCGTAATTAAGCTGCTGAATAACTTCCCCATTTGCAGACTATACTACAGGGGAGTTGCTACAGGATTATAAATTCTAAATTGAATTTAATTTATATTTAGCTGCAAAAAAAACGATAAGCTGAGTAGGCAAAGAAAAAAGAAAGAAAGAATAGAACGATGCCTAGCCAATAATAAATTCTTCCCACGGACTGAAGTGGTACAAACCGTTTGATTCGCTGCAATATCGAAGATAAAGCGAGTAAATAACTTCCGAGGCCCATCGCACCGCCTGTTAGAAAAGTAAATTTAGCGGTGCCATCGAATGATTCGGCAAGGCCCAATCTCTTCGCAAGTGCAACTCCTAGGAGCCAAGAGAGAATTATGGGGGGGTTGCTGAAGGCTAGAGAGAATCCAGTAAAATACGCTAGGCGTTTGCTCTCGAGGGGGCTCTTCCCAAAAATAACTTCAGGGGGCTTTTTAGACTCTCGGAGCGTGAGAGCTGATAAAACCCATAGGATAATTACGCCCAGCACGTTAAATGCCCCTAGTACCCAAGGGATCTCCATAAAGGGTGCCAGGCCGTAAAGCGCCACAGCACCATAAAGGAAATCGGAGCTTACCGATCCGAGGACAACCATGCGGGCAGCTTTTATATGTCCCGTAATGGCTCTCTTTGCCATCTCGATTTGCGAGCCTCCCAATGGGATAGCGGCAATAAATCCTAAAGCAAACGAGAGGATGAAGAGAAAAATGAGCTGAACCGATGAATGAATCATGTTGGATTGAGCTGGGGTTCTCGGGAGGTAGATGTCGATGGTCTCTGGTTTGGTTGAGAGAGCTCATTGAAACGGGTAGAGATCAATCCTGTCAGGTAGTTTATGTCGACTGTTTCGAAACAACGCACTGTTTTACAAGTCTTAAACATTTTGTTGAGACACGTAATGTTTCTACAAGTGCTTCCAGCAGCGTAGGACCATGAGGGAGCGTCTTGATTCGGAGTCAGGTAGCCAGATTGGAAAGAGTCATACCCGAGTGTTCTGGGCGACGTAGCTCCAAAAATGGAAAGAATCGAAGTTCTATTTCTGAACAGGTGCTTTCCAGATTTTGAGAACCTTCGCGAGGCCGCAATATGCATGGGCCCGGTGTCTCCAGTGATGAAGATGTCGGACCAGTCGATGAGGGCTGAATAAACTTCAAGAGAAAGGTCCTTCGGTATGATCTTTACTTTGTCGCGCACTGAGTTTGGAAGTTGATCAATCAGGCGCTGGCCGATACCTTGAGAAATATGACCTGCTCCAAGAAGAAACGTCGCGTCTAACCGGACAATTCGATGCAGTAACTCAGATTGTCTTTCAAACGGGAGAAGTGTGAATTGGCAGGCCGTATCAGGGTTGATCATGATCACAGGCTTCCGGGATGAAACGCCGAGTCGCGCTGCCTCGGTTTTAGCTCGCTCAATGACTTCGTCTGAGTAGGTCGTTCTCACTCCGGCGAGGTGATCAGGGCGTATTGGGGTCGCAACCGATGAGAGAGTGTCGCGGATGAATCGATAACACTGATAGAGAAAATGGTTAACCTTTGAAGGGTCATCCTCATTTCGTACGATGGTTGGAGTTTGAGAAACCAGGTTTAAAACTGCAGTACCGTTTGATTTAAGTTCTTGATCTTGAATAAAAGCACAGAGATTCAAGCAAAGGTCATAGTTTTCGGTCTGAGTCAGGTTTTTGAGAGCGTCGATATCATTCTGACTTGGACATAACCCAGAAAACAGGGGGATAATTTTCGATATTTCTGGATTTCCATGAATGAGCGGCGTAGCGACTTGATTGGTTACATAATGAACTTCAGCGGCTGGAAAGAAATCCCTCAAGGCCGTAGATGCAGCTTGCATCATGATCGTGTCGCCGATTCGGGTATCAGGAATGACTAAAATTTTATTGAACTTTTGAATTTTTTTAAGCTCTCGTCGGTTTCTTAGAGCAAGTAGCTTAGCTGTGGTCGAGCTGCCTAAAATGGGTTTTACGGTTGCGTTGAGAAAACGCGCACCCCCCTGAGGAAATAACTCGGTTAATTGACTAGAACCACCAAAAAGGATTTCCTGTACTTTTAAGCTTAGCATAGAGATGGAGGATCTTAACCCTCGTATAAGTTGGAGTGCAATAGTTGTTTATCCATCCGCCCAAATTCACTCAAAATAATTGACTTTTGGGTGCCCGCCTTGACGAAGGTTCGAAGATCCCCATTTTAAAGAAGAGTAGATGAGAACAAGGGCCTACTCAAGGAGACTAAAATTATGACAACCCAATTTACGCGGAGCGCTCAAGAAGCATTGCAAAAAGCCCAAGCTGAGGCGATTCGACGCAGTCATCAGGAGCTTCAACCCGAGCATCTTCTTACTGCTTTAAGCGAGGGTGAACAGGATCAGTTCTCGATCGTTGCAAATATTCTAGAACTCGCAGGTGTGAATGTTAAGGAGTTTCGGAAGCAGCTTTCTGATCGCTTGGATCGCCTACCTAAGGTCTCTGGGGGGGGCGCGCAGATTTATACCTCTCACCTTTTCAATCGATGGATGGTCATGGCGGAGGAGGAGGCCAAAAAGCTGGGTGATGAGTTTGTTTCAGGCGAGCATTTTCTCTTAGGGTTATTCTCGTCTCAGCTCAAGGACTCGGATGTCACCCGTTTGGTTTCGCAGCGAGGCGTCGGAATTGAGCAGATTAAGAGGGCTATGCTTCAAATTCGGGGGAATTCCAAAATTCAAGACGAAGAACCTGAAGGTAAGTATCGAGTTCTTGAAAAGTACTGTCGAGACCTGACGGATCAGGCCCGAAAACAAAAGCTTGATCCAGTAATCGGCCGAGACGAGGAGATTCGCCGAGTGATTCAAGTCCTGTCGCGGAGGACTAAGAATAATCCTGTTTTGATCGGCGAGCCTGGGGTCGGAAAAACGGCAATTGCTGAAGGATTGGCTCAACGCATGGTTAACGGGGACGTCCCAGAGACCTTGAAAAAGAAAAAATTGTTGGTGCTCGATTTGGGAGCTCTCATTGCTGGTGCAAAATTTCGCGGCGAGTTTGAAGATCGACTCAAGTCTGTGCTTAAGGAGGTTTCGTCCTCTGATGGCGAGATTGTGCTTTTTATTGATGAGCTCCATACCTTGGTCGGCGCTGGTGCTGCAGAAGGTGCCATGGATGCATCGAATATGCTCAAGCCTGCATTAGCCCGAGGTGAGCTCAGGTGCATCGGCGCCACCACGCTGAATGAGTATAAAAAGCACATAGAGAAAGATGCAGCTCTGGAGCGTCGGTTTCAGCCGGTTTATGTCAAGGAACCGACGGTTGAAGATACCATCAGCATTCTCCGCGGTTTGAGAGAGCGGTATGAACTTCATCATGGTGTGTCAATTCGTGATTCGGCGTTGGTCGCCGCCGCGACTTTGTCAAACCGCTACATCGCCGATCGATTTTTGCCTGATAAAGCAATCGACTTGGTCGATGAAGCCGCTGCGCGGATTAGGATGCAAATTGATTCTCGCCCCGAGGCGGTTGATCAGCTCGAGAGAAGAATTCTTCAGCTTGAAGTAGAACGCCAAGCGTTAAAAAAGGAAAAGGACCCTGCTTCTCAGGATCGTTTGGGTCAGTTAGAGGGAGAGCTTTCAGAGCTGAAAGACCAAAGTAACCGGCTTAAGTCTCAGTGGGAAAAGGAAAAGAGCGAGGTCAACGCGGTTAAGCTCCTAAAAGAAAAAATTGAAAAAGTTCGTCTCGAGTCTGAAGCTGCTGAAAGACAGGGAAACCTAGAGAAGGCTGCCGAGCTTCGTTACGGGCAGCTGATTGCATTACAAAAGGATCTAGATGAAGCCTCTAAAAGGGCGCCGACGGGGAGTGCCGTACTCTTAAGGCAAGAGGTCTCTGATAACGACATCGCAGAGGTGGTCGGTCGATGGACAGGAATCCCAGTGTCCAAGATGCTCGAAAGCGAGCAGAAAAAGCTTCTGAAGATGGAAGAGCGCCTCGAAGTCAGAGTCATTGGACAGGAAAAGGCAATTGCCGCCGTCTCAAACGCTGTGCGTCGGTCCAGAATTGGTCTCCAGGAGAAGCACCGTCCGATTGGGTCATTCCTTTTTCTAGGGCCTACGGGGGTGGGTAAGACTGAAACGGCTAAGGCATTGGCAGAATTTTTGTTTGATGATGAACATGCCATGGTGCGTCTCGATATGAGTGAGTATATGGAAAAACACTCGGTGTCTCGACTCATCGGGTCCCCTCCTGGATATGTGGGATATGAGGAAGGTGGTGCATTGACCGAAGCGCTACGTCGCCGTCCCTATGCTGTGATTTTGTTGGATGAGATAGAAAAAGCTCATCCCGATGTGTTTAATGTTTTTTTACAGATTTTAGATGACGGCCGGGCAACAGACGGTCAAGGAAGGACCGTAGATTTTACCAATTCATTGATCATTATGACCTCAAACTTAGGAAGTCAGTTGATCCTAGAAGAGAGTGATCCTGTTCTCCGTGAAGAAGGAGTGATGGAGATGGTCAGGCGGCATTTCAAGCCTGAATTTTTGAATCGAATTGATGAAATCGTGACTTTCTCGCATCTTGAAAAAAATCAACTGATGAAGATTATTGAGCAATATGCAGGGAAATTGAATCAAATGCTCTCTGAACGTGGGCTTCAAATCGAGTTGAGCAGGGCTGCCATCGAACAGCTTTGTGAAAAGGGCTATGATCGCAATTACGGTGCTCGACCTATGAAGCGGGTTTTTCAACGAGAGATTCAAAATCCGTTAGCAGTCGAAATTTTGACGGGGAAATATTCTACAGGAAATAAGATTCATGTTGATGTAGAGGAAGGTTTATTTAAATTCCAAAAAAAATAGGATCCGAAAATTTTTGACTAAAAAATGAATTTTTTTTCAGTCGCTGTTTGATATCTATTGCGGTCTCTTCTACAATAAAAGGGAGCTCTCAATTTCAGAGGCCTCATAAATGGAGGGATTGGCCATGGAAATCACAGAAGTGAAAGTTTTTCCCGTGGATGAGGAAAAATTAAAGGCCTACATCACAATCGTGTTGGATCAGTGCTTTGTTGTACGTGACTTGAAGATCATCAGCGGTACGGCTGGTTTGTTTGTCGCGATGCCCAGCAAGCGTCGAAAAGACGGATCTTTTAAAGACATTGCGCACCCGCTCAATCAAAGCACTCGAGCAACCATGGAAAAGAAAATTTTGGATGCTTACCTGGCTGAGATCAAAAAGCCAGGGGGGCTGGCTCCGCGATCGGCCGATGAAGCGGACCGGGCTGACTCGGCTTAGGTCCACTTTTTTGACGACCTCCTGGATCAATCCCGGAGGGAAGGACGCCCCTAATAAGGTCGTCCGTATTTTTTTGTGTTCATCAGTCTTTTGCTCACTTGGACGATTGCTCCCGCTGAAATTCTGTGTTACCTCTAGTGCCTGTTGGGGCGTCGGCAAGTGGTAAGCTAGCGGATTTTGATTCCGCCATTCCTAGGTTCGAATCCTAGCGCCCCAGCCAATTTCAAAAAAAGCCCGACTTGCTTACCAGAGTCGGGCTTTTTTGTTTCAAAAATTGATTGTAGCGAAACAATAGCTTCTCTGGCCAGCCGTCTCATTGCGGTTCGCTCTCAAATCCGCTAGACAAACCTGCCCAGACCCCTTTAACTTAGGGGGGTGCATTCTAAAGTAGTTTCCAAAGATGACATGCAGTTCACTAATACTCCTAACTTGCTCACCTTATTTAGGATTGCATTTGTCCCAGTAATTGTTGGGTTATTGTTTCTCCGCGAACCTAAGTGGGACGTTGTTGCGGCGCTTGCTTTCACTGCTGCCAGCATTACGGACTATTTGGATGGCTATATCGCCCGAGCCCACAAAATAGAGACGGTCTACGGTAAGCTGATGGACCCGTTGGCGGACAAGTTCTTGGTGGTCTCGTCTTTAATTATGCTCCAGGAGTTAGGACGTATTCACCCCATCGTGGTGATTCTATTAATCTGTCGCGAAATGGCGATTACCGGTTTGCGGGCGCTTGCCAGCGCTGAAGGAGTGGTCATAGCCGCTTCATCCACGGCCAAGTGGAAGACGGCTACCCAAATGGTGGCGATCCCTTTGATCATGGGGCGCAGTCTTTTTGGCATTCCGCTTGAGTCACTCGGGATGGTTCTTTTATATATTTCCTTGGCCATTAGCCTTTGGTCAGCAATCGACTATTTAGTCGGATTCTTCTCAGGCCTAAAAGAGGCAAGAAAGCATAAGAATAGTGAGAGAGCCCTTGCCCGTAAAGCCCGTCTGGCCTCGCGCTCAGCTCGCTTGGCAGCTCGTGCCAGTAAGCTTGGCCTCCAGGACTAAATTTTAGAGGTCACCGCAACAGCCAAGAGTAAAAACACGAGGGTCCGCATGAGGAAGATCCGGTCCTGACTGCAGTTGTGAACAAATCGTTTTAGGTTAATCATTCTTTTTTTATTCTAATCCCGTAGAATCATTTTCCAATGTGTGATTCGTGACACGCCCCAATTTTTGATGTCTACCTTTGCATCTTCTTACCTCTGCTTACTTCTGACTCAGTGCTGCGGCGGGTTTAGGCAATCCAAACCAGCCATCAGCGGTTGCCGATTGGGCTACATGGGATCAAAAATAATCTCGGCTCATTAGGAGGAGACCCTGAGAAAAAAGCGCTTAAATGCCCTGGTGGAGCCTTAAAATCACCCTCTTGAGCGGAATCTGGGCTTGGATCGGAGATGAAACTGGTGTAAAAAGGGGGAATCCGGTTCAACCGGAACTGTCTAAACCGTCTGTGCCCAGGTGGTGGAATTGGTAGACACACTCGTTTCAGGGGCGAGCGCGCAAGCATGAAGGTTCGAGTCCTTTCCTGGGTACCAATTATTTCAACCCATTCAATCACAACAAATGCAGCCCCCAAACGTCCCCTATTTCGCTTGGGTCAGGCGCACGAATTCAAGTAAGATCTTTTTAGAAATGAAAAAAAGAAATTCAAAAAAATCAAAGTCTCCAGCCGCCGGTCCAGGTAAATTCAGGAGCCGCCGAGCTAAAAAAGAAGAACAACAAAAGCGTCAAAGTAGTCCTCAACCCAGTGGGCAGAAACCTTGGGGGCGTTGGCCTGAGGCTCGTGAGGAGCGATCGGCTAGGAAAAACCAATTTTCAGGTCAGCAGCATCCAAGTCGTGACGATCGAGGACCGCGGGGCGCTCGTCCCAGCGGTCGAGAGGGACGCCAGGGGGGTGGTGATTCCCGCTTGGTGAGCTTAAAAGCAACCGTAGACAAAAATCGCAAAGGCTTTGCTTTTCTGATTTTCGAAAATCGCTCGATTCCAGATGCTTTCGTTTCGCCGGAGCGATGCGAGGGGCTTTTTCACGGAGATCGAGTTCAGGTTTTGATGAGGCCTCCGAGCTACGTTGTGAAGGTCCAGGTCATCGAGCGCCGGATTCGCGAAGCAGTGGGTAGGTATACCATCCATCCCAGCGGGATGGGCTACGGCGGATGGCTGGTTTACGAAAAGAAAAAGGCGCGTGAAGAGATTTTTATACCCTTTATTGCCAAGTATCGCCCCAAAAACGAGGACTGGGTTCGGGTTAAGCTTGAGTTCCACGAAAGGGGTGAACACGCAGTTACCGGGAGTATACTTGAAATCTACGGCCAGGAACTGCCCGCTTCAGCCGATCTGGCGCGAGTGGTAGCGGATTATAATTTAACTGAAAATCACTCTGAGCTGGCGGTTCAAGAGGCGCGAGAGAAGCGACTCGAAGTTCCCGGCAAAGACCTCGAAGGACGTGAAGATCTCAGAAATCTTCACTTCATCACAATTGACGGAGCGACCGCGAGGGACTTTGACGACGCCGTTTTAGTTGAAAAAAAGGGGACGCACTTTGTTCTCTGGGTGGCGATCGCGGATGTTTCCCACTACGTTCAAGAAGGCAGAGAGCTAGACCGCGAAGCCCGATCACGAGGCACCAGTGTCTACTTTCCTGAGCGGGCATTTCATATGCTTCCCGGTGCGCTGTCGGAAAATCTTTGTAGCCTGAGGCCAAATGAGCCGCGATTGGCTCTCGTTTCGCGAATTGAAATGTCCCACACGGGGAAACGACTCAAAACGGACGTGCTCGAAGCAGTGATCGAGAGCAAACGCAGGGCGACCTACGACCAAATCCAGGAAGAATGGGAAGTTGAGCGAGAAAATCCAAACTGGATTTACCGACCCCACTTTGAGCTCTACGCGGCCTTAAAGAAGGCGCGATCAGCGCGGGGTTCTATAGATTTTGAGTTTCCCGAGGCAGAAATCTCACTCGAGCCCAATGGCGAAGTGAAATCAATTGAGATCCGCCCAAGAAAAGACTCTCATCGCCTGATCGAAGAATTTATGATTGCCGCAAATGAAGCGGTCACCGACTGGATGATGGCCCGAAAGTGGCCATTTGTTTATCGAATCCACGAGGAGCCCTCGGTTCAGTCCTTGGAGAATTTTCAAGCTTTGGCTGCTACAGTGGGATTTCAGGTTTCGTTGGAAAAAGCTCGTTCGCCGAAGGTCCTAGCCGATCTAGTGCGAAAACTGGAAGGACATGCCGCTCAAACTCTTTTAAGCATGTCCTTGCTTAGATCGATGAAACAGGCTGTTTATAGTTCAACTCACGGGATGCATTTTGGATTGGCTTCGGAGGGATACACCCATTTTACGAGTCCGATTCGCCGTTACCCCGACCTTGTTGTTCATCGCCTGTTGCGGATGGCTCTGAGAGCCGAAAGGGCGGGTCATAAGCTTAAGCCTCAAGTCAGAGACCAGCTAGAGAAGGATCTCACCGAAATCTGCGAGCACTGTAGTTACCGAGAGCGCCTAGCAGCAGATGCCGAACGAGACGCAATCAAACTCAAACAGGTTAGAGTGATGCTCAACCATGTCGGGGAAGAGTTTGATGGCAAGGTTGTTGGAATGGTGAATTCCGGTCTTTTCATTCAAATTCCACAACCTTACGTCGAAGGCATGATCAATGTCGAAAATATGACGGACGATTTGTATGAGTTTCATGAAAATCGGATGGTTTTTCAGGGTCGAAGGAGCCGTAAGTCTTATAAAATTGGAGATTCTGTAAAAATTAAGGTAGTCCGGGCTGATTTAGAGCGCAGGCAAATCGATTTTATCATGTTATAATTGAAAAAAGCTGAGGACTTCTTAAATGAAATGGATCAGAACTGGTCGACAACTTGGCCAGGCGGTCAAAAATGTTCAAAGACTCCGCCAAATCATAGCTGTTTTTGCAAGGCATGGGTTTGGTGATCTCGTCGATCGGATGGATCTTGGGAAGTTTTTGCCGGGTCGCCTCGGCGCTTTGGCCGAGGCCCAATCAGAGAAGACGACTCCTGAGCGACTCCGACTGGCATTTGAAGAGCTCGGGCCCACGTTCGTAAAGTTTGGCCAACTTCTTTCGACTCGATCCGATCTGTTACCCGAGGCTTTCATTGATGAGTTCACCCGACTCCAAGATCATGTGCAGCCTCTTCCCTTTGAAGTAGTTAAAAA
Organism: Bacteriovoracaceae bacterium; assembly: GCA_947463705.1. Lineage (GTDB taxonomy): Bacteria > Bdellovibrionota > UBA1018 > UBA1018 > UBA1018 > CAINWE01. Next base: position 10,843 of record CANHSO010000032.1, read on the forward strand.
GGTAGTAGAGGGCGAGCTCAATCAAAAAATAGAGACCGCTTTTTCCGAATTTTCGCCTACTCCTTTAGCAGCCGCAAGTATTGGTCAGGTTCATGAAGCTCGTCTTCTGAGTGGTGAAAAGGTCGTCGTTAAAGTTCAACGGCCTGAGATTGAAAAGATGATCGAAACAGACGTTTCTTTGCTCGTCTTTCTGTCTGGATTGCTGGAAAAGTATGTCCCAGAAACTCGAATGATTGGGCCAACTACTATAGTTGAAGAGTTTTTTAAGACCTTGGCGTACGAGCTTGACTTCGTGGTTGAAGCGAATAACATCAAAAAAATAGCAGAGAACACTCAAGGTATTCCTGAAGTGGTTCTCCCTAAGGTCTATAAAGCGCTGAGCACTCACAAAATTTTGACCCTTGAAAAGTTTGAGGGCATTCGGGTGAATGACCTCAAGTCTTTGGATCAAGCCGGGATTGATCGCAAAAAAATAGTCGATCTCGGAGCGAGGACCTTTTTTAAATGGGTCATGATTGATGGCTTGTTCCACGGTGATCTTCACGGCGGGAATTTGTTCATTCTCCCGGGTAATCGACTTGGAATCATTGATTTTGGTATTGTAGGCAGACTCTCCCAGAGATCAAGAGACCAGCTTGCTAATATGGTTATGGCACTACTCACTGAAGACTATGAGAATCTCTGCTATGAATATGCTGAATTAGGTGCGGCAGAAGCCTCAATTGATTTTGAAGGATTCCAGCGAGAAGTTCGAAATGCCCTATCGCCCTACATGGGCTTATCTCTCTCTGAGATGAATATTGGTCGGATCTTAATTGAATCCACTAAAATTGCAGCTCGATTTAATATCAAGGTTCCCGGAGACTGGATGATCGTTTTTAAGGCTATCCTGACGATTGAAGGGATGGGACGCGTTCTTGATCCAGAATTTGATCTACTCACGATTGGGCAAGATCTGGTCAAGGACCTGGCAAAAAATCAATATTCAGTGCAGCGGATTTCAAAAGATTTGGTTTGGCTTCTGCGGGATGTCTCGAGTTTGATGAAGATCCTGCCTCGTCAGATTCGACTCATGTTTAGGAAGTTCAATAGTAATAATTTCGCGTTTGAAATTAAAATCCCAGAGATTCAACTCATTCGAACCCAGCTTGATCTAAACGGTAAGCGTCTGGCCTTGGGAGTGATGGCGGCCGGTTTATTTGTTGCTGCTAGTATTTCTCAGCTAGCTCCAGCCGGTAGTCTACTTATCGGATACCCGCTCTTTTCAGTGGTCTACAATATCGCTGGATTTGCCTTATCTTTAGCAGTTTTAATTTCTTTTTTGAGAAAATAGAAAGCAACTATTCATTTTTAAAATCCTAATTTAAAGACGGTAGCTCGTGCAATATTCCAGAAAGACTATTGCGTTTTGAGAGACGTCTTCGGTAGGGTGCGAGAGACATAGCTCATTTCAACCGTGAGGGAGAATGTTTTTTGCGAACTTTAAAAGTTAAGACTCTTTTGATTCAACTATCAATTATTGGATATGCAGCTTTCATTGGGGGCTGGATTCAGAACACTTTTGCGGCTTCGGCAGTCAGTTTTGTCGGACAAGAGGGCAGGATGGGCACGGGACGATGTGAGGCTGCTAGCCCTGATCACGTCTGTTTGGCGCTGAAATACAGCGTTTACCGAGACCACTTGGGTGAGCCTGTAGTGAGTCAGGCAGAGGCATTTCAAAATGTGAGAGAAGTGGACCAGGTTTGGAGTCAGTGCAAGATTGGCTTTAAGATTGAAAGCTTTGTTCAGGTCGACCCGAGCGAGGATCAACTCAATTATAGACCTGCTGATACCGGCGAGTTAGACATCATTCGGCGGCGCTTAGAGGATCCGGAACATCTCTTGGTCGTTACGACAGGGACCTGGAATCGAGCTGGAACCTTGGGGAGTTCTCCTGCAAATGCTTGGACGTCAATGCCGGGAGAAAATCTCTACGGTGCCATTCTTGAAAAGCCAGTGGGTCGATTCGGAAATATCATTGCTCATGAATTGGGTCACTACCTCAACCTAGACCATGTCAATGATGCTCAGTCTCTCATGAATCCTGTCATCTACGATCATTCAACCAGTCTTTCGCGAGAACAGTGTGAAAATGCGCGCTATGCGGTTCGAACTTATTGGCAGAAAATGATTAGGAATTGAAAAATCTTCGTGCTAATCAAGGGGTTATGTACGCGATCGAACGTCCCGTGAACGAGCCAGTTCTTTCTTATTCGCCCCGCTCTGTTGAGAGAGAGGTTCTAAAAAAGCGTCTCGAAGCGATGGCAGGTGAGAAGATTGAAATTCCTTGCGTGATTGACGGACAAGAGGTACGAACGAGTTCGAAAAAGAATGTCATCATGCCTCATGAGCATCAGCATATTTTAGGGACGTACCATGTCGCAGGCGGAGGCGAGCTTAAAAAGGCATTCGATGCAGCTCGCAAGGCAAAATCCGAATGGGAATCCTTGGGGTGGCAGGATCGCGCCGCTATTTTTCTGAAGGCGGCAGAGCTATTCTCGGGTCCGTGGCGTGCGACGCTGAATGCCGCAACTATGCTTGGACAGTCTAAGAGCGTATACCAGGCAGAGATTGATGCTGCTTGTGAGATGGCGGATTTCTTTCGATTTAACGCCTATTTTTATCAAGAATTGATGAAGCAGCAGCCAGTTTCGACCTCAGCGGTTTGGAACCAATTGGAAAGTCGACCCCTCGAGGGCGTCGTCGTTGCGATCACCCCTTTTAACTTCACGGCGATTGCGGGAAATCTACCCGCTGCACCGGCTTTGATGGGGAATACCGTCGTGTGGAAACCCTCTGACACTCAGATGCTTTCTGCTCACTATACGATGAAGCTTCTGATGGAGGCTGGACTGCCTCCGGGAGTAATTAATCTCGTTTCCGCCGAAGCACCTGAGTTCGGAAGTCTCGCTCTCTCTCAGCGAGATCTTGCGGGCATTCATTTCACAGGATCAACGGCTACGTTCAGGACACTCTGGAAGGCCGTGGGTGAAAATATTGGTAATTATGCCACCTATCCTCGATTGGTCGGTGAGACCGGAGGTAAGGGATTTGTTTTCGTAGATCCTACGGCTGATGTTGATGTGACCGTCGCCGCCCTGGTTCGTGGAGCCTTTGAGTATCAGGGGCAAAAGTGTTCTGCCGCTTCACGTGCTTACATCCCCAAAAGTCTGTGGAAACAAATTCACGAGCGCCTGCTTGCCGAAGTCAAAACGATCCGAATGGGAGATGTTCGGGAGTTGAGCAACTTCGTAAACGCGGTCATCGATGAACGGGCATTTAATAAGATTTCCAGTTATATTGATGCTGCCAAGAATTCATCCGATGCGGAGATCATCTGCGGTGGTGGAGTTAATCGAGAAGTTGGGTACTTCATTGAGCCCACGATCATTCTTACGACCCAACCGAACTTTAAGACCATGGTGGAGGAAATTTTTGGTCCTGTCCTGACGATCTACGTCTACGACGATGCCAAATTAGAGGAGACTCTCACGGTCTGCGATCAGGCCTCTCCCTATTCTCTGACTGGGGCAGTGATTGCTCAGGATCGAAGAGCAGTCGCATCGATCCTCAGGCGGCTAAGATACACCGCAGGCAACTTTTATATTAATGACAAACCCACAGGTGCGGTCGTGGGCCAGCAGCCCTTTGGTGGCGGACGAGCTTCGGGAACTAACGATAAAGCCGGTAGTGCTTTGAATTTAACTCGCTGGCTGTCCCCTCGAGCCCTCAAGGAAACCTTTAATCCTGTGAAGGACTATCGGTACCCTTTTCTAGCTCGGGAGTGATGCACTTAATCTAGGCTAATCGCGGATCACTGCTTTACCGTGACTTGCAGTGGTCCAAGCAGCGAGCTTGTAGAGGAGTCTCGCCCCTACGTTAGCATCCCATTCGTCGTTTTCGTTGTCTAAGTCAGGTGCCACCTCATTTAGATCAAATCCAATGATCTTCTTGCCAGCTCGGACTAAGGCGCCGATGAGGTAATTTGCCTCTTGAAAGTCGAGTCCACCTGGCACAGGAGTGCCGGTGTGTGGGCAGAACCGCGGGTCCAGGCCATCGATATCGAACGAAATCCAAATTTCCGAAGGAAGGGTTTGAATGATTTCTTCACAGAGCTTTGCCCAGTGAACGCCTTGCATTTTCTTGTTCTGCAAATAACGGTCGGTAAAGAGGCTGACACGGTCTTTTTGGGCGGCGCAGTAATTAAACTCTTCCTCGCAGAAATCGCGAATGCCGACTTGAACCAATTTCTTAACCTGCGGGATGTGTTCGAGGGTGTTGTACATAATGGACGCGTGAGACCAGGTGAACCCTTCGTAGGCATTGCGAGTGTCTGAATGAGCGTCGAAATGAAGAATCCCAAAGGAAGAGTGTTTTTCTGCAATCGCTCGAAAGGCACCGAAGGGTACCGAGTGGTCACCGCCTACGATGGCTAGAATTTTGCCTGAGTTGAGAACATCGGACGACTGCTTGTACACAAAATCATTCAGCTTTTCGCTGAGTTGATTGACCTTTGCGAGCGCAGACCTGAGCTCCGGGTGCGCCTCGAGATTGCCTCCGACCTCAATAATTTTCTGAGCTTCGGTCTTGCCCTCCTCGCTCCAACCCATCACCTCAGCACTTTCAGGGCGCATATAAAGTCCGGCTTCGTAGGGGCGCAAAACATCTGAGTCAAAAAGATCAACCTGCTTACTGCTTTCCAGGATTGCCCGCGGTCCGTATGAGGTCCCACCTCCATAGGAGGTCGTTGCTTCCCAGGGAACGGGAACGAAAACAATGGATGCGTCCTTCTCTTCAAACGGAAGTCCAAAAATACCGGAATCGGCCTGTGACGCTGCATTGGGGTCAAAGTGATCTATGCTCATAGGCGCCTAATTTGGATGAAGGGGGCGAGAAAGTCAAGGCAGCGAAAGGGTTGAGTGCGATCGAAGTAAGTCTGGCCCTCGAGTAAATTCATGCGTCTAAAGGGCTAGTCATTTGAGAATTAAGGTGGAGCCGCAAAGAATGCTTCGATTTCTGTCTGCGAAGATTCACCATATAAGATTGAATCGCTCCAATTTCTCAGGTAGTTTAATAAGTGGGCGTATGAAAAAATTTAGATTCAAGAATAGAAAAGCTCAACTGAGCTCGCTCTTGTTCGCTACGCTCATTCTGATGAGTTGTGGCTATTTTCTGTTTTCTTCTCTTGGGTTTGTACCCGTACCTTGGCCAGACGCCGCATGCCATTACTTGCCTTGGTTGGACCTGTTCCAGTGGTCACCCAGGTGGAAAGCTCATATGGTGGCGGCGTTTATTCCTAGTGCAGACGAGGCAAACCTTGGCCTAATGCCTGGTTTGACTGTGGTTTTGGGTGGATTCTCTTCACTGGGTCTCATGAGCCTCATGGGTCCAACTTTGGCTCTCAAGTTTATTTCAATTGGAGCACTAGCTGGCTGGACCTGGATTTTTTGGACTTGGCTGAGAGGTGACAGGAACGGACTCTGGCCGTGGTTGGGGCCCGTTGTGCTGGGAGGCGCCGCCCTGTGGGCGCCCACGATGCGTTGGACTAGCCTATCTGTTCGGCCAGAGGCTTGGTTGGGGCTGGTTTGGCTTCTGCTATTGAGAAATTTTTGGAAGCTCAAGTATAACTCCGACAAACTCACTTCAAGGCATCTTTGGTCTATTGCTGGATTACTATCAGCAGGTGCTTATTTTCATTTTTCGGCGGTTTTTTTGGTGCCGGGCGTATGTTGCGCGATGCTGCCGATGGAAGCAGACTGGCCTGAGTCTCTAAGAAAATGGATCAAGAATTTGATCGGTGTTGGCTGCCGTACTCTGATTTTTCTGGCTCCCTGGCTTGTTTATTGTGTTCAGCACTATTCAATAGCTCAAGAGCAGCTAGGACTTCAGTTTAGCAGACTATCCTTTTCGAATCCCTGGTTTAAGTCCGGCGTTTTCATGGCACTATTCAATGAAATGGGTAGTCCAGCGGGTTTGCCTCCATTTTTTGACGCTGCTAAGTGGCTATTTTGGCTGATGATTTTAATAATGATGGTGGCTATTTTGGGTGAGTTGGTTAGCATGACTAAAAGGGGGGAGACAAGCTCGTCGGGAGCTAAGGCTAAGAGAAAACTAGAGAGTCACCCTATCTTTCCGTTGGAGCTTGCCTCTAGTCTGACTTTTTGGGCAAGTGTTTATCTTTGGTATGACAAGCCTGAGGTTTGGTATGTGGGACTTTGTCATTTTTACTTTTGGTCTTGGGTTGGTGTTATGTGGTTAGGCAATCAGGAACGAATCATGTACTTTGTTAACCCGCAAAACTTGTTGCAGAAATTTTTAGGCCCTACATTAGTTGCATTGGCGGCTATTTTTGGACTAATTTCAATCTCTGCCACAATAGCTCAATTTCAGGCTGTTAATCCTAGTTATGCTTGGTCAGTGTATAATGAATGGGTTAATTGTATCGATGGCGCTATTCAATACGATATTCATCACAAGCACCCTAAAATTTGGCAAACTTATTTGCCAGATGTATTGGTAGATCTTTCATTCAGGCATCCCGATTACGATTTAACGAGGACTCTCGACTCGCCAGAATTAGCAGATCGAGCCTGGAGGTTTGCCCACACTGCTGATGCAATTATATTGAGCACTTATTTTAATGAACCCATTAATTTAGCAAGCCCAAATATGTTTACTAGATACATCGGCCCTCGACGTCAGGGTGAAGAGGCGATATATCAGTCAGTACCATTCGGGGATGCTGTTCTGCACGGGATGTTCCCCCCTCAGTGGAATACAACAATTTGCCATTTTGGTGGTTTTTGGGCGTCTGTTTTAACGCGCCGCATTTAATATCGCCCATGATTAGGAGATGCTTCATTCGATTGTAGATCGAAACTGGAGTTGCCCCGTCAAGACCGGACCACTTAGCCGGTTAGTTCTTCCTCTCGCTGTCGCCTGAACTGCTGCGGCGATAGCATTCCTAGTACATCGTCGACCTTACCCGTGTGCCTGGATCATTTCGCTGTATTTCTTCGGGGTAAATGCGGGTCGTCCCTCGTGAGTAGCCTGCAGCAATTTTCTAAAGTACTCCCGAGGGTTGAGCTGATTCAGTTTTGCTGACTCGACCAGGGAGAATAGAATCGCTGCTGTTTTCGCGCATTGTTTGGGGTGAGTTCCGTACCAGGTCTTGCGTCCAATCACTGGGTTGCGCAGGAGCCTTTCAGCAGGGTTGTTATCGATAGGTAACTCGGCTTGAGTAACGAAGTGAGTCAGCCCATCAAAATTTCCTAAGAAGTAGGATGCTGCCCGAATGGCACTGATTTAGATGTAAGTATTTGAAAAATAGTACGAAGTGAGTCACTTTGTAGGTCGACAAAAACACATCAAAAGAACTCACTTCATGAAACAATCTACTCGCTTCGGGGTTTAAGCTCAACTGGCATCTATCAAAAAAACCATCAATAATCAGGGAACTTTACCATTCAAGGATTTTATCTCAAGCGGTCACCTCCAACAGGAGCTGCTGAAGCACTTTCCGAATTATCGTGAACGAATCTATTCGCCAGTGACTACCCTGCTGGCCTTTTTGGCGCATGTCTTGTGCGCTGACCAATCCTGCCAACAGTACGACGTCTAAACGCCCTTTTAATTACCCACAAGTTTCATCCCCACTTCAACTCTGATAAGAATATCAGCCAATCTCTCCATGCCTTTCCAAATAACTTTATTACCAGGTGGAGGATCTGAGTTCCTACCAATATAACCACCGAATTTAGCGATTTTTATAACGTAGTCTGACAGTACAGGCTTTGCCTTCGTCTTGCTTGGCTTTAATTGATCGAGAGTTTTTATCTCTGTAGGTGTTAGAGCAACCTTTGCAGATAGCGACTCCGATTCCCGATTGATCATCGTCATCCAAAAAATGCGCCATGCAATAATGCAGTAAATAGAGATTAATTTATAAAGTGAACCCGCAGTTCGCAGTTTTAATTTCTCTATTTTGCAGCCTGATTTAAGTATAAAAAAGTATCTTTCGATCCTCCACCTCAAAGCATACCATTGAAGTTTTTCGATAGAATCTTCCAGTGTCTTTACTTCCAAGTCTGTGATGAGTCTCCAATCTATTGGATTGCGGCTGCCTTTCGTTTTACCTATTTCTTTTGCCTAAATTACGGTTACTTCTGTACCAGGAAAAGAATTTCTCTTTAGCCCAGTTGAAGGGCGAATCGCCATTCGTTCGAATTTTATTTCGAAGGTTGCGTCAACATCTTCACCGTTCTTGTCTCTGTACTTAATTTCGTATGAACCCTTGACATCTGCTGATTCCATTAAATCGTGAACTTTTTGAATTTCCTCACTATAGGTTCGCCTATTTGTCTTGCTTCGAACTAAGAAGTGACTATTTTGTGAGACTGCCGCCTGAAAAAATTCGTAAATATCTCCCTCTCTATCAGCAACATGCACTATCCTTTTAGGATCTCCTAGCAATCGATTTGAGGCCTCTAGCCCTAGAATCCAGCGGTAGCTCTCTTTGTCGGTAATTGGAATTCTTGTAGTATTTTTTTTACGGTGAACTTCTCTTGAGTTTTTAAATTTTTTTCTACTCCAAAATATATTATTAGCTAGACCAAGTGGCAATCCTTCAGGGGTTATCGCTAGCCTTGGGTGCATAACTATTCCGCATTTATGGTTTTCTTTCCAACCGTAACGGTTTTGTTTATTTTCATATACTCTATGCGCCCCGATTGCCGCTACATTATTTCTGTTATACGGAATTTCCGTCGTATCGTGCAAAACTAAAATAGGTCCATCTATCTCTTCACATCTCATCTTTGTCGCATTGAAATGCCCGCTCAAGATTTCGCTTTCGCTTAGGTTTGGATTTGAAAAAAATCTATAGGCAGCCTTAATACTTGCCCAATCTTGACACGCAACTGGAACGCTATCACCAATTCTCTCAGAAAGGTTCTTTACTAGCTTTAAGAACCTCTTGCCCAACCGCCCGTCTCTGAACTTACTTTCCCCGATCTCGTTGTCTACCCATGATGTCATGCAAGCATAGGAAACCATTCACAAATGATTGTCAAACTTGTGGGTAATTAAAAGTCCTAAAGGGGGAGCTGACCAGCGCACTCGGCTTCCCAGTGATCAGTTTCCTGATGCCCGCGTTCAGGAGGTCACCCTAGAGGACTCGCAGCCACCCTCATGCTCTGAATGCGACCAGTCCATGACGGACTCAGGCCTGCGAGAGACTGCGGAGCGAATTGAATACCAAC
>CANHSO010000033.1 GCA_947463705.1 Bacteriovoracaceae bacterium
CGATTCTGTCCTCGGTTAATTACCCAGGGATTCTGACCTCTTTAAATCGACTTAAGATCTGGATTTGATACTTTTTTTCAATCAAAGAAAAGGGGTGTCAACTATGACCTTAAGTTCAGAAAAAGGGGTATTTGTGGGGTTTCATGAACGGGTGGACCCATGGGGGACGGAGCTCAACTTGGCCCACTTTATGAGATGCGTCCCAGTGGTGTGAGTACATATTGAAAATTGGATTTTCAATATGTACTTTTCCATTGATTTCAAGCTATTACACGGTAGACTGAGCGTAGTATGATTGATCGTTCTGCTGCTTTTACTCTTCTCAAGCTGAGCCAGCACTATCCTGTAGTGGTGATCACCGGCCCGCGCCAAGCCGGCAAGTCGACGTTGGCTAAAGCGCTGTTTCCAGATAAACCCTACGTCTCGCTCGAAGATTTGGACGAGCGGGAATTCGCTCAGATGGACCCCAGGGGGTTTCTCAAGCGTTTTTCAGAAGGTGCTGTAATCGATGAAGTCCAGCGATGCCCGGATCTTCTTTCATACATTCAAACCAGGGTTGATGAAGGCAAAAAGAATGGACTTTTCATTCTCACGGGCTCTGCGCAGCTCACGCTTCTCTCAGCGGTTTCGCAGTCCCTCGCAGGGCGTGCAGCTATGCTGACTCTTTTACCACTGTCAATCAGTGAGTTAGAAAGCGCAGGTAGCCTGCCGGATCGGCTCGAAGATTTGTTATTTCAAGGGGCCTATCCTTCGATTTACGATCGGGCTCCGCCGCCGATGGATTGGTACAGCGACTATATCCAAACTTATGCTGAACGAGATGTGCGGCAGATTTTAAAAGTTCAGGACTTGGGGACTTTTCAACGATTTCTGAAGCTATGCGCAGGGAGGTCCGGTCAAATACTAAATCTGACTAGTCTCGGAAATGATGCAGGAGTTTCTCATGCCACAGCAGGTCATTGGATCAACTTGTTAGAGGCAACTTTTTTGGTATTTCGGCTCCAGCCTTATTTCAAAAATTTTTCTAAGCGCCTGATCAAGTCACCCAAACTTTATTTTTATGATTCAGGACTTCTCTGCTCGCTTCTGGGTATTCAGACACCCGAGCAGCTGCAGAGCCATTCTATGCGTGGAGCGATCTTTGAAGGATGGGTCATTACCGAGTTTATGAAGCGAAAGCTCAATCGACACCAAACACCCAATCTCTACTTCTGGCGCGATCATAAAGGGCTTGAGGTTGATTTGGTTGCTGATTTGGGTGGGAGGGCTCTTGCGGTCGAAATTAAATCAGGTGCTACGATTGCCACGGACTGGTTGGATTCACTCCGTGCCTGGACAACTCTTGCAGGCGTCGAAGCCGAGAGGCCATGTTTGATTTATGGAGGTGAGGATCGCCAGCCTCGGACCCAGGCGGATATTTTACCGTGGCGCGGGATTTCGGGGGCTTTGGATAGGATTTAAGGTGATTCCATGGGGAGACGGAGCTCAATTTGGCCCGATTCCTCGCTTTTAAAACGAGGAATCGGGCCGTCGAAAAAATTAGCTTGCCGAGCCGGTCACCCGAGCCTTCGAGTGCCAATACCCGTATCCCAGGTAGGTAATCAGGCCAACGAGGGTTGCAAGCAAGTAGGGCTTCCAGTTCACCCAAAACAACTGAGAGAACAAGAACAAGCAAAGACCGCAGGATAAGCTCGCTACGAGGTAGACTGCAGGACATCTGAACGGTCTACGCTCGTTGGGACGAGTGTATCGCAGGATCATCACAGCCAGAGAGACGAAAGCGAAAACCATCAGTGTGGCCATGCTGCTAATTTGCCCAAGGGTTGAGACGGGCAAAAAACCAGCAATCAGGATCACAAAAAATCCGCTCACCAGAATTCCCACGTAAGGAGTAGAAAACCGAGGATGAACCGAAGCAAAAGCTCCAGGGATCAAACCGTCGCGTGCCATCATCATCAAAATACGCGCTTGAGCGAAAATCTGAGTCAAGATCACCGTCGTCATCCCAGCAATGGCTCCAGTCGCCACGAGAGTAGCTCCCACCGAAATTCCATTCAGTCGCAAAGCAAAAGCCATCGGTTGCGGATTATTTAATTGCGAGTAAGGTGCAATCGCAGTCAATAAACCTGCTACAATCACGTAAAGAATCGCAGATCCGACAAGAGAACCAATGATCCCAATCGGGAGATCTCGATTCGGATTTTTACATTCCTCTGCTGCAGTAGCGACCGCATCAAATCCAGTATAGGCCATAAATATCACAGCAGCACCGGCAGCGATTCCGTCGAATCCTTTGGGCGCAAAAGTCACCCAATTATTTGCGTCGACATGCGGCACTGCCAAAAAGATAAACAAGCCAATTGCCAACAACTTAACCACAACGAGGATACCGTTAAATCGAGTTGCGCCTTCGGTACCTCGTAAAACGATCGAGGTCAGAAGCATCACAATAAATACTGCCGGAAGATTAATCCAACCGCCCTCAGCGGGAATCTTGGTTAAAGCCGTCGGAAGGAAAACTCCAGCGCTCTCCAAAATCCCGATCACATAACCGGACCAACCTGAGGCGACGGTTGCTGAGCCGAAGGAAAAAACCATGACAATAGTCCACCCGACCAGCATCGAAATCCCTTCACCCACAGTGACCTGAGCGTAACTATAAGCACTCCCTGAAACGGGGAGCATCGATGCTAACTCGGCAAAGGCGAGGGCTGTAAAAACGCAGGCAATCCCGCCCAAAAGAAAAGATAAAGTGATTGCTGGTCCCGCATATTGAGCGGCAGCCAAACCCGTCAAAACAAAGATCCCGGTTCCGATAATCCCCCCAAGACCGAGAAAGATTAAATCAACTGCGCCCAGGCTTTTCACTAAGCCAGATTTGCCAGCACCATCACGAACTTCAGACAACTGCTTCCTTTTAAAAAACTGCACAAAAACTCACTTTCAGATTAAATTTTCCAATCCGCATAGATTGCGGCAAATCGAGGGGTGACGAGCTTGAGGTAGCGATCAAATAACGCTCCACGCGCTTCGTCTTTGCTGGCGTGGTTTGCCAGCACTTTGAGGGTTTCTAAATAGGCCATGGCTTGGCATAAAGTCTCGGCGTGAGTCATCAAACGATCCAGATGATTCTGATCTTGCCAATACTCTTTTTTGAAAAGCTGATTCAGCTGCGTCAGAGTTTCTTTAAGCCCTTTTTCAGTCAGTTTCAACTCAGGCTTAAAGCATCTGACGAGCAATCCCGCCACACTCTTCCTAAACTCAAAGTTCACGTTGCGAACTGCCTTCTTGTACTCAGACTCTCCCCTCATGGGTCGACCAGGAATTTCAGCGAGCAGGCTTTGAACAAACCGGCCTGGTTTTGTCATCACCGACTTCATAAAATCTTTCATCGCCATCAGAGCCTGAATTTGAGAAGTTCCCTCGTACACCAGCGCACCAAAACTATCTCGGTGGAGGCGCTCGACATCATATTCCTTCATGAAACCGTACCCACCAAAGGCCTGAATCGCCCGCTGAGTAATCAAAGTATTCGCTTCGGAGCCGTAGTACTTCACCAAAGGAGTTCGATCACGACAGACCGCGGCGGCCTGAGCGAGAAGCTGAGTTTCATTCTCGCTTAAATCACCAGTGTGGCGTTGTTTAAGATCGAGTCGTTGAAAAATATCAAAGTAAGAAGCCGTATCGACGAGCAGTGCGCGTAATGCATCGCGCTCGGTCTCCCAATCATCAAAATTTCGCCTAAAAAGCGGAAGATCCAGAAGCGACTTTCCGAACTGCTTACGATTGAGGGCATAGTCTTTCACTAAATCAAGAGCGGCCTCAATCCCGGCTAATCCCTGGAGACCCACCGAAATTCGTGCTTCATTCATGAGATGGAGCATGAGCTTAAAGCCTTCATTCTCCTTTCCCACCAAACGAGCTACAGTGTCTTCGTAGACCACTTCACAGGTCACGGAACCATGCATTCCCATTTTTTCTTCGATCTTGCCGATTCGATAATTGTGCTTTTTCTCGCCCGTCTGAGGGTCTTTCATCCACTCTTCTGCCAGGAACATTGAAATTCCGTCGAGCCCAGCAGGTGCACCTTTTACCCTCGCAAGGACAAAGCCTAAACCTCCGCCTCCATTCGTGATAAAACACTTGGAGCCGTTCAATAAATAGGTGCCGTCGACTTGAGGAGTCGCTGACGTTCTCAGTGAGCCCACATCTGAACCTGCATCAGGCTCAGTGAGGCACATACTACCGCTGATCTCACCCTTTTGAATCTGTGGAATATACTCACTCGCTAGCTCTTCGCTGCAAAATCGATGAATCATCTCAGCGATCACGGTAAAAAATCCGAGCTGAGTCGCCGTAGAAACACAGGCTCGACTCGCCTGCTCAAAACCTAAAAGAGAAAAAATCTGAGGGGCACCCATTCCGCCGTACTTGGGGTCGATGGTAATACCGAAGAAATCCATGTCCTTAGCTTCTTGATAGGTCTTCTTCAAAACGTCAGACAATTCAACCCTGCCATCCACGAGTTTACCGCCACCCACTTCGTCAAGCTCACGGGCACGTGATGCAACCACCTCAGCCGTCCACTTGCCAGTGGTCATCAGCAGCTCTTCGTAGAAATCAATGAGTTCACTTTTATCATTAAAACCCTCTGAAGTCGGAAAAGTCGGATGATAAAGAGGGATAATCGTGTCCCAATCAATTGCGTTTCTAAATAAATAGCGCCATTCACTGGAGTCAGAGTAAAAGTTCATCTGTTAGTTATAGAAAATTTAACTAAAATTGCATCAAAAAAGGAAATCCCAGCCCAAAACCGCTCCGTCAAACTTATCCAAACCTATCCACATAGCAATTGGTGTTGACTTCCTGTTTCCACGATGCTGGTTACAAAAACCGGATGAACCGATCTTCGCAGAGCCGTCATCTCCGCAGGCGTAATTTCCCGAAGAGCTTTCGGTACTGGATTTAAATTCATTGCAGCATTCAGGTCTCGGTCCATCGTGAAGCCACACTCGCACCTGTAGGTCCGTTCGGATAAGCTCAGAGCTTCCTTCACGTCTCCGCAGCTACTGCATTTTTTAGAGGATGGGAAAAAGCGTGGATGAATCACAACCTGAGCGCCTCGCCACTCAGCCTTGTAATTGAAACACTACCCCGTTTGACAGCGTCGCTAGTTGCAAGACCCCAAGATCGACTCCCACTGACACTTGGTTTTCGTGTTTTGGAAATAAAATCGGAGCCTCGACTTGAATCGACGCAAACCAGCGGTCCGCTGTTCGCGAAATGACTACAGAATTGATCTTTCCATCAAATCTGAGACTTTCCCTCATTTTCACCCAACCTAGATTGGGAATTTTAATCCTCCTTTTACTTTCGTCTAACTGGATCTGATCTCCGCCCACATAGAATGAGTCGTGAGATTTACCCTTCTTTTTGAATCTCGGTTTGCCGCCCAGCTTTTTAAAAAATCGCTTCCACGCATCTTGTAAGTCCAAGAAAGGCTGCTGCGATGCATACTTGGTGACCTCGTAGGTCCACGGAAATTCTGATTCCTTGATCGCGTTGAATTGCTTTTTGAGCGCCATGCCCGAGGGCTTTTGGCCAGACTTGAACTGCTGATCCCACTCGGCCAAGCCCCAGTTCCAAGCAAAACGAGCCACACCACAGGCCTTTTTAAAGTAGGTCATCTGGGTGTTGTTGGCTTTCAATTCGATTTTGTGGGCGATTTGCATAAAGAGTTTTGCTTGGTCAGTTAAAGTCTCAACCTGCGAAAAACTAACTCCGCAAAAAACTAAAAGCAAGCGCCTCTCAGGACGCTTCCCACTTAATTTGCGACTTTTTTACGAAGTGTCCGACTTTCGGTCGCTCCATCACAATTGCTCTCTTTTGGACCGCTTTATATGGCGCTGGGTTAACATAATATTCGTCGATCTTAGGCCCCAACCAGAGCTCTGCTCAAAACTTACTCATTTTGATCAATTTTAGATAGGTTTAGATAGGTTTTATAGGAACTGTTTCTAACCCCAGTCATTTATGTTAAGTTTCCAAAGCTATGGAATTGCCTCAGTTCCAAGAACTCTTCGAAATCATCCAAGAAACCTGCCTCCCCGGAATTTGGTCGAAAGGGGTAGCTATTGCTCGGACGGATTCAATTTTTGAAGACTCACGATCCGACGCCGAGATCACTCTCCGAGTTCGCACTCCGGATCACCCAGTGAGTCGCAAGGTCACGCTCTGGCCTGAGGACGAAGACTGGTACTGTGACTGTAACGACCGTAATGACGTCTGCGCTCACGTCGTTGCCTCGATGATCGCTTTAAAAAGTGGAAAACTTTCACGAAATGAATCCTCTCCCTCCCACTCGGGAGCTGAGTCTCCCAAACCCACCCACGTCCAATATTGCTTTAAAGAGCAAGACTCGACTCTGATCTTTGAACGCTGGATCGTTTCGAGCCCAGAACGCAAGGAAACACTCAAGGATTCACTCGTGGGATGGGTGGGTGGTATCCGGTCCGGAAGAATCCAAGCACCGCTACCGACCGTAACTCAAGATGATTTTGCAATTGATGGAATCATTGGTCAACGCGCAGTGAATCAACCCGGAACCCTAGACCCCGATACTCTTGCGCGACTCATCTCAGGACTTTCGCAATGCACGTCAATTTTTCTAGACGGTCAGCCGATTCAGGTATCAGCGCAGCCCATCTCACTCAAAGCCGAAATGATTGAAGAGGGAAAAGGATTTAGACTTCGCGCAGTGAATGAACTTACGGTCCAAAGGAAGTTTAAAAATGGAGCAGTGCTCCAGGGAAATACACTTCACGCAGTAAAAATTCCAAGCCTGACTCTTGAAGAACGTACAGCACTTCAGGGCGACGGGAAATTTTTTGGGCAACAGGATTTTGCAACGCTATTCACCCAACTCCTCCCTTCACTTCAAAAAAAATTAACAGTCGAAGTCCGGTCCCAGCGGCTCCCTCAAGTCGTGAAGGCTCCACCCAAGATCCGCCTCGAAATGAATCGTCTGGGAGATGAACAGATTTTGGTTGTAACCCCGAGAATCGAATACGAAAGTATCACTCCGAAAAGCGGAGTACCGCCTATTATTCTACCCGACCTCGCTGGCGAAGATGCATTGCGACGGAAGCTCCAGACCGACCTCCAACTTCGAGTGGGGCAACCTACAAAACTGGAGAGAGAGGCGGCCCTAGGTTTTGTTTCGCGCGTGAAAACAGCGGGAATCTGGGCAACGTCTGGCGACGGGATTGAGGCGTTCTCGATTCGAGAGTCACTCGTCGGAGTCTTGGAAGGAGACGAGGATCGATTTGACTTTTATTTCAAATCAGGTTCAGTAGCCTCCACCGGGGGTGCCGTTCGGGTAGACGCCCAATCGGTGTTTCGAGCCTGGCGGGAAAATCAGAACTACCTCCCCATTCTGGATGGCGGGTGGGCTCCTCTTCCGCTGGATTGGCTTTCTCGATTCGGCGAAAAAATCGAATCTCTCCTCCGATTCAAAGAATTAAACAAAAAACTCCCAAAATACCTACAACCTGAACTCGCTCAGACATTCGAGGATCTCGGACTGACGCCGCCACCCTCACTTGCAGAACTCAGGGACAGACTGAGATCGATTGAGAAAATCCCAGAATCGAAGCTCCCCAGCGACCTTGCAGGTTCGCTCCGATCCTACCAAAAGCAAGGGGTCAGTTGGTTGAGCTACCTTCGTGATTTGCATTTGGGTGCGATGCTCGCGGACGATATGGGTTTAGGAAAAACACTCCAAGCTCTATGCGCGATACGCGGAAAAACACTGATCATCGCTCCCACCAGTGTCATTCCAAGTTGGGAGTCTCAGATCCGGCAGTTTCGACCGTCTCTTTCTGTTTGCGTCTATCACGGAGGCGCTCGGAAGCTCGACCGACAGAAAGACATCATCCTGAGTAGTTATGCATTACTCCGCATGGATCGAGATCTTTTGACGCAAGAAAAATGGGACACCGTCATTTTGGATGAAGCCCAATTGATTAAAAACCCAGAAAGCCAAACGGCTCGCGCTGCTCACCTGCTTCAAGCTGATTTCAGAATCGCACTGAGTGGCACTCCGATTGAGAACCGCTTAGAGGACCTTTGGAGTCAGTTCCACTTTCTCAATCCAGGTCTTTTAGGCTCCCTTGAGGATTTTAGAGAAAACTTCTCTCAAGCCATTTCGAATGGCCAAAGATCAGCCGGGCAAGAGCTCCAGAAAAAAATTAAGCCCTTTATCTTGCGACGACTCAAACGGGATGTCGCTCCTGAGCTCCCTCCTAAGACCCAAACGATCTTGTATTGTGAGCTCAGCACTGAGGAGCGTGAGCTGTACTCGGCCCTACTTGCCTCCACCCGACAGGAGGTCATCAAGAAGCTCGAACAAGGAGGGTCCGTCATTGCAGCACTCGAATTACTCTTACGATTGCGACAAGCGTGCTGTCATCCTGCTCTGATTCCGGGCCAAGCAGCCTCACTGCCGTCGTCGTCAAAGCTAGACTTACTCCTTGAGACTTTAGAAACATCCATCAATCTAGGGCACAGATCACTGGTCTTTTCGCAATGGACGTCCTACCTCGATCTAATTGAAAAGGGTTTTAAAAAGAAATCCATTTCTTGGATTCGACTGGATGGATCTACTCAAAACCGTGAAAAAATCATTTCAGAATTTCAAGATCCGAACGGTCCTACTGTCATGCTCATTTCACTCAAAGCGGGTGGTATGGGACTCACGCTAACTGCGGCGGATCACGTATTTATTATGGATCCTTGGTGGAACCCATCGGTAGAAGAACAAGCCACAGACCGCGCCCATCGAATCGGCCAAACCAATCCCGTTCTTGTGCATCGACTGATCGCTCAAAATACGATCGAAGAGAAAATTCTGGAATTGCAAAAGTCTAAGAGCCAGCTTGCAACGCAAGTCCTTGAGGGTACCCTCGGTAACAATTCTCTTTCAAGAGAGGATTTACTATCGCTCTTCAGAGATCTTTGAAATACTCCAACATCCAGATATACTGTTTTTAATATGAATGAACCCACCTATTGGCGCAAATGCACAACCTGTAAAAAACTGATCTCATTCGGGCAAAAATACTGGATCTGTAGTGTGTCCACCTGTAACCGAGTACGTACAGACTTAGTTTTTTGCGACCTACGGTGTTTTGACGCGCACATCCCCGTGATGAACCACCGCGATGCAGGGGCTTTTGAAAAAAGGGCCCCGGCGCAGGCAGCAGCAACCCAGACTCCAAGAGTCTCAACCCATCAGAGCACGACAGTAAAGCTGGTTTCAAGCACCCCAGCGAATCAAACCCAGCAATCTCCTCAGCCTGAGGTTTTGACCGGATCAGAAGACGAGGTCCTCGTGGTGGTCTCCAAGGTTAAAAAATACATCCGTGACCAATCCGGAATGAGCACTTCGGACGCGGTTATGGAGGTTTTGTCTAAAAAGGTCCGGGACTTCGCCGATCGTGCAATCACAAGCGCCAACGCTCACGGACGTAAAACGGTCATGGACCGAGATCTGTTAGGCCGAGGCTAGGAGTCATCCTACCCAAGCACTCCAATGATCGACCCAGACATTGGGAGCCAACTCACCTCTCCTGCTCCACTGACCCAGGATCAAAACTTTAGATCCAGGAAAGGTCTTCTGAAAACTCCGCGCGCTAGCTAATAAAGCAGGAGTAGGGGTGTCAAACCAGGTTGGAATCACCCCCAAAATACCCAATTGCGTGTCAAAAGCTAGTGGCACCTCTGCGCCGCCGCGAGTTCGGTAGCAGAACAACCGAGAAACAAGTTCAGGTCTATAGTGAAACTGTGGAAAAAAATGAGAAAATGCCAGTCTGAGTGCAAGGCTACTTTCAGGAATTCTCCCCTGAGAAAAGTAGTGAGCAAGACCGGAGTCTTCAAAGAATAAAATGGGCTTTTTTGATCCCCCTCGACACTCAAGAATTCGAACCAAAAAAAGCGCCTCAAACGCATCAATCAAGTACGGCAGGGTTTTTACTGATACCCGAACTCGCCTGGATAGGGCTGCTAACTCAAGTGGCATTCCCTGACCTAAAGCCAATTCCGCTAGAACTGCCTGAACGACTGAAGCTGGAAGAGTAGTCTCACAAACAAGACGGAGATCTCGCCGCAACAAGGTATCCGTGTGAGATGCAAACTTCCCTGCGCGAATCGCGGGTTCGCGATGGAAGCAAATGCCTGGTAGCCCACCGACTTCAAAATGGCGAAGCAGTTCATTCAAGCGACTAGGATTTTTATCAGGGGCCTGCCAACTTTTCAGGTTTTTTGCTTTTAAGAATCGAATCAGGGCGTCGGAAAGCGGCCGACTCTGAGCTTCCTCTAGTGTCAAAGGCAGAAGTTCAAGCTGAAACAATCTTCCAGTCAGAGATTCACGAATCACTTTGCGACTCGTGAATCGAACAGAGCCTGTCAACAAATACTGACCTGGAGACTTCCTCATTCTGACTGCGTCTTTAAGTGCAGGAAAAAGAAGCGGTGCGAGCTGGCACTCATCAATCACAAAGGGGAGTTCCCGATTGAGTATAAAAGCTTCAGGGTTCTGCTCAGCGAGATTCAAATCCTGAGCGCGATCCAAGGTGACATATTCTGCCCCTAGATTTTCCACTAATGTAGTTTTGCCAGTTTGACGATGACCAAAAACACCCACAATCGAACTGAACTTTAAAGCTTTCTCAATCAGGGGTCCTAGAGATCGATCTCGGGTATGGGCCATTCTTTAATGATACCTTCCTTCTGACAAAAAAGGAAGACCCCTTCCTGTTTTGTCAGAACCCCTTTATCCCACTTTTTTAGTCCTCTGCGCTGACTGAAAACCCGGCAACTTACTTCTTGAAGCGAGCAGTTCCCTGAGTCGTCACTTCGCCGCGCTGGTTCTTAGCCTGGAGGTCGAGGACGAGCTCCTGATCGTTAAAATCTTTCACGACGCCACCATAGGATGGCGTATCACCCAAAAGAGTCATGGCTTTGAATCGACTCTGAAACTTCACCAATTCGAAGCCCTGAAGTTGAGCTTCAGCACTCACAAAGTCCTTGGCCCGCTCGGCAACTTTGGCGGCAATCAACATTCCGTGGGCAATAATTCCTGGCAAACCCACTCTCTTAGCGACTTCTTCGTCGAGATGAATGGGATTAGAATCTCCAGAAGCGAGAGCGTAATTTTTGAGTTGTTCGCGAGTAATAGGCCCATCCGATTTAAATTCGACCTGCTGACCTTTTTGAATAGACATGATCTAGATACTCCCTCGGATCACGACAGTGGTTTTCGATTTTCCAATTCTCAAGCGATTTGTGTTTCTTTGGGAATGAAACTCAGTCTCAAAGGTCAGAAACTGCATAAAGGACTTCGTACTTTGCTTTTCCAAAACATGAGTCAGGGCCGTCTTAAATTCAACCCGATCACCGGCTAAGATCACACCTTCATACTCATATTCCTGTTCAGCATGGAGGACTTGCGAAAGATCAAATCCAAGCTGATTAAAAAGCTCAAATTCCGCTTTTCTAAAAACAGTCAGAAACGTCGGAGGCGCTTGATGGGAATCAGTCGCCCCGATGGCTCTACAAAAATTGAGGATTCGGTCAGCAGTAACGTCCTCCTGATACGGTCCTACATCCTTACCAACTTCGCTTTTAAGGGATAACATGGACGCTCCTCAAGTAGAGAAAATCAAGTGGATTCAACTGCACGTTTTTAGCACGAGCACTGACCAATGCCAAGTTTGGTTCATAGTAAAGTGGGATCATCACTACGTTTTGTTCCTGGATCATTCTTTGTAGATCAAAATAGAGCTTTTCTCTCCTCTTTAGATCAAACTCAATCCGAGCCCTTTCCACCGACGCATCGAACTGGGCATTTTTCCAGGCAGTAAAATTATTCCCCGAGTTACTCAGAAAAACTGACAAAAAATTATCTGGATCAGGATAGTCAGCCGTCCAAGTTGCGTAAAAAAGTGGCGTTTCGTGGAGCGCAAGTTGATTGCGAAACGTTTTATTCTCCTGCGGATTCAGTGTGATCCTGATGCCCAAATTCTTTTTGAGTTGATCTTGAATCCAACGAGCAATGTCCATAGCCTTATCCCAATTAGGGAGACTATATTCAATATTCAGTGAGCGAGACAAATCAAGCCCCGACGATTGGAGAAGCTTACGGGCTTGAGTAGGATCAAATTTGATACCTATGTCTTGAGAATACCCCAGCATCCCTGGAGGCACATAGGACGTCGCTGCCTTTTTCAACCCACCTAACTGATTTCGATCGAGAGACATGGCAATTGCCTTTCTCAACTTGAGATCAGACAGGGGGTACTTATCGATGGCAAATCCTAGGTAGGCAGTCTTTAGAAGACTAAAGGTCTTAACGTCGGTCCTTTTTTTTGACTTTTTTAATTCAATGCCAGAAACATCAGTGAGAAAGTCCAGTTGCCCTGATTGAAACTTGACCAAAGCTTCTGAATCGTCACTGATCATTTCAGCAATCACGGTATCGACATTCCCATGCTCGCCATAGTAGCGAGGATTAGCCTTCAGCACGATTTTTGAACCGAACTCGTGAGCCACGAGAGAATAAGGTCCTAGGTTCACCATCCGCCCAGGAGCGTCCCACCCAATCCCATTGGACTCAACGACGTCCTGTCGCATGGGAAAAGTCACCCAGAAGGCAGGGATTGTAATCCAGTGAGCTAAGGGTTTAACGAGTCGAACTTCGAGAGTATGATCATCGAGGGCTTTGACTCCCACCTGCTCAAAGCTCTGATACCGACCGTCATGAAATTCATGAGCCCCATCGATATCAAAAAGAAAATAAGAGTAGGCTGCTGCGGTCAGAGGTGAAAGCAACCGTTTCCAACTGTAAACGAAATCTTTCGCCTTCAACTCAACCCCATCGGACCAGAGAACACCGGGTCGAAGTTTGAACGTATAAGTCTTGTGATCCGACGAAAGCCGCCAACTCTCGGCCAAGGCTGGAGTAATCCTGAGCTGACTATCAATCGAGACCAAGCCCTCCATGAGGTTCATCAGCAGAGCTGCCTCGACTGGGGTATGAGCCCGATTCCAATCGAGAGTTTCGGGCTCACCTCGGATTCGGAACGAGAACTTTCTCCCAACGTACTCACTCGGTTCTCGTAGAGCCATTTTTGAGTTCCGACCCTTCGGAACAAGAGTGGGGGCCGCCTTAACTTGAGAGAAACCGATCAAAAGGCTTATGGTCCAAAGCAGACCCAGTCCTGCGCCTACCTGATGAGCCCACGAAATCCGTCGGAAGTTCGATATCATTCCTTAATGATCATCGATATTCACGACTTCGACAACTACATCTCCATGAACTTTAGACTGGCAGCTTAACCGAGAATAGTCATCCAGAATCCCCATTCTCTCCAGGCGCTCCTGCTCCTCTTCTTCCATAGGGGAGAGGGCAGATGCCCCACTTTTGACAATAATATGACACGTGGTGCAGGCACAAAAGCCACCGCACGCATGCTGAAGCGGAACATGATGATCGAGGGCAATATCTAAGATGCTTTGGTCCTTCTTGACTTCGAAGGTCGTATTCATCGGCATAAAGGTTACTTTTGGCATGGCCTATCTCATTTCCTTGAGTGAATCCTGAATTAATAACTCAGCTAAGCGAACCGTGACACGATTCAAGTCTGAGGTGGCATCATAGATAGCAGCTACTGCCTCCCCTTTCAAAGCAGTACGAAGGGCCTCAAGCTTATTCTGCACTTCTTGGCACTCCTCAGGAGGGAGCAAAGCCTGAGCTTGTTCCCAGCTTTTCTCCACGGCTCGAACAACTGGCTCACCTTTGTTTCGAGCTTCAACTAGTTTTTTATAGGCTTCATCGGCCTCAACATTCTCTAAGCTGTTGATCAGCATCTTTTCAACTTCAGAATCAGTTAAACCGTGGGTAGGTCGCACTTCGACGGACTGCTCTTGCCCGGTTCTCAGATCTTTGGCCGCCACTTGAAGAATTCCATCAGCATCGATTAAAAAAGTCACCTCAACCCGGGGAATCCCTGCGGGGGCCGGCTGAATGCCGCCTAATTTGAAGCGAGCCAAGCTCCGATTTTCCTCGATCCGCTCTCGCTCACCTTGAAGAACGTGAATATCTACAGCAGTTTGGTTCTCCACGAAGGTCGTATACACTTCACGAGCCACGGTAGGAATGCGAGTATTTCGGTGAATCAACGTAGACATCAGTCCGCCGTAGGTCTCAAGCCCCAGGGACAATGGAACGACATCCAAAAGCAAGAGATCACGATTATTCCCAGCCAAGATATCAGCCTGAATCGCCGCGCCCTCCGCAACGACTTCGTCCGGATGGACTGAGGCATTGGGCTCTTTACCGAAAATTTTCCGAGCCGTATCCTGAACAATCTTAAGTCGAGAAGGACCGCCGACGAGCACAACGTCAGACAGTTCGCTTGGCTTCAAGCCAGCATCCTGAAGGGCCCTCAAGCAAGGCTCCTCGGTTCGGTCTAAAATAGGCCTGACGAGAGCCTCAAACTCAGACTGAGTCCAAGCCCTGCTGTAAACTTGATCACCCAACTTAAGCTGCAAAACAGCTTCAGCCTGAGTTGAAAGAGCAATTTTAACTGACTCAGCCGCCTCTAAAAGAGAAGCGTGGAGTTGAACATCTGAATAGATATCTATGCCAAAAACTTTGGAAATCTCTACAGCTGCGACTGAAGCTAGGGCCTGATCTAAATCGTCGCCCCCGAGCTGAGTGTCTCCTTGAGTTGCCAAAACCTCAAAAATCCCATCCTGGAGCTTGAGAATTGAGACATCAAAAGTCCCACCCCCGAGATCATAAACAGCGATCAGCCCCTGACGCTTTTTGTCCAAACCGTAGGCGAGGGAAGCTGCGGTCGGTTCGTTCACAATTCGAAGTACATCCAGCCCTGCCAGGCGCCCTGCAGTTCGGGTCGCTTGCCGCTGAGCGTCGTTGAAGTAAGCAGGAACAGTGATCACGGCTTGAGCGACTGGGCAATTGAGGGCTTCTTCTGCCCTCTTTTTGACTTCACGCAAAATCAGCGCCGAAATCTCAACCGCAGAATAACTGCCTTCACCCACTTGGACCTTAACCAGACCAGCAGCGGAATCTTCAATCAACGCATAAGGCAGAGAGCTCAAAATAGGCTTGAGGTCCTCAAATCCACGACCCAGCAACCTCTTTGCAGAAAATACCGTATGTTGGGCATCCTTGACTTTGTTGCGCTTCGCTTCTGAACCAACCAGGGGGTGATTTTGATCCGCAAAGGACACCACAGAAGGGATCAAAGACTGACCCTCTTTTGACCTTAATACTCGGGGCACACCATTTTCAACGATAGCCACTAAGCTATTCGTGGTTCCGAGATCAATCCCTACGATCGGGCCCTTCTTCTGACTGGATTCAAACTGAACTGACATTTCTTTTCATCCGTTCTACGTCTTTTTCAATCGATCTAAAATAATTTTGGCGCTGAAGCTCTGCATCCATCTGACTCAAAATCGCGAGAATTTCAGTCTCAGCATCTTTTGGAAGTCGATCAAACTGAGCTTCTAAAGACTTGAGGCGATTTTCGCCTTGAGCTTTGAGTCGAGCGAGTTCAGCTTCAAACTCAATCACTCTGACACCGGCTTGATCGGGGTCATCCAGGACTGCCTCCTGAAGTTCAAACCAGGACTCTGCAAGTTCAATCGGCATAGCAGCTTTTTGCGGTTGACGTCCCTCGGCTCTCATTTCAACACCCGAGGCGCGCAAGCCATAGAGTTTGAGGATATACTCCCGCAAAGCTGACGAATTTCTCAGGGTTTGAAAGGCTTGATTCAGAAAGCTCATCCGAGCCATCGATCTAGCCCGATCATCAACAGATGACGATACAAATCGATCTGGATGCAGCTCTCGCGAAATCTCGTAAAAGCGCTTTTGAACCAGGGCTACATCCAGCCCAAACTTCATTGGCAAATCAAAGGCGTGAAAATAGGACTCCCCTTCTCTGAGGGGCTGAGGAGCTTGGCAAGTTGAACAAAAATGGTGGGCTAAATAACCTTCCAGCTTTCGTCCGCATTCCGAGCAAGCATTCTGATTAGGCTGAGAAACTGTTTCCACATCCACAGGTGCGTTTTGCGTTGGGATTATTAAAGACAAAACCAGTCCCATTCAAACCATCGGTAAAATCAAGCTCAGTGCCCGAGATAAAAAGAAACGACTTAGCATCGCAAACCACCTTGATGCCGTCTTTCTCAAATACCTTGTCATTTGCAGCAGCAGGTTGGTTGTCAAATCCGAGTTTATAACTCATCCCAGAACAACCACCACCCACGACCATCACACGCAACATCGAGTTCGTTGCTGTAGCATCGCTCGACTGAATGCGTTTGATTTCGTTCACAGCCTTTTCTGTAATTTGGATCTCGCTCATGCAGTCTTCTCCTCTCCCTCGTGCTTCTTCACGTAATCTTGAATGGCGGCTTTAATGGCGTCTTCTGCCAAAACCGAACAGTGAATCTTAATCGGAGGAAGAGAGAGCTCCTTCACAATTTCAGTGTTCTTAATCGCCAGTGCCTGCTCAATGGTCTTGCCTTTGACCCATTCGGTAGCCAGTGACGAACTTGCAATTGCGCTCCCGCAACCAAAGGTTTTAAATTTGGCATCCTTGATGACGTGAGTTTTTTCGTCGATTTCAATCTGGAGCTTCATCACGTCACCACACTCTGGTGCGCCAACTAAGCCGGTTCCAACGTTTTTCGAGTTCTTGTCCAGAGAACCCACGTTTCGGGGATTTTCGTAATGATCGATTACTTTTGTATTATAGGCCATAATCAGTCTCCTTATTCATCGAGTGGGTCTAGTGCCCTGTCCAGTTCACAGATTTGAGATCAATTCCCTCTTTTGCCATTTCGTAAAGGGGCGAAAGATCTCTGAGTTTCCTAACCGTGCTAATCACTTTCTCAGCAGCGAAGTCGACTTCCTCTTCGGTAGTGAATCGACCCAATCCAAATCGAATACTGGTATGAGCCAAATCCTCGCCCACGCCAATATTTTTCAGAACATATGAAGGTTCAAGACTTGCCGAAGTACAAGCCGATCCACTCGATACAGCGAGCTCTTTCATTCCCATCATCAAGGACTCTCCCTCGACGTAGGCGAAGCTCACGTTTAAGTTACCAGGGAGATGCTCTGTAGGATGACCATTCAGGAAAACCTCGTCTAATTCAGAGCGAATTCGATCCCAGAGCAAGTCGCGGAGACGTTTGATGCGTGAGCTTTCTTCGCTCATGACACGGCCCGCAACTTCAATCGCTTTACCAAAACCAACAATTCCAGGAACATTCAAAGTGCCCGAACGCATCCCACGCTCGTGACCCCCGCCATGCACGATTGCAGCGAGGCGTACACGTGGGTTTTTTCGGCGTACGTACAGGGCGCCAATCCCTTTTGGGCCATAAATTTTATGCGCAGTCATGGACAATAAGTCGATTCCCATTTCCTCGACATTCATGGGGATTTTGCCAACGGCTTGCACTGCATCAGTGTGAAAAAGCACGCCCTTTTCTTTGCAAACAGCTCCAATTTCGCGAAGTGGATTGATGGTGCCAATCTCGTTATTGGCAGCCATGATCGAAACGAGAATAGTCTGGGGGGTAATTGCATTGCGAACCGATTCAGCACTCACCTGGCCATAGTGATCCACTGGCAGGTAGGTCACAGCAAATCCTTTTTCCTCAAGCGCGTGGCAGGTATCTAATACGGCTTTATGCTCGATGCAGGAGGTAATGATGTGGTTACCTTTTTCCTTGTACATCTCAGCGACCCCTTGAATTGCAAGGTTGTTGCCTTCGGTAGCGCCGCTGGTAAAAATCATTTCCTTTTCACTTGCACCAATCAGTTTGGCAACCTGCTGTCTGGCGTTCTCGACAGCAGCTTCAGCAGTCCAGCCATACTCATGGTTTCTGCTCGCCGCATTTCCGAAAACCTCGGTAAAAAAGGGGATCATCGCCTGAAGAACCTCAGGATCGACGGGCGTGGTGGCATGATAATCAAGATAGATCGGTAATTTCATGGACTACTTCCTTTGTTGCTCATCTCACTAAAGCTGCTGATGTGGACTAAGTCAGAAGACTCATTCGCAATTTCAGCCAGCTGAATCCCTGACAAAAATCGGGTTACTCTCTCGTTCAACCGACCCATGACGTGTTTGATCTCACACCGGGTGTCGTACTCACATGCTTCTAAATCGCTCTTAGTCTGACCTGCACAGGACACCACGGATTGTTGTCCCTCCATCAAAACTAAGAACTCTGCGAAGGAAATTTGATCCAAAGAACGAATCAAAGTGTAGCCGCCCTTGGCTCCTTGAGCAGATTGGATCAAGCCACTATCTTTGAGCCTAAGCAAAGTCTTAGCAGTAATCTCAAAGGGCAGCCCGTAAGTGTCTGAGATCTCTCTCGCACTCGTGATTTCGGATGAATCGGCGGACTGCTTGCGGCTCATGTGGCGAAGAGCCATCAGGCCGTATTCTGTGGTTCGATTGAACTTAATCATAAACAGGACCTTTAATTACGATAACGGGGGTCGGATTTCAAGTCAAAGTTAGGGTGTCTTCGAGGACACAGCGAAAAAGCCTGCTAGAGCTGGATTTCAGACTGAATGAGCTGCGATATCGCACTCCTATGTAAATAACTTTTAACATTGAGTAACCAGTTGATTCGTTGAGATTCTTAATTTTTGATTGAATTTATCAAGTAATGACTTCAGAATAGAAGATATGAATCCCCTCACTCGGAACGTGGATCAAGCCTTGCGCCCGTTAACCCTAGTCGGAGCCGCGCTGGCTCTGTTTTTACCCACGAGCTGCTCAAACTTAAATCTCCCATCTGCACAGCTCAACAAGGGGAGCTCGGGGCCCAACCTCTCTCACTTACCCGATATCGCTGAAAACCTAGCTGCCCCTTTGACCCACTCAAAGATAGCCACTCGCTCAACACCACCTCACACAGAAGCAGCTAGCGCTTCACGCAAAGGGACTGAGCTCGCTTCGATGGGCTCTTTTTATAAGTGGGACCCCTCTTCGAACTCAAACTCCGGCGGCAATCACTCAGGGGTTCTCTGTCAGACGAGCTCTAGAATATTGCGTGATCTCAAGGCAGCAGCCTATCTCGACTACGAGGCCTGCAACCTCAAAAATTGGCAAAAATATGGAATGCTACCCAGCCCAATCACTGGAGAACTTTACTTCGCCTATTTACCGCTCGCTCGGCCAGTCAATGAGGCCACCCATTATAAATTAAAGGTGACGCTGACGGATGACCAAGCCAAAATCAAGGAACTCAGACTCTGGACCTGCTCGGGAGGATCACAAAAAGGATTCCTCTCGAAACGGATCAATTACTCAGGCACTGCGCCAACAGACGCACTCGTTCGCGGCGTCGTGCGGCAAAACCTGCAAGACCCTTCCAGCCACCAGACCACTTCCAACTTTTACAGGAGTGCAATCGAGACTCAGGGAGCCCTGAATGGTGCTGGAAATTGGACCGGACAGAAAACAATCCTTTCTCAATTTGAACAAGGCTCAACTCTGAACGAAGTGGATGCGATTTCGTACTGGCAGGTAGACCAGCTCCTATTCACACCAGGAGAGGTCAAATTCATGAGTTCCACTGCAACCGAAAAAGACGCAGCACTCTTTCAAGCCGTTCCTTCGAGCGGAAAATCTCATCTCTTTTCA